>VXTU01000029.1:29828-35259 GCA_009837285.1 Chloroflexota bacterium | reverse complement strand
CGATGAAGTGATGCTCCGTCACCCACAGCTCGTCGTAGCCGAGCTCCTCCGCAAGGTCCGCGGTCTCGACGGTGAGCGCGAGCGCCCGGGCGTCATCGACGCCTTCGAAGATGCCGTTGTTCAGGAACAGACCGAACTGCATGGGTATTGCTCACTTCCTGTGCGGGTGGGTTGCGCTGGCTGGTGGGCAACGGCGCGAGCGGTAGGGACGCCGCCTGGCGAGCATTGGGTACGCCGAGGGGACTCGTGGGCGGTGATCACAGCGGCGCGGTTTCCGGCGCGCGCATCGAGGACCACCCCCGCTGCTCTCGGTCGCGGACGATCTCGCCGACGGGACGATCCGCGGCGACGAGGGCACGAGTCAGCTCGTGACGGGGGGCTCCCAGGACGTCCTCGACCGGACCATGCTCGCGGACGCGACCGTCGTGCAGCACCACCGCGCGGTCGGCGATGCGGCGCACCACGCGCAGATCGTGCGCGATTAACAGCACCGCCATCCCGCTGTCGGCTCGCAGGTCGTCGATCAGGTCGAGGATCGACGCCTCCACCGAGACGTCGAGGGCGGACGTCACTTCGTCGCAGATCAGGACATGAGGCTCGGCGGCCAGCGCCCGGGCGATCGCGACCCGCTGCCGCTCCCCGCCCGAGAGTTCGCGCGGCAGCCGCCTGAGCAACTCTGGTGAGAGCCGCACCCGCTCCAGCAACCGGGCAGCCTCCGCGTCCGCCTCGCGACGGCTCAGGCCGCGCATGGTGCGGAGCGCGTGCCGCAGGGTATCGCCGACCCGCCGACGCGGGTTGAGCGATCCGAGGGGGTCCTGAGGCACCAGCTGGATCGTCCGCCGCTCTGCCACGCTGCGCTGCCGAACCCCGGGGGCCAGGCGCTCGCCCGCTACGGTGACCTCACCGCTCCCCGGCGGATGCAACCCGAGCAGGCAGTGGGCGATGGTGCTCTTGCCTGCCCCGGACGCGCCGATCAGCGCTACGCACTCACCCGGGGCTACATCGAGGTCGAAGTCCTCGACGACCGGTATCGGTTCCCTGCCCTGCCGGTACCCGGCAGCCAGGCCGCGGACACGCAAGACCGCATCGCCCGCCGGGCCGCGATCGTTCGCGAGTCGGGACGCCTCACCGTCGCAGGCCTCAACGAGCTCGCGCGTGTAGGCGTGGGTCGGTCGCGTGAGCATCGCGCCAACCGAGCCTGCCTCGACGACCACGCCGTCGCGAAGCACCACCAGCTCGTCTGCCGAGCGCGCCACCATCGCGAGATCGTGCGAGACCATCACCAGAGCCAGCGAGCGCAGGTCGGCCTGACGCTCGATCTCCTCGGCGATCAGGCCGCGGGTGAGGAGGTCGAGGGCGGCGGTTGGCTCGTCGAGCACGAGGACGGCCGGATCGGGCGCCAACGCTCGCGCGATGGCGACCCGTTGGAGTTGCCCGCCGGACACCTGGTGCGGGTAACGGCGTCGGAAGGTGCGGTCGCCGGGAAGACCAACCGCCTCGAACCTGGCGCGGAGAGCATCGTCGCTGCGGTCGCCGTGCAGGAGCTCGGCGACCTGTGCGCCGATCCGCATGTTCGGAGTAAGGGCGGCCGCGGGATCCTGGCCCAGGTAGGAGACGACGGAGCGCCGATAGGCGCGGAGCTGACGTGCGGACGCCGCCAGCACGTCGTGGCCGGCGACGTGGATCGCCCCGGCGGTGCGGGTGAGGCCGGGACGGAAGTGGCCGAGCAGACCGAGGGCGAGCGTCGTCTTCCCGGCGCCTGATTCCCCGACTATCCCCAGGCGCGATCCCGGGGGGAGCGAGACGGAAACATCGCGCAGGATCGCGCGTCCGGCACGGTCCTCGACCCGCAGGCCGTCGACCTGCACGACGTGATCGCGAGCATGGTCATTCATCGCGCGAACCGATCGGCCACGGTCTGCAGCACCACGTTCACCGCGATCGACAGCAGCGCAATCATCAGCGCCGGCAGCGCGAGTGCCCAGACGTTCAGGCCGGCGCCCTCGGCGTTCTCGCGGATCATCACCGCCCAGTTCGTCTCCGGGGTCGGCGGTCCGAAACCGAGGAGGCTGAGCGCCGCGACGAGGTACAGCGCGCCCAGAAAGCGCATGCCGGAGTCGGCGAGGAGCGGCCCGACGACGTTGGGCAGCACGTCGCGCCGCAGGATCGTGAAGGTGCCGTCTCCCTGCGTGACGCTGACCTGGACGAAGGGAGCCTGGCTCACCTCGAGCGTGGCGGCGCGCGCGAGGCGGGCGAGGAACGGGGAGCCGGTGAGCACCATCGCTATCACGATCACGATCGGCCCCGCGCCCCAACCCGAGGCGAGGACGAGCATGACCAGCACGCCCGGCAACACGAGCAGCAGGTCCAGCAGGGCGAGGGTCAGGGCGTCGACACGGCCGCGCAGGTAGCCGGCGGTCATGCCGACCGCCGCGCCAACGAAGACGGTCGCGGTGGTGGCGATCAGCGGCACGATCAGCAGCCCGCGCCCGCCGTACAGGGCCTGTGACCACAGATCGCGCCCCAGGCGATCCGTGCCGAAGGGATGGCCGTCGCTCGGCGGCTCGAACGGCGGCGCTATCGTCGCGCCCAGCGGATGCGGCGCAATCCAGGGACCGACGATCGCCAGCACGACCACGACGACCCCGGGAAGCGCGACGAGCAGCAGCGCGAAGCGCCCCGCGCCGGCGGTGATGGCGCCCGCCCGGTCAATGTGACGAGTCCCGGTCTCGGGCGTCTCGGTGACGTCGGCTCGCGCGGTCATGGCCGGGTCCGCAGCCGCGGGTTCGACAACACACCCGCGAGGTCAGCGACGAGGAACGAGGCGACCACCGCAGTCGCCATCACGAGGCCGGTGGCGAGGATCACGTCGATGTCCTCGACGGCGACGGCGCTCGCAAGCAAGGAGCCCATCCCCGGGTAGGAGAAGATCCCCTCGACGACGACCGAACCCCCGACGAGGAAGCCCGTGGCCGCCGCGAAGACCTGCGCCGTTGGACCGATCACCCCGGGGAGTAGGTGACGCAGCAGCACGCGCTGGGGTGAGAGGCCGGCGAGCCGCGCCGCTTCGACGTTCGGCGCGGTCCGCGCGTCCACCACGGCCGCGCGTACGTAGCGGCTGGCCCATGCGCCCGCCGGTACCGCCAGGGCCACGGTGGGCAACACCAGGATCGATGGCCGGTCGAGCGGGCCGCCCCCGGCGAGGATGAGCGACACCGGGGGAAACCACTCGAAGGTGAACGCGAAGAGCGAGATCAGCACGCCAGCGACCACGAAGTCGGGGACGCTGACCCCGACCAGCGCACCGACCGAGAGCGCTGAATCTGCCGGCCGGCCGGCGCGGAGGCCGCTGGCCACGCCGACCACGAGCGCGATCACCACGGTCAGGCTCGCCGCGAAGCCGGCGAGGATGAGCGAGTTGCCCGCCCGGTCGCGGAGCAGCGGACCGACCGGGCGGCCTGTCGTCGCGGTGCCCAGGTCGCCGGTGAGCACTCCGCCCAGCCAGTCCGCGTATTGCACCGGAACGGGTCGGTCGAGACCCAGCTGGCTCCGCATGGCCGCGACGTTCTCCGGTGTGGCGTCCTGACCGAGCATCCTCGTGGCCGGATCGCCGGGCAGCACGGCCGTCGCGGCATACAGCAGCACGGACACGCCGAAGAGCACGGCGACGCTCGCCGCGATCCGTCGAGCCAGGGCTCGCACGATCGGATGCGGGCGTGCGCTCATGCCTGCCGTCGCGCCGGACCGGACGCGTGCCGACGCCGGTTCCAGCAGGGAGGCACTGTCATTCGGTCCGGCCCCTTTCCGGCGGGGTGCGCCGCCGTCGCGGCTACGCCTCGAGCGATGCTCGATGGAACCGCGGCGACGACTGCGTGAACGAGACGCCGGTCAGCCCGGGTACGGAGGCGTTGAGGTCTTCGCGGTAACCCCAGATCACCATCCCGTCATGGTCGAACGAGTACTGCTGCAACTGCTGAATGACCGCACGGCGCTCATCGCGATCGACGGAGACCTGCGCGCTCGCCAGCATCGCATCGTACTCCGCGCCCCCGATCCCCGTGAGGTTGAATCCCGCGCTGGAGCCGGTGAATGACGTGAGGTGCACGTCAGCCGGCCGGTTGACCCACCAGCACGACTGCAACGGCGTGGAGAACAGTCGAGCGAAGTCGGAGTAGTACTGGTCAGCCGGCAGTTCGTCCAGCGTGAGCGTGACGCCGGCCTCCGCCAGCTGCTGAACCAGCAGCTCCGCGGCCGCGACCGTCCCGGCGGTGGTCTCGCCGGTCAGCATCGTCAGCTCGGTCACCCCCGCGCGCTCGAAGAGCGCCCGCGCCTGCTGCACGTCTCGCTCCGTCTGGGGAATCGCGTCCGCATACCCCGGAAGCCCCTTGCCGACGAGGTCGTTGCCGAGTTGGCCGAATCCAAGCAGTACGGTGTCGACCAACGACTGCCGGTCGATCGCGAGCTTCAGTGCCCGTACCGCATCCGGGTTGTCGAAGGGCGGAATCGTGATGTTCGCCGCGAACCCCATCGCCTGGGAGTTCGCGGCGCCGCCGCGGTGCAGAACGATGTCGTCGTTGCCGTCCTCCGCTCTGGCGGCGGCGGGCGTGATCCCTCTGGCGAACTCGACCTCCCCACCCTTCAGTGCGTTCAGTCGTGCGGTCGGGTCATTGACGACCACGATCTCAAGCTCATCGAGCAGCGGGGGAGTGTCCCAATAGTCCGCGTTGCGGACCATCCGGATGCTGCTACTGGCCTCGTACGCATCGAGCTTGAACGGGCCGGTGCCGATCGCTTCAGGGCCGCCGATCGAGCCCTCGGGAAGCACGAACGACGAGATCGCCAGCTCGGCATCGAGGAAGTCGCCGCGCGGGATCGTCAGCGGCACGACGACCGTGCGGGCGTCAGGGGTCGAGATGTTGGCGGCGTCGACCATGCTGAAGCCGCCGCTGATGACCGGAGCCACCTCAGGGTCGGTGTACGTGCGTAGCGTGTAGGCGGCGTCGGCCGAGGTCAGCGGGCGGCCGTCGTGGAAATCGGCTTCGTGGAGGACGATCGTCCACTCGGTCCCATCCGCGTTCGGCTCAATCGACTCGGCGACCTCGAGCCGCACCTCCGAGCCGCCGAGCCTGGCCAGGCTGTCGAAGACGTGGAAGAAGCCGGCGTAGTCGGCGCTGCCCGCGGCGTTGAACGGATTGAACGTGGCGGTGGCGCTGCCGCCGTTGGCGACGCGGACGCGGCCGCCGCTCGCGGGGGCTGGCGCCTGGGCGGTCGGCGTCGCGGTGGCGGCTGCCGTGGCCGCGGCGGTGGCGGCGGCCGTTGGCGTGGCGGTGGCGGCGGCTGTCGGCGCGGCCGTGGCGGCGGCCGTCGGAGTGGCGGTGACGCCGCCACTCGATGGCTGACGGGTCGCGGTTGGCGCGGGATCGTCGTCATC
>VXTU01000029.1:0-29818 GCA_009837285.1 Chloroflexota bacterium | reverse complement strand
CCGGCGCCGGATCGTCATCGTCCTCGGTGCAGCCGATGAGCACCGGCGCGACCGCGAGGGCGAACATCGAGCCGGCTGTCAGTTTCAGAAGCCGGCGGCGGCTCCATCGCTCGTCATTCATTGGGGGGAATGCTCCTTCCGAAGAGTCGTTGGCCCGCCTTAGTGATACTTCGTATCATCGCGAGCGGGAAACCTTAATCCCAGTGCGCGGTCGGGTCAACCACTGATACGGCTCGGGGAGACCCCGGGGACGCACGCGGTTTCGGATCAAGGCCGCACCCGGAGGCCGGCGCCATGGGCCGCGTGCGTCGCCACCTGCTGGAGGAGCACCGAACTCCCTGCCGAGCAGACGGTGAGGTGCGCGTACTGGAGGCTCGCCGGTCCGACCGACCGGACAGGGACTACGGATTGGACGACCCTGTATGAGTGACCTGACTCCGAGCCACGTGCTCGTGCGTGTTCAGAACCTGGCGCGATCGGTCGCGGAATACGAGGCCGCCGGATTCACCGTGCAGTGGGGCAGTGATCGCGAGGCGGCGCACAACGCGCTGATCCACTTCCGCGAGGGGCCGTTCATCGAGCTGTTCGACCCTGTACCAGCGGATGCAGATCCCGACGAATTCCGCGCGCGGATGCCACCGCGCGTCGCGGCGTGGGTAGACGCGAGCGGGCCGTGCGACCACGCGCTCGAGGGCGACAGGCCGATATCCGCGATCCTCGAGGGGCTCGCCGCGCGCGGGATTGAGACAACCCCCGCGTTCGAGGCCGAGCGGACCGGGGCGGACGGGGTGACGCTGCGCTGGTCCCTGACGCTGCCTCCCCGCCTCGATCTACCGTTCGTGATGAGCTCGTACGAGCCAGCCCCGGCGATCTCGGCGGGCGACCGCCGGCATGCGAACGGGCTGCTCCGTCTCGCGTCGCTCGAGATCGAGAGCGGCCAACCGTTCGAGTTGGCGGAACGCCTCACGGCGATGCTCGGTCACGCCGCGCTGCGCACGTCGGACGATGGGGTGATGGTCGAGGCTGCCGGATTCACATACCGGATCGTCGCCGGCCCCGAACACCGCGTCGCGTCGCTCCGCTTCAACGACGGCCGAACGCTCGAGGACGTGCTCGCGAGCTAGCTCGCCTTGAGGCTCGCGGCGTTGACGGTGCGGCCGCCGCCCAGGTGTCGGGTGAGCGCCGTCCAGAAGGTTGACGCCCCGCGTGGGTCCGAGTCCGACCTCCGGCGCGGCGGTGCGCACAGACCCGAACGCGCGGCACCGCCGTAGCCAGCCCTCCGGTCGTAAGGCGTTCAGCGTTCGTTAGCCCTCCGGGACAAGCTCGCGCTCGCCCCGCATGACGCCGATACCGATGACGAGGAGCGCGAACGCGGCGACGAAGAGGACGAGATTGCTCACGATCACGAAGGCCTCGGGCGCGGCCTCGGCCTGTTGACCGATGAACACGTTGAGGAGTCCCGCCACTCCCGCGAGGCAGAACACCCAGCAGGCCGCGGCGTAGACGTTCATCGAGTCGAAGCGCCTGGCGAGCGCGAACCCGAGGACGACGCCGCTCATCGACGACACGATGACGAAGGCGTAGTGGAGGCCTCCGCTCGAGGCTTGCAGCATGACGAGATAGTCGTTGATCTGCTCCGAGCTAGCGGCGACGCCGTCGACTTCGATGTTGTCCTGGTGCTGGGCGATCGCGACGAGCATGTGCCGCATGCCCATCGTCAGGATGTAGATGCCGTAGTGGAACAGGTTCAGCAGGACGCCGAAGCGCAGCAGGGCGTCCTCGGAGTCGCTCAGGCGCCAGAACGAGAGGATGCCGTAGGAGACCACGAGGCAGGAGAGGATCACGGCGGAGAGCACCCCATGCGAGAGGTTGTCGTTCTCGACCATCGCGTCGATCGTGGCCTGGAAGTCCATCGAGCTGGTGGCGTCGACCACCCAGCCGCCCGGGTACAGGATGAGGGCAACCATGAGGGCCGCGAGTCCCCCGACGATGGCGACTCCAGGGGCCCTGTTGCCGGAGAGGGTCATTCCCGTCACTTGTCTGCTGCCCTTCCGCGCGGCGCGCTGTTCACCTCGTTGGACAGTAGCCCTTTGGAATGGCCGTTTCAACCGTCGGGGATGCGTGCGTTACGCCCGCGGCAGCGAACCACGGTGGGCAACAGTTCATCGGCAATTGCTTCACGACCGGCCTCACGGCCGGTGCGTGGCGACGCCGCTGAGGAATGCCGTGTTACGGCGTGGCGTCCGGCCGTCGAGAGGTGCCGTCCTCGTACCCAGGCATGACCCAGGATGTATGCTAGAGCGGGCCTGGCCCAAGAGATCCCTGTTCACGACCTCGCACAAGGGAGCTTCTCACCATGGGTACGATTCACGTTAACTGGCTCGCTGGCCTGTCCCTCATTTTCGGCCCGACCATAGCCTTCGTCTTCTTCCTCGTGGAGCCAGGCGGACTACTGATAGACAGCGCCGAGGTTTCGGACGCTGTTGGCACCATCACGGCCAAGGGGGCCAACGCGACGCTGACCAACGTAACCAACATCGCGATCATCCTGGGCCTGGCCCTCATCCTCTCGGGCCTCTACGCGCTCATGAGGAACGTCACCTTGCAGGGGAACGGCAAGGCTCTTGTCCAGATGGGGTTCTTCATGATCTTCATCGGGCTGACCGGTTGGATTCTGACCGGCGGCATGGACTTCGTTCTGGCCGATGCACAAACCAGTGATGAAATCAGCGCAAGGGTTCCCGTCTACTACGTGGGGTCCGCTCTCCACTACGCAGGCGGGATTACCCTTGGGTTCGGCAGCGCCATGTTCGCGTTGGGTCTCTCCACGCGAGAGGACTTCGACCGGGTAGTCTCGCTCCTGGCTACCCTGGTCAGCCTGGCCGTCATGGTGTTCTTTATGGTTGCCGTACTCAGCAGCGACGACCGCGACACCTTTATCACCCTCGCCCGAGGCTGCTACGTGCTGCTGGTGCTGTGGTTTGGGTACCTGGGCTACGGCCTGATGCGCCGGCCCGATCCCGACCTCTGGCGATAGACGGGATAGTCCAGGCTGGCGGCTCCGGCCCTCACAGGCTGAGCATCTCAACCAGTCGCCGGGACACGGCGCCCACCGACTGCGAGCCAGACGGGTCGGCGGCGGCACGCCGTGCCTTCGGCCCGCAAACCGGTGCCAGCCGATGACGCGGCCGCGCCTTCGATACCCTCGCCCGGCCCGACACCGCCTCACCGCGCTCGTCCCCGTGCTTCGACACACAGCGAGTTGTCGGGGTGAGCGCGGCCGCGGCCGCTACGTCCCCGGCAGGCGATCCTTGAGGCCGAGCTCGGCGAGGACGTCGTGGAACCACTCGATCACCTCGGGGTGGTACGGGATGCCGAGCTCGCGGCGGACGGCCTCTTCCTCGTGCTCGGGCAGGCCGGCGTAGTAGACGCGCTCCTCGCCGGGCGCCGTCTTCGCTTCACGCAACCGCCGCAGATAAGCGTCCATGTCGTCCTTGAACTGCTCGAGGTCGGTGAAGGCATCGACGCGATAGGCGAGCAGATGGTGCGCCTGGCGGGCGCGGCGGTCCGGCCCTCCCCCGCCCCCGGAGAGCAGGCTTGTCAGCACCTCGACCATCACGGCGAGGCCGTACCCCTTGTGCGATCCGATCTCGCGCGTGCCCCCCAGCGGCAGCATCAGGAACGGGTCCGGGATCGCCCGCTCCTCCATGATCGGCGCGCCGTCTTCGCCGGCAATCCAGCCCGGCATCGTGTCGCGGCCCAGGCGCTGCACGAGCCGCACCTTGTTGCCGGCGATCGAGCTCATCGAGCCGTCGAAGATGAACGGAGGCTCCTCGCGTGTGGGCACGGCGATCGCGATCGGATTGAGGCCAACGAGCGGCTCGGCGCCGAACGTGGGCGCGACGCTCACCCCGCCGGCGGTCATCGACACGCCAATCATGTCCTCGTCGAGCGCCATCGCGGCGGTGTAGGCGGCGGCGCCGTAGTGACCGCCGTTGTAGACGGCGACCGAGCCGATCCCGTACTGGCGCGCCCGCTCGATCGCGATCCGCATCGCCTCGGGTCCGATCACGCCGCCGTGCGCGCCGTCCGAGTCGATGGTGCACGCGGCGGGGCTGTCGTGGATGATGCGCCAGCGCGGCTCGAGGTTGATCGTGCCGTCACGGATCGCGTCGACGTAGTAGCGCAGCATGTTCGAGACGCCGTGCGAGTCGATGCCGCGGATGTCGGCGTACAGCAGCACGTCCGCCGACTGCTCGGCGTGGCCGCGCGGCATGCCGAGGGCGACGAACAGCTCCTCGAC
Organism: Chloroflexota bacterium; assembly: GCA_009837285.1. Taxonomy (GTDB): domain Bacteria; phylum Chloroflexota; class Dehalococcoidia; order UBA2979; family UBA2979; genus VXMT01. Next base: position 25,515 of record VXTU01000029.1, on the reverse strand, counting down.
GGCGCCGCGCATCAGCGCGGGGTCGACCCGTACCTCGATCTCCGGGGGGACGTGGAAGCGTTCGAGCATCGGACCGCCATACTAGCGCGAGGGCCGCGTGCCGTTGGTCCGCGCCTGAGAGCGCTGCCCGCCCTCGGATCGGCGGCGTCCGCCGCCGACCGCTACGCCTGACGAGTACCCGGAACCGATCGGATCGCGTCCGCGAGGGCTTTCAGCAAGTCCTCGCCCGTGCGGTACCGCGCCGGGTCGGCCTCGGATTGGTTGGTTGGCTCCGCGTCGGGAGGGTCAGGCTCCCGCTCACCCTCGTCGGCGTCCTGTGGCCGTTCGCCGTCGTTGAGCTGGTGGAACCAGTCGTCCGGCGGCGGGATATCGGCGTCCGTCCACGCCGCACCGGGGCCATAGACGAGGAAGATGTCCCAGGCGACGTGCCGTTCCCACCCCAGCCGCCGCGCCGTGGAACGGCCGAGGTGCTTTTCGGCGTCATGGAACGCAGCGGCTCGCGGGTCCGAAACGCGGGCGGCCTCCTGCTGTGCGGCGTCGAGGTCGTCATCGGGAAGCATGTCGATGAGGACTCGCGCCATCCGGAAGTCGAGTCCGGGTTCGTCGAGGAGCGGTTCGAGCGCCTCACGGGCGCCCGCGACGCAGCGCTCTCACGTCGGCGAGTTGATCGCCACCACGCGCGTTGAGCCTCTGGTCGCGTTGAACCACACTCGCAGGGGTTCGAGACTCTCCGAGAGGTCGTGCAGCGTCATCGGCGCCTCCGCGCGCACTCTAAGCAACGCGCGCGCTCCGCGCACGCGCCTTCGGCCTCAGCGTGCCGCCGGATACGCTGTTCGTGGTGCTCAGGGCTCAACTCGTTGGCGCTGATACCCATGGAGCAGTCGATGCCGATGCCTGTCGCGCCGCTGTTCGTCCGAGTCGCTCTGCCGCGAGCTCCGGGCATGATGGCCTCGATCCTGCTCGCCGTCGCCATGCTCGCTTGCACAGGCCGCGCCGACAGCGACACCAACGAGCGACTGGCCGAACTCGAGGCGACGGTCGAGTCCCTCGAGGAGTCACTCGAAGCCGTCGAGGACGAGAATGCTGAACTGCGCGACGAGGTCACGAACCTGCGCGGGGAGCGCGACGGCGTCGCCGATGGAGACGAGCAGGCAGACCCCGGCGCCGCTGAGCGCTTGGACGATCTCGACAGCCGACTCGCGGCGATCGAAGTGCTCGCGGCCCTCGTGCAGGAGGCCATCGCCAGGGCGGACGACCCGTCCAGCGACGGGGACGACGCACCGTCGCCGATCGGCGGCAGCGTCGAGGAGCGGACCGCGAGGCTGGTTGAGGACTCCGGGCGTGAGGTGCACTACCTCGACCACCCGGACCGGGAGGACAGCGCCGTGCTGGTGACTCCTCGGGTGTTCGTGGCGGGCGAGACTCCCCTCATCGTCTCGCTGCACGGCTACGGGGGCGACTCGGCGTACCAGGCCGCCTACGTGCCCTTGCACGAGCGAGTGAACACCGACGGATTCGCCCTCCTGCTGCCCAACGGGACACGCGACGGCGAGGGGAACCGCTTCTGGAATCCCGCCGACGACTGCTGCGACGGCGGCAAGAGCGGCGAGGATGACGTCGCCTACCTCGAGGATCTCGTCGAAGCGGCGCGCGATGTCCGCGACTTCGGCCCGATCTACTTCTTCGGCTACTCCAACGGCGGGTTTATGTCGTATCACATGGCCTGCAAGGGCATGCCCGGCCTGCGCGCCGTAGCCAGCCTGGCCGGGACGAGCTACGTCGAGGACTCCAGCTGCCAGGGCGCGCCTCCCGTGTCGGTCCTGCATATCCACGGCACGGCCGACGGCACCATCCGGTTCGACGGGGACGAGCACGAGTTCGAGGACGGCGAGAATGCGTTCTACGTCGGGGCTCGCGAGATGGTCGCGCGATGGGCCCGCCGTGCCGGCTGCGAGTGGCCCACCGAACCGCAGACCGTTGCGAGCCTCGACCTCGACGGTTACGTACCCGGCTCCGAGACACAGGTGTCCCGGCTGACATCGGGTTGCGCCGAGGGCGTCACCATCGAGCTGTGGACCGGCGTGGGCAGCAGCCACGGACCTGGGTACGGCGACACCTTCGTCGATGCGCTGCTGAACTGGCTGCTGTCACGGGATTAGGCACCCGGAGCGGCCCTCGCGGAATGTCCCGCCCTCGCATCGCCCGACGTGGCATCATGCGCACGATCGCCGCGGGCGAGGAGGGAGCGTGACCATGTCCGACTGGGAGTTCATCGAGGTAGAGCGCGAGGGACGCGTCGGCATCATCCGCTTCAACCGGCCGGACCGGCTGAATGCGATGGGCACCGAGATCGGCTCGGAGATCTACTACGCGTTCGAGGAATTCAACGCCGACCCTGATATCGGCGCCATCGTGACGACCGGGAACGGCCGCGCGTACAGCTCCGGAGCCGACCTGAGCGCGCGCATGAGTGGCGAGGCTGAGAGTGCGCCGCGCCGACCGGCGATGTCCCCGTGGGTACCGGAGTACCTCGCGCTTCGGTGCAAGCCGCTGATCGCCGCGGTCAACGGTGTCGCGGTTGGCGTCGGACTCACCTCGCTGCTCTGGTACGACTCGATCATCGCTTCGACCCAGGCGCGCTTCTCGATGCGCTTCGCCGCCATCGGGCTGACGCCGGAGCTCGGCTCAGCCTGGGCGCTGCCGAGGATCGTGGGACTGCCAAACGCCAAGGAGATGATGCTCACCGGGAAGATCTACAACGCACAGGAGGCACTGGAATTCGGCCTCGTGCACCGGCTCGTCGAGCCTGACCAGCTCATGTCGGAGGCCGTCGCGCTCGGCGAGGAGATCGCGGCGAACCCGAGTTCGACGCTGCGCACCATCAAGGAGATGACCTACCACGAGTTGTTCTCGCCGAGCTACGAGACGACCGACAGGCGGTCCACGTCGATATTCAATGCCGCGCGCGAGACGGCCGAGCACCGCGAGGCGGTCCGCGCGTTCGCTGAGAAGCGCTCGCCTCGCTACCACGATGCGGAGTACATGCGCGGCGTCGAGGAGGAGATGCGGCAGGGCTAGCTTCCGGGGCGCCGTAGCCCCATGCGGTGCGCGGGCTACTCTGTCGCCCGCATCCGCGCCAGTAGCCGCAACCGCCACACTGCTGTAGGACTGTTGCGGGCCTCAAGGGCTGTAAGCAGCTCTGCCTCGCGAGCCGTGAGTTCGCGTGATCGCTTGATCGGCGTCTCTCATCCGAGGCGTCTTGAGGGGTAACTCGCGTAGCACATGCACGACGCTCTCTTGTCCATCGGGTTGTTGATCGTCTTCGCGAAGTTGATCGAGGGCATCTTCAAGCGGTTCGGACTGAACTCCATCATCGCGTACGCCACCGCTGGAGTGGTACTCGGCCCGGTCACGGGACTGGTGGACGTCGGTTCAGAAAGCGACATGATCCTCGGCATCGGGATCTTCCTGTTCTTCTTCCTGATCGGCCTGGATGAGCTCGACGTTCGCGGGTTCGTGGCGGCTGTTCGAGGCCGCCTCTTCGTTGCCTCCGTGTTGTCAGTGCTGATCTCGCTTGCAGTCTCGCTCGCGGTCACCACGACGGTGGTGCTGGACCTGCACCTCGGCTTGAGTCCCACCGAGGCGCTGGCGCTCGCGGGAGTGCTTTCGCTCTCCAGCCTGGGCGTTGTCGCCAAGGTGCTGGTCGACGAAGGACGACTGAGGCACCCCGTCGGCGTCCAGATGTTCACGGCGGTCGTCATCGCGGAGTTCGTCGCGTTGTTCGTGGTCGGGTTCGCCATCAGTGACCACGCGACGGCGGATCACGGGCACGAACTCGATATGCGCAGCGTGCTGACGGTCATGGCGCAGATCGCCGGGTTTGCCGTGGTGACGTGGGTGGTCTCCGTCAAGGTGCTCCCGCGCGTCATCGTCCTCCTGCACCACCTGCTGCAGGTGCCGCAGCTCTCGTTTGGACTACTGCTCGGGGGGCTCTTCCTGGTAGTCGTGGGCGCCGAGCACGTCGGCCTGCACGGCTCGCTGGGGGCGCTCCTGTTCGGCGCCGCGCTCTCCACGCTCCCCTACCAGGTGCGGCGCGACATCATGCCGGGCATGCGAGGGACCGCCGACGGGTTTTTCGTCCCGCTGTTCTTCGCGTCGGCCGGCCTGCACCTGAGTCTCGACTTCGTCAATCTCGCGCCGGAGACGATCATCGGGCTCACGCTGGTGCCCCTTGCCGGCAAGTTCGCGGGGGCGTTCGTCAGCGCCTACGTCACCCGGCTGGACGCACCCGTGGCGACGGCCGCCGGGCTGATGGCCAAGGGCGTTGCCGAGATCGCCCTCCTCATCTTGCTGCTCCAGACGGGCGCGATAGACAACGACATCTTTTCCCTGCTCGTGGTCGTGATGCTTGCCTACATCGTCCTCACGCCGGCAGGCATCAGCCTCGCGCTCCGAGGGCTCGCCGAGGGCGACCGCACGGTCGCGGACGACGAGACGTCGCTGTTCTTCGATCGCTTCGCGCTCGAGGGCATCCGGGTGCGAGAGATCCTCGACCCGTCACGCACCTACCCGGAGCAGGCGCTCACGGTGAAGGCCTTCGCCGCCACCTGGCTCCTGCCGGAACAGAACGACTATGTCGTTGTCGATGGAGACAAGCTCGCCGGCATCGTGTCGCTCGCCATGCTGAGGTACCTCCCCCGACGTGAATGGGAGGGGACCACCCTCGAGCAGGTCCTCCGCCACGACACTCCTTACGCATACGCGGACGAGCTCGTCGAGGATGTGCTGCAGCGGATGACGGAGAGCAACCTGACCGTGCTCCCGGTGGCGGAGCGCGAGACCGACGAGTTCATCGGCTCCATCTCCAGCCATGAGGTGATCGAGCTGATCACGTTCGCCACGCCGACCCACGAGATCTAAGGCCGCCCGGGCGGGCGCCACCTCCCAACGGGCAACGAAACGGGGCCGGCCGCCGTAGCGACGGGCCCCGCCCGTGTGGTCGCGAACAGTGACGCGCTAGCCGCGCGGCAGCTGCAGTCCGCGCGTCGCGATGATGTTGCGCTGGATCTCGGACGATCCGCCCGCGATCGTCATCACCACCGAGTGCACGTTGGTCTGCGTGAACTCGGAGAACTGCGGCGAGTGCGGGCTGTCCGGGTCCCAGACGTTCGAGTAGAGCCCGTACGTCTTGATGCCGGTCCGCGAGACGCGCTGCATCAGCTCCGTGTTGAACATCTTCGTCGTCGACGCCTCGTAGTTCGGGATGAGGCCCCGCGACTGCAGCGAGATGACGCGGAACGAGAAGTTGAACATCACTTCCGTGTCGATGTAGTGCTGCGCGATGTCCAGCCGCTGACGCTCCAGCCCGCCGTGCTCGAGCATCGACTGGCCGTGCTCGGTGCTCACGTTCTCCCGCAGCCGGTCGAGCTGCTTGCGGATCGCGATCGCCCCGTCGACGAACGAGCGCTCGTAGTCGAGCAGCGTCACGCCGACGTACCAGCCGCGGTTCTCTTCCCCGATCAGGTTCGAGGCGGGCACGCGCACGTCCTCGTAGAACGTCTCGTTGGTGGCGTGCTCCCAGCCCATCGAGATGATCGGGCGGACGTTGATGCCCGGCGTGGACATGTCCATGACGAGGAACGAGATGCCGCGGTGCTTCGGCGCCGACGGGTCGGTCCGGAACATGCCAAAGATCCAGTTCGACTTGTGCGCCGTCGAGGTCCACATCTTCTGGCCGTTGATGACGTAGTCGTCACCGTCGCGCACCGCGCGCGTCTGGAGCGAGGCGAGGTCTGAGCCGGCGCCCGGCTCCGAGAAGCCCTGCGCCCACAGGATGTCGCCCGCGAGCGTCGGCGCCAGCAGGCGCTCCTTCTGGTCGTCGGTGCCGTGCACGAGCACCGTGGGTCCGAGCAGCGAGAGGCCCGAGCCGCCGACCTTCGGCGCCTCAAGCTCGGCCATCTCCTGGTTGAAGATGAACTGCTCCATCGTGCTCATGCCGCCGCCGCCGTACTCCTTCGGCCAGTGCGGCGCGGACCAGCCCTGCTCGAGCAGCGCGTCGGCCCACTCCTTTGCGGCGACCTTGGCCTCGTCCGAGCCGTGGACGATGTCCTCCTGCCAGTCGGCCTCGAGGCCCGCGGGTCGCGGGTCGTCGGCCCTGGCCTGGTAGAAGCCCGGGAGGTTGTTCTGGATGAACGAACGGACGGAGGTACGGAACTCCGCCTGCTCCGTAGAGTCGGCCCACTCCATGGGTTGATGCTCCTTCAATACGCGATCGCCGAACCGATCATGGCGGCGTCGTGCGCACTATGCCAGACACGGGCCCGTCTGTGTGAGTCCCCTTCAGGCCTCGTCGGCGTCCGATGTCCGCATACCCGCATGGGCTACGATGCAGCCTCGTACCCCACTGGCGCGCCGGGCGCTTCTCGCGCGTCGGCGGGGCCGCTGAAAGGCCTCCCACGTGGTAGCGGGTGTCCGCGACCCGATCGAGATCGCCGTCCTCTCGCACGACGGGATGCAGGACGTCGCGCCCGGCGTCGCCGCCCTCGCCGGCATCGCCCCTGCAGCTGCGGTCGAGGCCGCCCCGCGCAAGCGACCGCGCTTCTTCTACGGCTACTACATGCTCGCCTCGATGATGGGCATCCACTGGTACATGAGTGCGGCGTTCGTGTACGGCTTCGGCGTGCTCTTCGTGCCGATCCTGGAGACCTTCGGGTGGAGCCGCGGCGTCGGTTCGCTCGCCGCCTCGTTCCGGCAGCCCGTGGGCGGTGCGATGGGTCCGCTCGTCGGCATGTTCGTCGACCGCTACGGGGCAAGGCCGGTCGTCATCGCCGGCGTGCTCATCACCTCGCTCGGACTGTCATCGCTCGCGTGGATGCAGTCGCTGTGGATGCTTTTCGTCTCGTTCGGGATCATCTCGCTCGGTATGAGCGCCACGCTGGGCGTCGGCTTCAACTCGGCGATCGTGAACTGGTTCGTGCGCAATCGGGGGCGCGCGCTCGGCATCGGCTACTCGGGCGCGATCCTGAGCGGGCCGTTCGTCGGCGTGGTCGTGTGGATGGAGGCCACCTACGGTTGGCGCGACACGGCGTTCATGACCGGCGTCGGCATGCTGCTGCTGGGTCTGCCCCTCTCACTCATCGTGCGCACGCGGCCGTCCGACATCGGCGTGTTGCCCGACGGCGACGACCCGTCCGACCCGGTGGCCGTCGAGGCCCAGCGCGTGGCGCAGTCCGGCCCGCAGTCCAGCGCGGGTGAAGCACTCAGGAACCCCAACCTGTGGCTGCTTGGGCTCGTCTTCGGGCTGCTCACGATGGGAATCTCGGGGTTCATGCTCCACCAGATCCCGTACTTCGAGAGCCTCGGTTTCAGCCGAGGCGCCGCCGCGAGCACCCTCGCGTACTTCACGATCCTCAGCGTGGTCGGCCGCGTGGGCACCGGCTTCGTCATGGACTGGATGGGACGACGCGGCATGGATCTGCGGCTCATCCCGGCCGGGCTGCTCGCGATCCAGGCCGTGGCGCTCTTCATGGCGGCGCACATCGACGCCTACTGGCAGATCATCCCGTTCACCCTGCTGTTCGGCATCTCGTTCGGGGGCGGGATCCCGGCGCGGCCGATCTTGATCACACGCGTCTTCGGGCTGCGCCAGTACGGCACGATCCAGGGGACGCTGAACTTCCTCGTGATCCCGTTCTCGGTGGTCTCGCCGATGCTGCTGGGGCTGTTCTACGACTGGCGCGGCGACTACTACGCGGCGGTGATGCTGCTCGCCGTGCTCACCACGGCCGGCATCGCCTCGGCGTTCCTGCTGCGCCTGCCGCCATCGCCCACCGAGCAGGCCGTCGGCGGCAAGGGTGCACGCGAGGCGGCCTGAGGGCGTCGAGCGGTCAGGAGTCGGCTAGCGACGCCACTCGGCGATGTTCCAGAGCTCGGTGTCCCACGCGTTGATGCGCACGCCCTGCAGCGTGTTGAGGTGGGCGGACACGAATCCGCGCAGCACCAGCGGAATCTCGGCGTAGCCCTGGACGAGCGCGTCGTTGAGCCGCTTGATCACCTCTGCCCTCGCGTCGGGGTCCGTGGTTTCGGCGAGCTCCTCGTAGAGGCGGTCGTACTCGGGATCGCACCAGCGTGGGATGTTGGCGTTGGCCCAGTTGTTCTCGCGCGTGGGGATCTGGTCGCAGCGCTGGCTGGAGAGGTACTCCTGTGGGTCGATGCCCGGTCCGGTCGTGTACATCTGCACGTCCGCGAAGAACCGGCGGTACGTTGACTCCGCATCCGTCACGGGGTCGCCGCCGAAGAACACGCCCGCGTCGTGGTGTACCAGGTGCGTCTCGATGCCAATCTCCGCCCACCAGTCGTGCACCAGCGTCTGCGTGTCCTGCCGGATCGCGTTCGTCGTGGTCTGGTAGGTGATGCGCAGCGGCACCCCGTCGTACTCGCGGATCCCGTCGCCGTCGGTATCCACCACGCCGTGCTCGTCGAGGAGCGCCTTTGCGCCCTCGATGTCCTGGGTGAGGCAGCCGTCATTCGCCGTGGATGCGTAGCGAGCCGGTCCGGGCACCAGGTTGCACGCCGGCGCGGCGGCGAAGCCGTAGAGCTCCTGCGCGATGACCCAGCGGTCGATGGCCATCGACATGGCCTGCGTGATCGGCTCGAACGTCAGGAATGGGTGCGGATTCGACCCTCCGAGGTACTCCGAGCGGTCGTCGCCGAGGGCCGGGTCGGGGTTCGTGTGGTTGATGACGATGCGCTCGGTATCGCCGGCGAAGGCGGTCACCACCGTGCCGAGGCCGTCCGCCTCCATCGCCGCGAGCGTCAGCGGGGGCACCTGCAGGTTCCATGCGTAGTCGGCCTCGCCGTGCTCGAGCACGGTGCTTGCTGCCTGCTCAGCGGTACCGCCGCCGACGATCACGACGCGGTCGAAGTACGGTGTTTCGCCGCGGTAGTGCGGGTTGCGCTCGTACGACGCTCCCTCGTTCTCACTGAACGTCGTGAGCCGGTACGGGCCGGTGCCCAGCGGCGTCACGTTCTGCGCTTCGCACGTGGTGGCGGCTGCCGCCCCGACGCAGCTGGCGAACTGTGTGCTGCTGATGATCGGCGTGCTCGCGCCGACGAAGGCGTTGTAGGGGTACGGCGTGGGCCCCTCGAAGGTGATGCGCACCGTACGCGCGTCGACGGCTTCGACGGAGGCGATGCCGGAGAAGGCGTCACTGGATGTGCAACCCGTCGCCTCGTCGGTGCAGTAGCGCCACGTGAAGACGACGTCCTCGGCGGTGACCTCGCTGCCGTCCGACCAGAGGAGCCCATCGCGCAGCGTCCATGTGATCGAGGTGAGGTCGGCGGCCACGCCGCCATTCGCTGTGGTCGGGACCTCGACGGCCAGCCGCGCCACGAGTTCCCCCTCGGGGCTGTAGCTCGCGAGAGGTTCGAGGGTGACCGCTGCGGCATCGCGGTCCTTGTAGCCGCCGGAGAGGTACGGGTTCGGGACGGACGGGGCCTGCCAGTAGAGGATTGTCAGCACGCGCTCGGGCTCGGGCTCAGGTGGCGGGGCCTCGGCCTCGTCGTCGCACCCCACGGCCAGTGCGAGCGCCCCGAGGGCAAGGGCGAGCGCGAGGAAGGTGCGCAGCACGACGATCTCCCGGTTATTCGCTCTGTAATTGCCATGGTGAGCCGACGGGGCGGTTAGCCGCCACTCGCGCCGTGGGACCGCGCCTTCTACGATTGCCTCGCCGACGCCCGAGTAGCGTCGGCGCAACACGAGGAGATCCCACATGCCCACACCCGACGAAGTCCGCGCCGACCTGAGCGCCGCCCGCGACGAGCTGGCCGCCGCCTTGAGCGCTGCCCCTGCCGACACCTGGGAGCGCAAGCCCGAGAGCGGCGAGGGCGAGGACGCCTGGTCCGCGCGCGAGGCCGCACAGCACGTCATCGGTGCCGAGCTGTACTACACCAACGCCGTGTGCGAGGCCTGCGGCTACGACGGCCCCGACAGTCCGTTCGCGGGCGGGCTCGAACTCGCCAGTCCCGCGGAAGCCGGCGCGGCGCTCACGCAGGCCATCGCCGCCGCCGACTCGAAGGTCCAGCACGTGACCGCCGGCGACCTCGAACGCTCGCACGAGCGCATGGGCCCCCTGCCGGACGTCTTCGAGTCGTGGACCGGCCACCTGCGTGACCACGCGGCTCAGATCACCGCCGCTGGCGGGTAGCAGCGAACCAGCCGGAGGGTTGGCGAGGGCCGTGCGCGGATGAGCCGCACCATCTACCTCGCCAACCCGTACGGCTTCTCCGCCCAGCAGAAGGCCACGCTCCTCCCACCTATCGTCGAGGCGCTCGAGTCGCACGGGCTTGAGGTCTGGGAGCCGTTCGCGCGCAACAACCAGATCGACTTCCTCGAAGCCGGGTGGGCGTACCGCGTCGGGCAAGCCGACTACCGCGACGTGGTGGAGTCCGACGCCATCTTCGCGGTCGTGAACGGCGTGCCGCCCGACGAGGGCGTGATGGTCGAGCTGGGCATGGCGATCGCACTCGGCAAACCGACGTTCCTGTTCCGCGACGACCATCGTCGCGCCACCGAGAGCGAGGAGTACCCGCTCAACCTCATGCTGTTCACTGGCCTGCCACAGGATGGATGGCGGGACTCGTTCTACACCTCGGTCGAGGAGATCACGTCGCCCGACAGGGCGCTGGCGCGGTGGGCGCGGGGTGAGTAACCACAGCTAGCCGATCACGCCGTCCGCGCAGAGCCGCTCGTACTCCTCCTCGGGCACGCCGAGGAGATCGCAGAACACTTCGCGGTTGTGCTCGCCGAGCATCGGCGCGGGGCCGTAGGCCAGCTCGGGCATGGCGCTGAAGCGACTCGGTAGTCCGGCAACCTCCCGCTCGCCGACCTCGGTGTGCCCGATCGGCGTGAGGAAGCCGCGCTCGCGCAGCAGGCCGTCGGCGGCGAGGTCGCGCGGGCCCCACGAGGGAGCAGCGGGGATGCCGACCGACTGGAGTAGCCCAGCGAGCCCGTGGGTGTCGTGTCTGTGCGTCCACGCAGTGATGCCCTCGTCTACCTCGTCGTGGCGCGTGCGCCGTCCGCCGGCGGTCGCGAGGGTCCGGTCGAGCGCCCACGCCGGGCTCCCCATGGCATCGATGAGTGCCGCCCACTGCTCGTCGGTCTCGATGGAGATCGCAATCCACGCATCGTCCCCCGCCGTGCGGTAGACGCCCTGTGGGGCGAAGACGGGGTGGCGGTTGCCGTCGCGGGTCGCGTCGCGGCCGTTGAACTCGTGGTCAAGCAGTGGCTCGGGCGTCATGGCGGCTACCGTCTCGGCCATCGAGAGGTCGATGTGCTGGCCCTTCCCCGTGCGTTCCCGCTCGTGCAGCGCGACGAGGATGGAGAACACCATCTGCACGCCGATCATGAAGTCGGGGTAGGCGCCGCCGTATGCAGCCGGCGGGCCGTCACGGTAGCCCGTGATCCACGGCAGGCCGGTGTACGCGAGCGTCGTCGGGCCCCAGCCGGTGGCCATCGCCTCGGGCCCGGTCAGCCCGACCGGCGAGCCGGACAGCATGATCAGGTCCGGGCGCACCTTGCACAGCTCTTCGTAGCCGAGGCCGAGGCGCTCGATGACCCCGGTCGAGAAGTTCTCGGTGACGATGTCGCTCTGTTCGACGAGCCGGAGCGCGAGGTCACGGCCCTCGGGCTTCTGGAGGTTCAGCGTCACGCCGCGCTTGCTGTAGTTGAGGCCGTTGAAGGCGCCGGAGCGGTTAAGCCCCAGCACCCCGTCGATGCCGCGGTTCATCCCCTGCACGCGGATCAGGTCGAGGCGCACCTCGGTCTCGACGCGGACCACGTCTGCCCCGAGGGTGCCGAGCCAGGCGGTGGCGTGCGGGATCGAGAGGATCCACCCGAAGTCGGTGACGCGGAGGCCATCGAGCGGCTTGTTCTGCATGGCCTGCTCCCGCCTATCCCTGGATCGCGCCGTCGCGGAACAGCGCGACGATGGCGTCGTGGCTGTAGCCCAACTCGCTCAGCACCTCGTCGGTGTGTTCGCCGAGCCGGGGCGCGGGACGGTCGATGGCCCACCGGGACCCGGTCTGCTGCACGGGCGCGCCGGGCTGCACGAAGCTGCCCGCCTCCGGGTGCTCGACCTCGATGAAGAAGCCACGCGCCTCCAGCTGCGGCGAGGCGCGCATCTCGCTCGCCGAGTAGACGGGGAAGCACGGCACCTTGTTCTCGATCGACATCCAGTACAGCTCGTCGCGGGTATGGTTGAGCGCCCACGCTCGGACGTGTGGCTCGATGTTGTTGACGTTCGCGGTGCGGCCCGGGCCGGTCAGGTACACCTCGTCGCGGGCCCACTCGGGGTCGCCCATCATGCGGCGCAGCGACATCCACCAGTGGTCGAGGCCGTACGGCGCGAAGAAGATGTGTCCGTCCTTGCACTCGATGACCTGCCCGAACGCGGCCTTCTCGCGGCCGCCGAGGAGGTCCGGGTTGTACGCAAACATGTTCCAGTTCATCCGCACGTGGTTCGTATTCGCCTCGACGCCCGACACATCGACGAGCTGACCCCCGCCGTACACGCGGCGGTAGGTGATGGCGACCATCGTGCTGGTGGCTGCCGTGACGCCCGTGAGGTAGTCGGCCTGCGGGTTGCCGGGGCTCAACGGCGGCTCGTGCTCGGGATCGGTGACGTAGCCGGACGGGGTCTCGCGGCCCATGCCGCTCATCTGGTAGACGGTGTGCGCGTTCCCCGCCCAGTCCTTGTACGGCCCCGTGAAGCCGTACGGGGTCAGGACCGTGACGACGAGCCCCTCGTTCGCCTCGCGCAGCGCGTCGACGTCGATGCCGAGCGCCTCGAGTTGCGACCGGGGCCGGTCGAGGATCAGCACGTCGGCGTCCGCGGCAAGGCGCGTGAGCACCTCGACGCCCGCTGCGTGTTCGAGGTCCAGCGTGACGCCGCGCTTGTTGGAGTTGAGGTACAGGAACTGGCCGCTGCGCTCCAGGTGCGGGCGGTCGCCGGGGAACGGGCCGAAACGGCGCGAGGAGTCGCCGCCCGGGGGTTCGACCTTGACCACCTCGGCGCCGAGGTCCGCGAGCAGTTTGCCGCAGTACGGCCCGGCCACGCCGTCGGCGCACTCAATCACGCGCAGGTCGGAGAGCGTCGACGAGCCGTCCACGAGCGCCTGCCTCCGCTGCCGCTGTGCAGCGAGGTCAGCCTACGCGCGCCGCCCCAAGGGGTACAAGCGCGTCGCAGATCCTCAAGAGTCCGTTGAGTCTGACAGGGCACGAGCTTCATGGTCGAGGACGGTGTCCACGTCTGTGCGGCGGACTCCGGGGAACCACTCGACGAAGTCGCCGACGGTGGCTCCCGCCCGCAAGTTCTCGAAGAGCGTGTACACCGGGACGCGGGTGCCCCGAAATACCCACTTACCCCCGACCCTGCCGGGGTGGCGTTCCACCGCCGGACAAGCTTCCCAATCCGTCACTTGATCATGCCGCCTGGCTCGCCCACTCCGTACTTCCGACGTACCTCAGACCGCGATCGCACCCGTCGCGCGGAGACCCGCGATCTCCTCATCGGTCATGCCGATGTCCGTCAGCACCTCGTCGACGTGGACGCCGAAGGCCGGCGCCGCGCGCTCCGCGCCCGTCGGGTTGTACCGCATCTTCACGATCGGCCCGACCATCCGCTCGGGTCCGGATACCTCGTGCTCGACGTCGATCATGAAGCCCATCGCCTCGACCTGCGGGTCGTTGGTCAGGTCTTCCGGAATCTGCACCTTCGAGACCGGGGCGCCTTCGGCGTCGAAGATCTCGATCCATTCGTCCATGGTCTTGGTCAGCATGAGCGCGCGGATGCGTTCGCCGAGCTCTTCGATGATCGCGTCGTTGGCGGGGTCGAGGGCGTTGAAGTCCGGATCCGCGCTGGGGTCGTCCGTGATGCCCATGGCGCGGCGCATCTGCTCGCGGTTGGCCGGCGTGAGCGAGCCGAGGATGAGCGCCCCATCCTTCACGCGGTAGCCGGTGTAGTAGAGGCGGAACGCCTGCCCGGCGGCGTTCGAGCTCTTGCGGACGTTGATGACCTCCTCGTACGAGCCGCCGCGCTCGCGGACCGCCGCAATCTCGTCCATGATCGGGCGCTTCTGCAGCTCATCGGCGACGGGCAGCTCGCTGATGTGGTGTCCTTGCAGCACGAGCCCCGAGAGCAGCAGCGAGGTTTGGATGAACTCGCCCTTGCCGGTGATCGAGCGGCGGTACAGCGCTGCGCACACGCCCATCGCGGCGCCAAGCGCGGTCGCGTAGTCGGCGACGGCGCTGCACGAGATGGACTGCGGCGCGCCGAACTCGTCGATCTTGCCCTCGCCGGCCATGAGCCCGGAGTACGCCTGGGCGACGATGTCGGAGCCCGAGCGCGTCGCACTCGGCCCCGAGGAGCCGTAGCCGGTGCTCTCGACGTAGATGAGATCCTCGCGGAACTGCTTGAGCGTCTCGTAGTCGAGGCGCAGGCGGTCCGTCACGCCCGCGCGGGCGTTGGCCAGGAAGACGTCGAAGTGCGGGATCATGCGATGCACGAGCTCCTGCGCCTCGGGGCGCTTGAGGTCGAGCACGATGCTGCGCTTGCCGCGGTTGAGGACGTGGAAGCCCTTGCTCTCCATGGGCGCGAACGCGCCGATGACTCGCGTCCCGTCACCCTGCGGTGGCTCGATCTTGACGACGTCGGCGCCGAGGTCAGCGAGGTTCACTCCAGCGAACGGCCCGGCCACGATCTGCGTCAGCTCCAGCACTCTCACCCCGTCGAGCGGTCCCGGCATGGTTGTCCCCTCCCCCTGCGCGCCCACCGTGGCGCGCGTGGCGGGGATGCTACCGGAACCGAGGGGGATGTTGCAGGGCGGGCTGAGAACGTGGAGAGCGGCCCCGAACGGTGTTCGGCTACCGCGATGCGACCGGGACGCGCGAGGGCGCCTCGGGACCCTCGGGTGCCTCGGGGATGAGCGGCCCGGGCCGGAATCGGTGCGCGTCGGGGTGCACCGGCTTCTTCGTGAACATGAAGATGAACGCACCGAACGAGGCGATCAGCGCCAGCGAAGCGAACCCAATCGTGTAGCTCCCGAGGTAGTCGTAGCTGAACCCTGCCGCAAGCGGCCCGATGATGATGCCCACCGTCACGACCATCGAGGAGAATCCGGTGATCGTCCCGTAGTACTTCCCGCCGAAGTAGTCCGCGCGGAGCGCGGTGGTCAGCGGGATGCGGGCCCCGAACCCGATGCCGTTCAGGACGGCGAAGGCCACCACCATCCACAGGGTCGCCGCAAATGCCAGCAGTGCGAGCGCACCGGCGTTGAACAGCATCGCCACCACGATGAGCAGGCGCTTGTCGTACCGGTCGCCGAGGTAGCCGCCAGCCATCTGTCCGACCACCTGGGTGACCGTCATGATGGTCAACATCGAAGCCGCGATGGTCACCGAGAAGCCGAGGCTCTCGTGGACGTGCGCGATGAAGTGCACATTGACGGCCCCGATCACGACGAGCGACAGCCCGTGACCGATCCCGATCAACCAGAAGGCCTGGGTCCGGAGCGCCTGCCGGGCGTTGAAGCTGTACTCGGGCTCGGGCGCTTTGGGGGGCGCGCTATCGGCTTCGAAGCCGTCCATCCCCGAGTGTGAGGCAGCAGCCTGCTGCGTCGTCTCGCCGTCCGGCTTCCAGCCGTAGTCCTCGGGGTGGTGCCGGAGCAGCGCGGCGAGCGGGAGGCCCACGATCATGATGATGACGCCCGATGCGAACGAGAACGCGCGCCAGCCGAACGTCTCCATCCCGGCCGCGACGAGCGGCGCCGCGAGGCCGCCACCAGCAAGGCCGAGCATCATCCATGCGAGCGCCGTCGCCCGCTTCTTGATGAACCAGTTCACGACCGCCACCGAGGCCGGCATGAACGACCCGAGTGCGGCGCCGACGGCCAGCACCAGGAACGCGAGGTAGAACATCGGGAGCCCGTTGGTCACGCTCAGCAGCATGAAGCCGACGCCGAAGATGACGATGCCCACGAACATCATCTTGCGCGGGCCGAAGTGGTCGACAAGCCAGCCGTCGATCGGTCCGAGCAGGCCGCTCTCGACGCGCTGGAGCGCGAACGCGATCGCGAGGGTCGTACGGCTCCAGCCGAACTCGTCCTGCAGGAACACCACGTAGACGCCGAAGGCGTGGAACATGAGCGCGCCGCTCATGGCCATCGAGCCGAAGCCGGCGGTGACGATCCACCAGCCGTAGAAGAACGGAGAGAGGTGGCGACGCCCGGCGAAGCGGCCGGCCCCGTTGAGGCTGGCGGGCGTGGCGCCGTTCCGCGCCATCGGACCGCCCGGGCCGCCGTTCATGCTCACGCTGTCCCCCGGATCACGTCGGCGCGGCGCCGCGGGGCGTGCGGGTGCGCGCGACCCTGCCGCGGACGTGAGTGTGGGACGCAGTGTACCCCGACGCGTGGGTAAGCGTTCGGGTACGCAGCGGCGCGCCGCGTGCGGCGCCCGGCGGCGGCGCTAGTTCGAGGCGTACTCGTCCGGGTTCGAGACGAACTGCATCCGGCACGCCAGGCTGCAGAAGTAGTACCAGACGCCCTCATGGAAGCGCTTCGTACCCTTCGAGGGGTCCGACTCCGGGGCGCCGGACGTGGTCTGGTCGACGTGCGAGTTGATGGCGTCTGTATCGATTTCGCGACCGCAGACGGGGTCCTGCACGATAGGCATTGGTGTCCCTCCTTTGCTACGTGACGCTCCCCGCAGTTACGCGAGGGCCGCGTCGGCGATGGCCGTTGCCGCCTCGCGCATGCCGCCCCAGCGCAGCGCGGCCTCCTTGCCGCGCCGGGTGTGGAACTGCAGGTCGTACTCCTTCATGAATCCGATGCCGCCGTGGAGCACATGTGACCACATGGTGACATCGGTGGCGGCCCGGGCTGTGATGCCGCGTACCAGCGCGACCTGTCCCGGCTCCCAGTCGCCTTCGCCGATCTGCCAGATCAGCTCGTGCGTGAGGAACCGCGAGGCCTCCACCTGGATCGCCATGTCCGCCACGCGCTGCTGCACCGGCTCGAACGCGCCGATCGGCCGCCCGAACTGGACGCGCATCTGCGTGTATTCCACCGCCATGTCGAGCGACTTCTGCGCGTGCGCGTAGCACTCGAATGACGCGATCGCCGAACCGAGCTGGTGCAGGTAGTCCACGGCATCCCGACCCGCGATGAACGCGATCGCCTCGGCGTCGTCGTAGACGACCACGCCCTGCGGCGTGTCGCCGATGCTCTTGAGGCCGCGTTCGATCCGCACACCGGGTTGCGCGGCATCGACCACAGCGATACCGGGTCTCCCGCCCTCCACTGCGGTCACGAGGTGTACGTCGGCCGCGTCGGTGTACTCGACGAGGTACTTCTCGCCGTTCACCCGGCCGCCTTCGTACGTCGTGGCGGGCGCGTCGTCCGAGTTGCCGCCGCGCTCGATCGCCGCCGCCGTGGCGATCGCCCCCTCCGCGATGCGCGGCAAGAGGCTCTGCTTCAGGTTCTCGTCGCCGTGCGCCTGCACGGTGGCGGCCGCCAGCACGATGCCCTGGTAGGGTGAGATCATGGCCGCCCGGCAGAGCTGCTCGATCAGGATCGCGCAGTCGATGAGCGAGCCACCCCCGCCGCCGTACTCCTCGGCGATGGGGAGCGCGGTCCAGCCGATGCCGGCCATCTCGCGCCACAGCTCGGCGTCGTGCTCGCCGGCGGCCTCGATCTCGCGGACACGGGTGAGTGGGGCCTCGCGCGCGAGGAACTCCTCGGCGTTGCTCTGGAGGAGCTCCTGGAACTCTGTCAGTCGCAGGTCCATCGCCGACTCCCTGCTATCCGCGCCGCTCGTGCGTCGCCCCGGTTACTAGCGGTGTTCCCGATTGTCGAACCGGTAGGCGGCGACGAGCGCGCCAACAGCGACCAGGATGCCCGCCCCGACGAGGAGGCCGTCCGCAAGCGACGCCAGGGCTGCACCGATGATGGTGTCGAAGTCACCCTGGACATCGGCGCCCACCCAGAACCCGAAGTAGCTGGTGATCACACCCGCGATAAAGAGCGCTCCAACGGCGCCCGCGAGGTAGCGGACGTTGAGCACCATCGATCCGAGCGATGCCGCCGCGTCCTCCATGCCACCCGCCGCCGCGTCCGAGCCGTTACCGTTCATTTCCTCAGCCATGTTGTATCCCCCGCTTGAGCCGATTTGCTCCTGTCTACCCGCGCGGCAAACCCAGGCCGCGCGTGGCGATAATACGGCGCTGGATATCATTCGTGCCGCCACCGAAGCGGATGATCGGCGTGGCGCGGAACTCGGACTCGAAGCGCCCCTCGGCGATCGCGTCTTCCTCGCTCTCGCGCTGGATGCCGCCGAAGCCCCCGAAGAGGTCCATGCCGAGGCTGGTCATGCGGTGCGCGGCCTCGGAGACCCACACCTTGCCCGCCGAGGCCTGCATCGTCGGCACGCCGCCGTTGGCGATGATCGCGGCGTTGGTCAGCGCCAGCGCGCGCGTGATCTCGAGGTCCATGCGGGTCTCGGCCACCTGCATGCGCACGTACGGGTCGTCCAGCAGGTCCTCCCGCTCGCCCTTGAGGTAGTCGACAAGTCGGTCCCAGCGCCGACGCGAGGGCGCCACCGGGCCGATCACGACGCGCTCGAGGTCGAGCGCATTGGCCGCCATGTACCAGCCGCGGTTCTCGTCACCGACCAGCGAGTCGGCAGGGATGCGCACGTCCTCCCAGAACGTCTCGTTCGTGCGTCCATCGCCCATCGTCCACAGCGGCCGGACGGTGATGCCGGGCGTGGTCATCGGCACCACGAACATCGAGATGCCCCGGTGCTTCGGGGCATCGGGGTCGGTGCGCGCGGCGAGCCAGACGTGCGTCGAGACGTGGGCGCTGGAGGTGTAGATCTTCTGACCGTTGATCACCCAGTCGTCACCGTCGCGGACGGCGCGCGTCTGCAGCGAGGCGAGGTCCGTGCCGGCGTTCGGCTCCGTGTATCCGAGCGCGAAGGTCATCTCGCCGCTCTGGATCTTCGGTAGCCACTCCTGCTTCTGCTCCTCGCTGCCGAACGACATGATCGTCGCGCCAATGGACATGATGGACATCGTGTCGAAGGGCAGGCCCCAGTACCCGAGTTCCTCGACGAGCAGGTAGGTGTAGAACGCGCCCCTGCCCTGGCCGCCGTACTCCTCGGGCCATGCCATCGAGGTGTACCCGGCCTCGTTCAGGGCCTGGCGGAACTTCTGTGCCTCGGGGCCCCGGCCGCCGCCCTCGGCGCCGGGCGCCTCAAGCTCGGCGACGAGTTCGGGAGTGCGATGCTCGGCGACGAACGCCCGCACCTCTTGCCGGAAATCCTCGTGCTCCTGCTCCCAGCCGAACTCCATGTCCGGCCTCCTCCCTGCCCAGGCGCGCACAGCAGCGCCGGCGCCGGTATGCTAGCACGCAGCCCGGCGCGTTTACGTCACGCGAGGAGGACAGAGCATGTTCATCGGCCACTTCACCGAGCGGCCTTACCAGGACCCGAAGTCCGGCGTCTTCGGCACCACCTCGGCGCCCGCCGACCTCGAACTCAGCAACGAGCTGTACGACCCCAAGGTCGGCGCCGACCTCTACCACCGCTACCTGGACGAGAAGCTCTACATCGAGGAGATGGGCTTCGACGGCATCATGCTGAACGAGCACCACTCCACCCCGTTCTGCATGGGCGGCGTGATGAACGTCGAGGCGGCCATCCTCGCGCGCATCACGCAGCGCGCGAAGATCGTGCTGCTCGGGAACGTGCTGCCGATCTGGGATGACCCCCTGTTCCTGGCCGAGGAGCTCGCCGAGATCGACATGATCTCGCGCGGCCGCCTCGTGACCGGCTGGGTGCGCGGCACCGGCCGCGAGAGTGTCTCCCACAACGCGCAGCCGCCGTACAACTGGGAGCGCTTCCAGGAGGCCCACGACTTCATCGTGAAGGCGTGGACCACGCCGGGCCCGTACCGCTGGGAGGGCAAGCACTACAACTTCCGTTACGTCAACCCGTGGGCCCGGCCGTATCAGGCGCCGCACCCCCAGATCTGGATCCCCGGCGTGATGAGCCGCAATACGGTGAAGTGGACCGCCGAGCACCGCTACCCGTACGTGATGCTTGCCACGGACCTGGAACCGACTCGCCAGTCGTTCGAGTACTACGCCGAGGTCGCGAAGGAGAACGGTTACGAGGCGCAGTCGCAGCACCGCGGCTACCTCTTCAAGGTGCACGTCGACGAGACCGAGGAGCTGGCGTACGACACCGCGCGGAAGTATGTCTCCGGCCCGCCGAACCCGTTCCTGGAGGGCAACCAGGGCGAGGTCCGTCCGTTCATCCAGAACCTGCCGGGTATGACCTCGCGCACCAACGTGCTGCCGACGGCCGGCAACCTCGCCGCCCTGCGCGCGCGCGGCCGCGTGCAGGCCCAGCCGACGCTGGACAAGCCGCAGGCGCTGACCGACGAGGAAGGCAAGCCGGACCAGGATGCATTCGGGAGCTATGAGAACCAGCTCGAGCGCTACACGATCATCACCGGCACACCCGACACGGTGATCGAGCGCGTGAAGCACGTCCTCGACTACCTGCGGCCGGGCAGCATCTTCTTCTGGGACGGCGACGGCTCGATGTCGCACGACGACACGATGCGCAGTCTCAAGCTGATGGGCGAGGAAGTGCTCCCGGCTATCCGCGAGTACAGCGAGGAGCTGGAGCTCAAGAGCCCGTTCGAGGTCTCCACGTACACGAACGAGCCGATCCCGCAGGAGGCGTAAGCCCGGCTCGCTGGGTCAACGGTCAACAGAGCGCTCGGCGCCACCATTGGTGGCGCCGAGTCTGTCTCTGTGGGCCCCGCATGCGGCGCTAGTAAAGGATGCGCTCGATCCTTCATTAACGGGCGGCCTTACGAGAGGTCAGGTGTGCGTCTTACGCCGAGGGCCGGACAGACGAGATGCTGTCCGGACGCTGCGGGCCCTGGTCGAGAGCCTCCATCAGCGGCGTGATCAGCGGGACGGCGTCGTCGACGGCGGCGCGCAGCGCGCTGCCCCAGTACTCGCGCAGCACCGCGAGGTCGTCCGCCTCGAAGCGACGCTCACTCACGTGGAAGCTGTCGTTGCGGTACAGCACGCAGTCCACCGGCGGGTCGACGTCCGAGGCGCTCGTGAAGGTCGCGTCGAACGCCAGCAGGCCGTCGCGCAATGCGTTGACGAGCGGCTGCTCGTAGCTCCACGCGCGGTCGAGGATCGGCTTGCCGTATCGCGACTCGCCGATGATCACGTAGGGCGTGCCGGACTGCACCTCGACCCAGTTGCCCTCGGGATAGATGAGGTAGAGGTGCGGCTCGTCGTCGTCCTGCAGTTGCCCGCCGATGACGCAGTGCAGGTCGAACGCAAGGCCGCTCTCGGTCAGCCAACGCTCATCCTCGCCGCGCACGCGCCGCATCTCGTCGGCGAGGGCATTCGCGGCGCGGTAGAGGCGGGTCAGGTCGGTCTCGCCGTCGTCGAGGCGCTCCTCGAAGTACGTCAGCGCCTTGTCGCGGATGGACCGGAGGCCGCTGGTGAGGATGAACATCGAGTGCTGCTCGTGCTGGTGGATCGCGATCTTCTTCGCGATCGAGGTCTCGGTGCCGCTGGTGATGCGCGTGTCGGCGATCGCCAGCAGGCCCTCCTCGCACTTCATGCCGAGGCAGAACGTCATCTCCGTGCCTCTCCAGTGACTACTGCTGCTCCTGGTCCGACACCGCCGAGCGCACCCGCACCACCGCGCTCCAGTGCTCGTTCGCCACGCCGGAGTACGCCCCCCGCAGCGGCGAGATGTCATCGTAGTCGCGTCCCACGGCGATGACCACGTAACGGCCATCCTGCGGTGCGTTGTTCGAGGGGTCGAAGCCGTGCCAGCCGTCGGGCGCCAGCAATTGCACCCACGCGTGTGTGGCCTCGCCCACCTCTTCACCCTCGATCGGCGCGAGGTACCCGCTGACGTACCGTGCGGGGATGCCGTGCATCCGCAGGATGGCGAGCATCAGGTGGGTGAAGTCCTGGCAGACGCCGCTCCCCAGCCGGATCAGGTCGAGGGCTGTCGAACTCACGTCGGTGGGGCCCACCTCGAAATCAAAGCGGTCACTCAGCAGCTCACAGACGGCCTCCCCCGTCGCGACCGGGTCGAGGTCTTCGGGTACGGCCTGGGCGAGTTCGAGAATGGTCGGCTCAAACGGAGACCGCGCCGTCTCGTCGAGCAGCAGGTGACGCATGAGCGGTGAGATGCCGGGCTCCGGGACCGCCGACTCGGCGGTCTCCACTTCTGACTCGACGGTGACGTGGATCTCCTCGACATCATCGAGGAAGTCGACGTGGTGGTACTCGTTGCCGAAGGCGTCGAGGAGCTGCTGCGCTTGCGCCTGGGGTTCCAGTTGCAGCGAGGAGCTCAGGCGGCGCTGGCCGAAGGCGTCGGCAGGCAGCACACGCAGCTCCGTGTGCAGCAACCGCACTGCCTCCGAGTAGCGGTACAGCGAATCCCAGCGAACACCGACCTGCACTCCCGGAGCTTACGCGACGGAGGGCAGAACGCGAAATATGTGCTCGTGGAGCAGCCGGTCAACGTCGATGAGCCGCGCCTGGAAGCCATCCATGAACTCGTGGACGCCCTGCCGTACCAGGGCCGCCTCGTCGACCGAGGCGAGGTCGAGGTCGAGGAGTGCCAGCTCGCGCGCGACGTGGATCGTCTGGCCGGCGGGGGTGCGGTCCGAGGCGGCCTCGAAGTGCCGGCGGAACGCGCGCACGCAGAAGTAGAGGCTGCGCGGGAACTGCTCGCCGCGCACAAGCATCGTCGCAACGCGCGGACCGGTGATGGCGCCTCGATGCGTCATGCGGAAGGCCTGCCACGCGCTGGCGGAGCGCAGCACCGCCACCCACTGCGAGCGGTCGAGTGCGCCCCCGATGTCCTGCGCGGATGGGAGCAGCACGAAGTACTTGGCGTCGACGATGCGGCTCGTCATGTCGGCGCGCTCGAGGTAGACGCCGCAGCGGAACCAGTCGCGTCCCTCGTCCATGAGCACGGTGTTGTCGAAGAGTCCGAGGATGGATGCGACGCCGCTTCGCACCTGGTCGCAGAACGCGTGCATCCCGTCCCGGAAATCGCGGAAGTCGGTCCGCGTGGCATGGACGTCCAGGTAGATGCGGTTGATCTCCTCCCACACCTCGCGCGACAGCTGTTCGCGCAACTCGCGGGCGAGCGCGCGCGCGACGACGAGGGTGCGCCGGAGCGAGTTCGGGTTGGCCGAGGAGAGCAGGAGGAATTCCGCCGGCGTCAGCTGCGGGTCGTCCTTGTGTGCCTCGTTGTAGAGCCCGAGCGATCCGGTCGCCGCGAGCACCGCGTCCCACGCGTGCTGGTCTCCGTCCACGCCGCCCGACTCGACGGATACGGTGTGCGAGACCTCGGCCATGCGCGCGATGTTCTCGACGCGCTCCAGGTCGCGGCCCAGCCAGTAGAGGTTCTCGGCAACGCGGCTGAGCATGGCTATTCCTCGGATGCGCGTGGTGGCCGCAGCACCCACGTGTCCTTGCTGCCGCCGCCCTGTGAGGAGTTGACGACGTACGAGCCCTCGACCAGCGCGACACGCGTCAGGCCGCCGGGGAGCACCCAGGTGTCGGCACCCGTCAGCGCGAAGGGGCGCAGGTCGGCGCGGCGGGCCCGCAGCGCTCCGTCGAGGAGCGTCGGGATCGAGCTGAACTCCTGGAGGGGCTGCGCGATCCAGTTGCGCGGGTTGTCGCGGATGCGCTCCTCGGTCGCCCGCAGCTCGGCGGCGGACGCCTGCGGGCCGACGACGAGGCCGTAGCCACCGGACTCGCCGGCGGGCTTCACGACCAGCTGGTCGAGGTTCGCGCACATCTCCTCGAGGTCCTCGGGCAGCACGGCGGCCAGCGTGTCGATGTTGCGCAGGATCGGCTCCTCGCCCAGGTAGTAGCGAATGAAGTCCGGCACGAAGCGGTAGACGACCTTGTCGTCGGCGACGCCCACCCCCATCGCGTTGGCGAGGGTGACCTTCCCGGCGCGGTAGGCGTCGGCTAGCCCGGCCACGCCAAGCACCGAGTCCGGGCGGAACGCGAGCGGGTCCAGGAAGTCGTCGTCGACGCGCTTGTAGATCACGTCGACGCGTTCGAGGCCGGTGGTCGCGCGGAGGTACACCGTCTGGTCGTGGACGATGAGGTCGCGCCCCTCGACGAGGTCGACGCCCATCTGCTGCGCGAGGAAGGTGTGCTCGAAGTACGCCGAGTTGAAGCTGCCGGGCGTGAGGATGACGATCCGCGCCTCCTCTGCCGCGACGCCCTCGGGGCGCACCTCGATCAGCATCTCGAGCAGGTGCTCGGGGTAGTCCGTGACGGGCGAGACAGCGCCTTCCGGGAACAGCTCCGGCACGGCCTCCAGCATCGTGCGCCGGTTCTCCAGCACGTACGAGACGCCCGAGGGCGTGCGTACGTTGTCCTCGAGGATGCGGAACTCGCCGTGCTGGTCACGGATCAGGTCGCTGCCGGCGATGTGGGTATAGACGCCCTGCGGGGGCTCGAAGCCGACCATGCGCAGGTTGAAGGCGGCGGCGCCGAACAGCACCTGGCCGGGGATCACCCCGTCCGTGACGCAGCGCTGGTCGTGGTAGACGTCGTGGAGGAACGCGTTGAGCGCCTTGACGCGCTGCTGCAGGCCCGTCTCAATCGTCCTCCACTCATCGTGCGCGACGATGCGAGGAATGATCGAGAACGGGAAGATGCGGTCGACTTCCGCCTCGTCCTGGTAGACGGTGAAGGTGATGCCGCTGGCCAGCAGGTCCATCTCGGAGCGCCGCTGGCGGCCGTCGATGTGCTCGATGGACCAGGCGCCGAGGCGCTCCGCGAACGCGGCGTACGCGGGGTGAGGGCTGCCGTCGGGCGCGAACATCTCGTCTGGCCCGGCGAGCTGTTCGTAGCCGCTGAAGGGGTCGGACACGAGGGGCTACTCCGTGAGGTTCGCGGCTCGCCCTCGAGCCGTCTGTGCCGTTACCGCGCCTGCGGTCGGCGGAACCCTCCGGCGCGAGCCTGCTGGGTCGGCCGTGATCCCGCACGCATCTGCTGGCTGACGACGCGCAGCCGTGGCTTCGTCACGTGGGCGTTGCCGTGGCCGGGTGCCGTCGCGCGCTGCAGTTGCATGGCCGTTCCCTCCGGGTGCGGCCATAGCATCCGTATTACGCATGACGCTCATGTTCCCACGATGTTGCGTTCCTGTTAATCACTGGCGAGGCCGCCGTGGGATGCCGGGCTGTGCAACCGCGCCGGCTCGAACCTCAGTGGCGGCAACCGCAGGATTACGACGAACAGCAGCGCGGACGCCGCGAACGAAGCGATGAACGTCACCAGCGCCAGGTCGTAGCTGCCCGTCACGTCGTAGATCCAGCCGACGACCGTTGGGCTCGTGACGAGCCCGACCTCCTCGACCACCACGATCGCGCCGAGGAG
>VXTU01000107.1 GCA_009837285.1 Chloroflexota bacterium | reverse complement strand
GGCGCCTCGGGGGCTCGTAGTTGTTTAAAACAGACCGCCCGACTCCCGCGCCGGCGGCGCGGTCGCCGCCGCGCCCGATCGCGGCGTGTGGATGAACGACGGCGACGGCTGGCGCCAGGCGTGGGAGGGCAACGCCAACATCGTGCGCCTCGGCGACGACGGCGTGTGCTACGCCGGTGAGTCGCCGCCGCGGCTGTACCGATCGCGCGACGGCGGCGAGACGTGGGACGAGCTCGTGAACGTGCCAAGCATCGTCCGGGCGCACGCGGCACGCCGGCCCGGCGCTGCGCGCGAGGAGCTCGCGATCGTCGGTATCACGTTCCCGCAGGGGCAGCTGCTGCTCGGCATTCGCGGCATGGGCACGTGGCTGTCGAGGGACGGCGGGCATTCGTGGATGCGGGGCGACCAGATCGAGTTGTCGGCCCGCTCCGAACCGCTGCAGGCGGTGGCGTTGGGCGAGCACCTCAACGGGCTCTGGGACCACCAGGAGCGCAACGACCGCCTCTACGCGGCCTCGCGGAGCGGGTTCTTCCGCTCCGACGACGGGGGCTTCACCTGGCAACGCACCCAGCAGGGCCTGGACCGCTACTACGCGAACGGCGTCGCGGTCCTCCCCGGCACACCGGACGCCCTGCTCCTCTCCATCGCGGCGAGGGCCGAGGACGACGAGGAGGGACCCGAGGCCGCCCTGTTCCGCTCGGTCAACGGCGGCCTGATGTGGGACCGGGTCACCCTCGGCGGCGAGGACGAGTGGACTCGTCCGCCGCTCGTGAGCGCCGTCGTCGGCGGGATGGACATGCTGTTTGCGCAGACGGGCGGCGCCATCTGGGCCTCGCACGACAGGGGCGCTCGCTGGCTCCCGATCGCCGACGGCCTGCCACCCGCGACCGCGATGGTCGCCGCGCTATAACCCGGGCGAGCTGCCGGCCCGCTACCCGCGCCCGCCTTCGAGGAACGCACGAGGCGCCTCGAACAGCATCGCCTCGACATCGGCGTCCGGGATGCCGGCTTCGGACATGCGCGGACGGATCTCGTTGACGATGTAAGTGAACCCGCTCGGCGACTCGTGCGGCCCGTGGCGGCGGTACGAGTTGTGCTCCGGCGCGTGGTCGTGGGACAGCATGATGCGGTCCGCCCGGCCCTCGGCGCACAGCGTCGCGATCGCCGCGATCACGTCACCCTCGATGTTCGGCATCCACCGGAAGCGGTCGATCGAGAGGTAGTGCCCGGCCTCCAGCACCTCGCGCAGGTACTCCACGTCGCCCGTGTACGAGTGGCCGATGGCGACGAGGTGCGGGGCGATGCCCGTGTCGGCGAAGACCTGCATCTGCTCGCGCCCGATCGTGTACGGGCCGGTGTGCGTCGTGGTCGGCACCCCCGTACGCGTCGACGCCTCCGCGGCCCCACGCAGGATCGCCTCCTCCTGCATGCCGATGCCGGGCGGGTCGGCGTTCGCCACCTTGATGACGCCGGCGCGGATATCGGTGCCGCCGACGCCGACCTCTATCTCATGCTGGAAGATGTCGGCGTACTCCTCGGCCGTCGCGTCGCGCATCGCGCGCGGCGGGTCGAGCCAGAGCCCCGTGGCGATGACGACGTTGACGCCGGAGCGTTCTGAGACGGTGCGCATCAGGTCCGGCATGCGTCCGAGGTCCGGGGTGGTGACGTCGACGATGGTGTTGATGCCCGCCTCGCGGGCCTCGATCAGCTCGGCGGTGACGTGGTCGAGCTCGGCCTCGGTGTCGAAGAGCCACGGATAGTAGTCGCGCAGGCCGGCCGAGGTGACGAAGAGGTGCTCGTGCCCGTACGTGAGGCCGAGTTGGTCGCTCGGCACGGGCCCCAGCGCCGTCTGGATGTCGACCATCGTTGCCTCCTCGGTCCTGCCCGCCTAGGGGCCGGAATCTGCCATGCCCGCATGCGTGAGTCGAGATTGCGCGGCCTGACCGGCCGGCATGGGTGCACCGTCCATCGATGGGGCCACAGCGGGAGCCGGCGGACGGACGGGCATGGCCCCGGCAGGGGCGGGCATCGCGGGCGCGGGCCTGGGAGGGGGACCGGCCGCGCGTGCGGCCTGGAGCTCGTTCCACATCGGGCGACGCACGATCATCACGAAGATCGCGCCGCACGCGGCGATGCCGGCGTAGATGGTGAAGATGACGTCGTACGTGCCGGTCTGGTCGAATATGAACCCCGCGAGCACCGGGGCAATCATCGTGACGGGGGTCTGGAACATGCTCGCCAGGCCTCGCAGCGTCGCGAAGCGGAGCGTCCCGAAGTAGTCGCCAATCAGCGTCATTTGCACGACGAGCCAGGCGGCGTGCCCGAGTCCGAAGGCCGCGTAGTAGAACGGGATCAGCCACAGGCGCCCCGGCTCGAGCTGCACGAACATCAGCATCCCGATGCCGAGCAGCAGGAAGCCCAGCGCGTAGACGCGTCGGCGGCCCAGGGTGTCCGCGATCCAGCCGGCGACGATGCGCATCGCGACCTGGAACGCGCCGTAGAACGCGACGATGAGCGCGGCGAAGCCGGTGGAGAACCCGTTCTGCTCCAGGTGCGGCACCTGCAGCACGACCCACGCCACGATCGCGAACGTGCCGCACGCGTTCGCCAGCGCGAGCAGGTAGAAGGCCGGGATGCGCAGCCCCGCCCCGACCGTGAAGCCCGTGAGCGCAGGCGTCGCGATCGGCGCGCCGGTGCGGTCCTCGGGCGGCTCGCCGTCCGGCAGGTAGCCGTAGGGCTGCGGGCGGTCACGCAGTAGCAGGGCGAGCGGCAGACCGACGGTGAGGACGATTGCCGAGGCGATCATGAGTGTTTCGCGCCAGCCCAACCAGCTCACGAGGAGCGCGACGATTGGGACGACGAAGTAGCCCGCGCCGTTGCCGGCGTTGAGCACGCCCATCGCGCGTGCGCGCTTGCGCTCGAACCAGTTCATGACGGCGGCGGAGAACGCCATCAGCGAGCCGATGCTGTTCCCCGTCGCCATGAGCAGGCTGGCCAGGTAGTAGACCTCGAGGGATCGGGCTTGCGAGAAGAGCAGCAGTCCCAGGCTGAGGATGACCACGCCCGTCGCGGCCATCTTGCGAGGACCCAGCCGGTCGATCAGGAAGCCCGTGAAGGGCGCGAGCAGCCCCTGCTCAAGGGTCCCCAGTGAGAAGCCGAATGTGATGGCCGCCGCCGTCCAGCCCATCTCCTCGCGCAGCGGGCCGATGAAGACGGTCAGGCTGAAGGCGGCAATGCCGATCGTGACGAAGTTGCTGACCGCTCCGCCGTAGGCGATGTACCAGCCGTAGAAGAGCCCCTGGCGAGGACGGGCCGCTGGGGCGTTGGTCATCGGCTCACCCTGACGCGCGCCGGGCGCACGGCACGCGCGCGGCGTGCGCCGAGTATAGGCGCGTTGCGAGGCGTGTTAGCGCTGCTGGCTCGGGACGGAGGGATTCGCCTCGTACGCGGGGGCGCCCGCGCCGTTGCCGCCGGCGGGTGCAGCGGGGACAGCCCACGCGTCGTCCCGGACCTCGACGGTCTCGGCCATGCCGGCGTGGGTGACGATGCCGTTGGCGAGTGCGCCGTTCGCCGAAGCGCCGTTGGCCGCGGCGCCGTTCGCGGCCGCCCCGTTGGCCGCGACGGCGAACGGGCCGTCCGACCCGAAGGGGGTGGGCGCGGGGGCGCGGGAGTCCGCGGGCAGCTCGGGCTTCTTGGCGAAGGCGAAGAACACCCCGCCCGACAGCGCGAGGATCGCGAGGATAACGAAGCCACGCTGGTACGAGCCCGTGAGGTCGTACGAGATGCCGGCCACGACGGGGCCGATGATCATGCCGGCCATCATCACCATCGACGAGAAGCCCATGATCTTGCCGAACGACGCGCGCCCGAAGTAGTCGGCGCGCATCGCCTGGATGAGCGGACCGCGGGTGCCCATCGCCAGGCCGTTGATGACCACGAAGCCGATCACCATCACGACGTTGAAGGAGAACGCCAACAGCAGCATCGCCACCGTGTGGCCGCACATCGCGATGATGATGACCAGGCGCTTGTTCAGGCGATCTCCCAGCAGGCCGCCGATGCCGACCTGCCCGATCACCATCGAGGTGGTCATGAGCGCCGACATCAGCCCGAAGAACGCCAGCGAGTACCCGAGGCCCAGCGTGAGGTGCGAGGCGAAGTACACCATCACCGCGCCGATGACGAGCAGCGAGGAGCTGTGGCCCAGCGCGATGAGCCAGAAGGCGCTGGTGCGCAGCGCCTGGCCGGTGGTGAAGTCTCGCTCCGGCGGCGGTGGCGGCTGCCCCTGGACGGGCACTTCCCCGTCCATCAGCATGCCGTAGTCCTCCGGGCGGTGCCGTACGACCGCAGCGAGAGGCAGGCCAATGATGAGGACGAAGATGCCCGAGGCGGCAGCCATGCCGCGCCAGCCGAGACTCTCCAGCAGGGCGACGACGCCGGGCTGTATCAGGCCACCAGCGGCGAACCCAAGCGAGACCAGCGCCAGCGCGAGCGCACGCCGCTTGTTGAACCAGTTCACCACCGCGACGGTCACCGGCAGGAACGAGCCGAGCACCGATCCAAGGGCGATGAGCAGGTACGCCAGGTAGAACGTCAGGATCGAGTTGATCTGGCTGAGCGCGAGGAACCCGATGGCGAAGATGACGAGTCCGGTCATCATCACCTTGCGCGGCCCGAAGCGGTCGATCGCCCAACCCTCGATCGGACCGAGCAAGCCGCTCTCGATGCGCTGCAGGGCGAAGGCCAGACCGAAGGTGGCCTGGCTCCAGCCGAAGTCCTGCTCGAGCAGCACGACGTAGGCGCCGAACGAGTGGAAGACCAGAGCCCCGTTGAAGGTGTTGACGATGAACCCGGAGCCGACGATCCACCAGCCGTAGAAGATGCGCGAGCCGCGTTCGCCCACGGCCTGCTGCTGCTGCCGGAGGTTCGTCATCGCCGTCATGGCTGCGGTCGGTTCCTCGCAGTGCCGGGTGCGACGAAGCGCCCGGATCGGTGCTGCCGGATCATCACCCCGCCGTGATGGGCACGGGACACGAAGGTGCGCTCGGCGCCCGAGATGCTAAGCATGCGCTGACGAGGGCGCTGGTGTCCAGCACCTCACGTGAACGGGAGCCCCGTTTGCGCCGGGATCGCTACGAGGATTCCTACACTCTTTCAGGGCGGGGACGCCACGGTCCTCCGTCTGCGAGGTCGGCGTTGTGCTGGCCGGGTTCCGGCGCTTGCGCGGCGTCGGCCCAGGGGGTGGCGTGCATGCGGAACGGTGCTCCCGGCCAGCGGATGCGGCCGAGGCCCGGCTGCTCCGCGTCCGACCAGTAGTCGAGCGCCGCGAGGTGCGGGTCGCGCAGCATCGCGCCCGTCGGGTTGACCGGCGCGGCGGGGATGCCGCGGCGCTGCGCCTCCTCGCAGAACGCGTCGGCCTCGTACCGGCCCGCGAGGCTGTCGACGAACTCTTGCACCTCGTCGTCGTACTGCTTGCGGACCATCGAGGAGGCCCGGAAGCGCTCTTCCAGCACCCCGGCCGCGCCGGTCTCCTCGTGGATCCACGAAGCGAGGGCGTCCCAGTGGCCGACGGTGAGCGCGAGCAGGCAGACCAGCCGGTCGCTGCACGTGTAGTACCCGTACGGGCTGGAGCCGAGCGCGCTGCTCCCGGTGCGGCGGCGCGGGTTGGCGTCCTCGATGAGCGTCGGGAGCCCGGTCCCGCCCTGCGACGTGGAGAGCAGGACCTCGTGCGCCGACACGTCGGCAAGCTGGCCCCGCCCGGTGTGGGTGCGCGCGTAGAGCGCGGCGAGGGAGGCGATCGCGCCGACCTGGCCGACGAAGTAGTTGGCGAGCATCGCGCCGGGGATGAGCGGTCGCCGGTCGGGGTAGCCGGTGAGCTGGAGGATGCCGCTGAGCGCCCACAGTGTGAGGTCGTCGGCCGCCCACGCGCGGTACGGGCCGGTCAGCCCGAACGGCGTGACCGCGACCGTCGAGAGCTCCGGGTTCGCCTCGCGCGCCGCCTGCGCGATCGGGAGCGCCTCCTCGTCGGCGGTGTAGACGAGGTCGGCCGAAGCGCAGAGCTTCTCGAACGCCGCGGCGTCGGCCGGGTCTTCGAGCGAGAGCGTGACAGAGCGCTTGCCGCCGTCCATGTAGAGCTGCAGCAGGCTGCGGCCGCCCATAGGCGGCCCAGCAGCGTACGGCCCGTCACGGCGGATCGAGGCCCCCTCGGGAGGCTCGACGCGGACGACATCGGCCCCGAGATGCGCGAGCAGGCGCGTGCCGTATGCGCTCATCCCGTCGCTGAGGTCGACGACGCGCAGGCCGTCGAGCGGGCCCGCGCTTGACCCAGACTCAGGCGCAGCGCCCTGGCGCGCCGGCCGGGACGCCTCGATCGCGTTCGGACTCGCGGGCATGTCGGCGTCGAGGCTCATGCGGAGCAGTGGCAGCGCCCACCCGAAGTACGGGCGCTCAGGCCTGGTGTCGCCGGGCGGTGGGTCGGCGGGTGCGCTGACCGCGCCGGTCTCCGCGAGCTCGTCGATTCGGTCGGCGGACAGGTTGGCGAGCCCGGTGAGGATGTCGGCGTTGTGCCCGCCGAGAGCGGGCGAGGCGTCGTCGTGGCGCACGGGCGTGTCGTCGAGGTGGATCGGCAGGCCGTCGATCAGGTCGGCGTCGAGCCACGCGTGGCGGACGAGATGCCAGAAGCGCCGTGCGCGCAGCTGCGGGTCGGCGAGGTGGTCGAGGTGGTCCTGCACCGGCGCCGCGGCGACTCCCGCGGCCTGCAGCACGTATGCCGCCTCCTCGCGCGTCCGCCGGGCGCACCATGCCGCGATCGCAGCTTCGAGCTCGTCTTCATGCGCGCGCCGGTCCGCCGAGGTCTGGAAGCGCCGGTCGTCGGCCCACTCAGGGCGGCCGATGACGCGCGCGAGCGACTGAAACTCGTCGTCGTTGCGGGCGGAGACGGCGACCCAGCGGTCGTCCTCGCTGGTGGGGAAGACGCCGCGTGGCGCCGAGCTGGGGCTGCGGTTCCCGCTCCGGTCGGGCTCCTCGCCGCCCAGCGACACCTGCCCGATGTACGGCCCGAGGGTGGCGACGGCCGACTCGAACTGCGAGATGTCGATCCACTGCCCGCCACCGCCTCGCTCCCGGTGCAGCAGCGCGCTGATGATTGCCGTCACGGCGTGGTAGCCGGCGATGTAGTCGGGGAGCGGCACCGGGGTCATCGCCGGCTGCCGGTCGGGGTCGCCGGTGAGGTAGTCGAGGCCGGAGAACGAGGAGAGGTTCGGCCCCCACGACTTGTAGTCGCGGTACGGCCCCTCGCCGCTGCCGTAGCCCGGCATGCTCACGTAGACGATGTCAGGGTTCACCGCCCGCACGTGGTCGTAGTCGATACGCAGCGAGTTGATGGCGGGGACGCTGAAGTTGGTCAGGAACACGTCGCTCTGCTCGGTGAGCCGGTCGAGGAGGTCGCGCCCCTCGGGCGACTTGAGCTCGAGGCCGACGCCGCGCTTCTGGGCGTTGAAGGTGTTGTTGCCGGCGAGCATGTCCCCGCCCGCGAGCCCGACGTCAGGGGGTGCCCACGCTGGCGCGCGCATGCCCATCGCCGCGCTGCGAGAGCGCGACTCAACCTTGATCACGTCGGCGCCGAGGTGCGCGAGGTACCTTCCGGCGAGCGGCCCGGCGATCGCTATGCCGCACTCGACGACGCGCACGCCATCGAGGGCGCGCACTGGCTCGGAGCCTGTTGGTGCCATCTCGTGCTCCCCGCGTCGGGCGCAGCCTACCAGCGTCGTCGAGGCCTCGGCTCGCCTGGTGGAGTCGAGGATGTAGACTCCAACCCCGCAGCAGACCGGAGGACTCATGCCAGACCGCGACGAACTGATCGAGGGATTCCAGGGCCTGAACGCGCGCATCGACGCGCTGTCAGACGCCATCATCGCCAACCCCGAGGCGCCGCTGCCCGAGGGCGAGTGGCGCGTGCGCGACGCGCTCAGCCACCTCGCGGCCAGCTCCAACCCCGTCCCGCGCGTCCTCGAGCGCGCGCAGGGCGGCGAGGGCAGCCGTATGCCGGGCAACGACGAGCAGGTCGCGGAGCGCGCCGACACCAGCGCGGCAGACCTCATCGCCGAGGTGAAGGCGGGCCACGAGGCCTCGATCGCCGCGCTCGGCGACGCCGACGAGGCGCTGCTTGCCGTCGAGATCCCGCTCGGCTTCCGCCCGGGCGACATCCAGGTGGGCGCCCTCCTCAGCATGCTGGTGACCGGCCACGAGTCCGGCCACATCGATGACATCGAGGCGGCTCTGGCGTGACCTTCACGGGGGCCGACCCCGAGATCGTCGAGCGCGCGGCGGCCCTTGCCGCCGTCGCGCGCGACGAGGCCGAGGCGATCGAGCGGGAACGGCGCCTGCCGGACCCGCTCGTCGAGGCGCTGCGCGACGCGGGCCTGTTCCACCTGTGGGTGCCGGGCGAGCTCGGCGGCCTCGACGCCGGTGTCGGCACCTTCATGGAGGTCGTGCGTACGCTCTCTGCGGGCGACGCGGCGGCCGGCTGGGTCGTGATGATCGCGGCCGAGACGAACGCGCTCGCGCAGTGGATGCCGCGCGCGACCGCCGAGGAGATCTTCGGCGGCGACGCGCGCCCGATCTGCGTCGGCACGCTCAACCCACCCGCCGGCACGCTTCGGCCCGTCGAAGGCGGCTACGTCGCCGAGGGGCAGTGGCCGTTCGGCAGCGGCTTCCCGAACGCCGACTGGCTGATCAGCCGCGCGCGGCTCCTCGACGCGGACGGAGAGCCGGCGCTCGACGACCGCGGCCAGCCGCAGATGCGCGCGTTCGCGGTGCCTGCCAACCAGGCGCAGCTAGTCGACACCTGGTCGGTGCCGGGGCTCGCCGGAACCGGCAGCTTCGACTACTCGATGCACGAGGTGCACGTGCCCGCGCGGTTCGTGTTCGAGTTCGCGGCGCCGTGGACCAGCGGGCCGCGCTCGACGCTACCGATCGGCCCGATCTTCCAGATGGGCCACGGCGCGCACGCGATCGGTACGGCGCGACAAGCGATGGAGGCGTTCGCCGAGATTGCCGCGCGCCCGGCGTGGAGCGAGCGCCCGGCCAGCGAGATCGCCCTCGCCCACCACGCGCGCGGTGAGGCCGAGGCGCTCGTCAGATCGGCCGAGGCGTGGCTCGACCGCGTGCTCTCGGGCATCTGGCAGCGCGCCGAGGAGAGCGAGCCGAACCCGCCTGAGGCCTTCAACGCGCTCCAGCTCGCGGTCGCGCACACGGTGCATGCCTGCGTGCGCGCCGCCGACCTGCTGTTCGAGGCGGCCGGGGCGCAGTCGCTGTACCGCTCGAACCGCCTCGAGCGCGCGTGGCGGGACCTGCGCGCCGCCGGGCAGCACCTCCACGCCAAGGACCGCCACTACACGGACGGCGGGCGGAGGCTGCTGGAGGCGGAGTCCTTGTAGCGTCAGGGCGCGGTCAGGAAGCGCCGAGGAGCCCTCGAAGCTGTTCGGTGGTGATGTTCGCGCCGGTGAGCACGAGCACCACGCGGCGGTCGCGGATGCGCTCGCGCGCCGCGATCGCCCCGGCGAGCGCCGCCGCCCCCGCCGTCTCGACGAGCAGGTGCGCGTGCTCCAGCAGCTCGACGACCGCCGCGCCGATGTCCGCGTCATCGACGAGCAGGAAGTCGTCGAGGCGGCCGCGCAGGATGGCCTGCGTGTACTCGAAGCCGGTGGCGGTCGCCAGCCCCTCGGCCATCGTGGTGTTGGCACGCTCCACCACGCGGCCCTCGCGCCAGGAGTCGTGGCCCGCGCGAGCCTGCGCGGACTGCACGGCCCAGACCTCGCACGACGCGCCTACGCCGTCGCGTGTCAGCACCCAGCCGCACGCGCCCGACCCGCCGCCGAGCGGGACGATGACCACGTCGGTGTCCGGCTGCTGCCCGCCATGTGGGTCGAGGACTTCGAGGGCGCCGGTCGCCACGCCGGCGATGAGCGTGGGGCCGTCGACTTCCACGTAGCGCATGCCGCGCTCGGCGGCGAACTCGGCGGCGGCCTCGTTCGCGTCGTCGAAGCGCGCGCCCTCCTCGCGCACCTCGGCGCCGAGGCGGCGGATCGAGGCGATCTTGTCCGGGTTGGCGTCCTCGGGGACGAAGATCACGGCTTCGAGGCCGTGCAGCGCGGCGCCGTAGGCGATGGACTGGCCGTGGTTGCCCGTCGACGCCGTCACGAGGCCGGCTGCCTCGCCGCTCGCCGCCAGCTCGGCCGCGAGGGTGACGCCACCGCGCAGCTTGAACGCGCCGATGGGGTTCGCGAACTCCAGCTTGAGCGAGACGTGCGCCTCGAGGCGCTCCGAGAGCGCCGGCGAGTAGACCAGCGCAGCCGGGAGGGAGAGGGGGTCCGTCAGCGCGTGTGCGGCGCGCCGGATCGCGTCGATGTCCGGTGGCGCCGCCACGGTCTCGTGCTGCGTCATCGAGCCGGAGCCTGTCCCGCCGCTACCGCGAGCGGGGGCCGCCGGGCTCGGGGATGAACTTGTTGTCGCGCATCCGCAGGAAGGCGGTGAGGCCCTCGTTGCGCTGGACCTCGTAGAGGTCCTCGACCTCCTTCGCGTCCGTCGAGGCGTGGGCGAGGATCGAGATGAGCCCGCCGGTCTGGAGGGCGTTGCGCAGCCCCATGGCGTGGAAGCCGAGCGTGGTGAGCTTCTTGTTGAGCCGCACCGAGTCCGACGGGACCATCACCAGCCGCATGGCCATCTCGCGCGCCCGCGTCATCAGCTGGTCGTGCGGGACCACCTCGTTGATGGCGCCGATGCGGACCGCCTCCTCGGGACCGAAATGGTCGCCTGTGAGCGCGTAGCGCGCCGCCACTTTCCAGCCGACGAGGGCGGGGAACAGGAACGAGGTGTTCGACACCATGCGCACCTCGGGCTGCCCGAACGCGGCCTGCTCGGAGGCGATGGTGATGTCGCAGGCGAGGGTGTACCAGAACCCGCCGCCGAGCGCCCAGCCGTTGACCGCCGCGATGATGGGCTTGTCTAGCTCCATCAGGTGCATGACGTGGTCGGTGTGGTTCATGTCGGTGGGCATCCACTGCTTGAGCGCTTCGCTGCGCGTGTCGATACCCTCGCGCTCGCGGCCGAGGTCGTACCCGGCGGAGAAGGCGCGGCCGTTGCCGGTGATGATGATGACGCGCACCGAGTCGTCCGCGTTGGCCTCGTCGAGCGCCTCGTGGAGCTCGCGCTCCAGGTCCGGGGAGATGGCGTTCATCTGGTCGGGCCGGTTCAGCGTGATGGTCGCGATCTGGTCGTCGTCGGTCTCGTAGAGGATGTTCTCGTAGTTGCCCACGTCGGGCCTCCTTCGGTATGCACGGCGCGTCGAGCGTCGCGGTTCGCATGATAGTGCGCCCGCCGTTGGGCGCAGCGTACGAGGGGCCCGGTGGAGCCCTCGGATTGACGCTGCATCGCGCAGCACCTACAAGGCACTGGGGCAATCGCGCGCGCCCGTGCACGATGTCCCGGCAGGCATGCAGACTCACAGGAGGAAAGGGCTGAATGGCAGACCTCGAGTACGAGAAGAAAGACTTCTACGCGATCTTCACGATGAACCGCCCCGAGCGGCTCAACGCCCTCGGCGGCAACCTCACCGCGCTCCGCGACGAGGCGCTTGAGGACTTCAACGCCGACCCGAACATGCGCGTCGGCATCGTCACCGGCACGGGCCGCGCCTTCTCGGCCGGCGCCGACCTCAAGGAGATGGCCGAGCGCAACGCCGCCGGCACGAACTCCCCACGGCGTGGCGGCTCGATGTCCGGCTGGGGCTACTCCGACAGCCCGAAGCCGTTCATCGCGGCGGTCAACGGCCTCGCGATCGGCGGCGGCATGGAGACCGCGCTGGACTGCGACATCCGCATCTGCTCGACGGACGCCTACTTCGGCCTGTTCGAGCCGAAGCGCGGGATCATGGCCGGCTACGGCATCCACCACCTGCCGCGCGTCGTCGGCTTCTCCGCCGCGAACTACATCCTGCTCACCGCTGACCGCATCAGCCCCGAGCAGGCCAAGGAGTTCGGCGTGGTCACGGAGATCACCGAGCCGGACCAGCTGGTCCCGCGCGCCGAGGAGATCGCCCAGCTGATCGCCTCGAACGCGCCGCTCTCGATCCAGGGCACGAAGTCGATCATCCAGGCGTGGCGCAAGGCCGGCATCGAGGACTCGATCCGCATCGCCGAGTGGATGAACCAGGTCGTCCTGTCGTCCGCCGACGCCAAGGAGGGCCCGGCCGCCTTCGCCGAGAAGCGCGACCCGGTCTGGACGGGCAGCTAGCCCAAAACCCGGCAACGAACACCGTCGGCGCCGGTCACCCACGAGGTGGCCGGCGTCGCTGGTTAAGACGCCGGAGGCATGTTCACCGAGAGCTGCATCTCCGCCAGGTCCGGCGAGATCTCGACCGCGGGCTCGGTGACCGCCTGCACCTCGCCGGCAGTGACGCCCGGCGCCACCTCGCGGAGCACGAGGCCGCCCGGCGTCACCTCGATCACCGCGAGGTCGGTGACGATCAGGTCGACGCAAGCAGGGGCGGTGAGCGGGTAGGCGCACTCCCGCACGATCCTCGGCGCGCCGTCGCGGGTGCGGTGCTCCATCGCCACGATCAGCCGGCGCGCGCCCACGGCGAGGTCCATCGCGCCGCCGATGCTGCCGCCGCCGCGCTCAGGCACCGACCAGTTCGCGAGGTCGCCGCGCGCCGAGACCTGCAGGCCGCCGAGCACGGCCACGTCGACGTGGCCACCGCGGATCATCGCGAACGAGTCCGCGCTGTCGAAGAAGCTCGCGCCCTCGCGCAGGGCAACGGGCTGGCCGCCCGCGTTGATGACGTCCGGGTCGAAGTCCTCGTCGAGGATGGCGCCGTATCCGAGGATGCCGTTCTCGGCCTGGAACAACACGTCGACGCCCGGCTCCAGGTGGTTCGCGACCTGCGTCGGCAGGCCGATGCCGAGGTTCACGACCATCCCCGCGCGCAGCTCGCGCGCGACGCGCAGCGCGATCAGGTCGCGCGGGATGCCGACGGGCGTCTCAGCCATCCCAGCGCACCTCGATCGGATCGCAGCGCACGACGCGGTCGACGTACACGGCGGGCGTCCCGACGCGCTCCGGGTCGATCTCGCCCGGCTCGACGATCTCCTCGACCTCCGCGATCACGGTCTCGGCC
Source organism: Chloroflexota bacterium (assembly GCA_009837285.1). GTDB lineage: Bacteria > Chloroflexota > Dehalococcoidia > UBA2979 > UBA2979 > VXMT01. Next base: position 22,196 of record VXTU01000107.1, on the reverse strand, counting down.
GCCGTCGCCATGAGCGGGTTGAAGTTGCGCCCGGCGGCCCGGTACTCGAGGTTGCCGAGCCGGTCGGCGCGGTACGCCTTCAGGAACGCGTAGTCGGCCCGGAGCGGGCGTTCGAGAAGGTAGCGCTCGCCGTCGATCTCCATCTCCGGCTTGTGCTCGGCCACCACGGTTCCCAGACCCGTTGGCGTCAACACACCGCCGAGGCCCGCGCCACCGGCGCGGATGCGCTCGGCGAAGGTGCCCTGCGGCACGAGTTCGAGCGTGACGTCTCCCGCGCGGTACTGCTCCTCGAAGCGGCTCCCGCGGCCCGACGAAGCGCGGATGGCGAAGGTCGCGATGACGTGGGCGAGCTGGAAGTCCTCGCACAGCTCGTCGAGCTTGTCGCCGAGGCCGATGTTGTTCGCGATCGCCGTGTGGCCGCGGGTGCCGAGGCGTTGCAAGGCGAGGATGAGGTTGCTCGGCGTACCGGCTGAGACGAAGCCGCCGAACATGATCGATGCGCCGTCGGGCACGTCGGCGATGGCCTCGTCGGGTGTGGCGAAGACCTCCGCGACCACTTCGCGCCTCGCTACTGCGCCGTCCAGCCGCCGTCGATGGAGATGGCGGCGCCGGTGATCTGACTGGTGGCGTCGGAGCACAGGAACACGGCGATCTGCGCCACCTGCTCCGGCTCGACGAACTCCATGGATGGCTGCTTCTCCGCGAGCAGAGCGCGTGCGCCCTCCTCGATCGAGACGCCGAGGTCCTCCGCGCGCGCCTCGATCTGCTGCTCGATGAGCTCGGTGCGGACCCAACCGGGGCAGATCGCGTTGCACGTGATGGCAGACCGCGCGGTTTCGAGGGCAACGACCTTCGTCATGCCGACGATGCCGTGCTTGGCCGCGATGTACGCCACCTTTTCGGCCGACGCGACCAGGCCGTGCGCCGAGGCCGTGTTGATCACGCGGCCCCAGCCCGCCTCGCGCATGCCGGGGAGCAGCAGCCGCGTGGTGTGGAAGGCGGCTGAGAGGTTGACGGCGATGATGTCGTCCCAGCGGTCGGCCGGGAATTCCTCGATCGGCGCGGTGTGCTGGATGCCCGCGTTGTTCACGAGGACGTCGACGTGGCCGAAGCGGTCGGTCACATCCCGGGTGAGCGTCTCGATAGCCGCCGGGAAGCGCAGGTCCGCGCCGCTGAAGGCGACCTCGACGTCGTACTCCGTCTCGAACTCGTCACACAGCCGACGGATGGCGGCCGGGTCGCCGAGGCCGTGCAGCATGACGTTCGCGCCCTCGGCGGCGAGCGCGCGGGCGATCGCGAGCCCGATCCCGCTCGTCGAGCCGGTAACCAGCGCCGACTTGCCTGCGAGCATCATTCCCCCTCGAAGCACCGGTCCCGTACGCGCGAGCGTACAGGATGCGCCTCGCGCCGCCGGGCGCTCTCGCTCATGCGACGTTGCCTGCGTGGATGACCGCCGCGTTGGCGGACCGCGACCTCGATCCGGCCATCGTCGGGCGAGCTATGTTCTATCGAAGAGGCAGCTCAGCCGGAGCGGGGCAGCCTTCTCGAAGTGAGCGACCATCTCCTCCTCAAGGGCGATCGTGATATCCCTGATGGCGGCCGCCTTCGCAATCACCTCGGCAGCCGCCCCGAAGTGTCGAGCTGCGAACAGGTAACACGGAGGGTGACTCCCCGTTACCGGGACGGTGAGCAGCACGTCGGCGTAGGCCGTAATCTCGGCCGTCAACGCCTCCCACTCCTCGTCTGAGTCCGGAGCCCATGTCCACACCATCCTCGCGTACTCAACCACCCGTTCCAGGTGGGCGTTGAACTCGGTGACGTCGCCCCAGGGCAGGTAGGTCGGCTCGGGCCTCGATAAAGGGAGCGCGATGGTGCTCGTGCTCATCCATCGATCACGGCTGGGGTCCGCGGGGAAGAACCGACGCTCCGGCAGTATCACGCGCCCGTCCCAGCGCCCGAGGTCCTCCCGCAGCCCGAACTCGGTACGGCCGTCGGCGTGACGGCGTGCCACGACACGTACGCTCAGGCCAGCGACCAGAGGCCGGTCGCTCCACTCGTCGAGCTCGTCCAGCGCCCTTGACCCGCTGACTATCCAGTGACCAGCCACGAGCTCCGCCGGGATGGTCCACTGTTGTATGTGACGGGGGAATCCCAACACGAACCAGTCCATCACCTTCGGGTAGGCGGGTTCGCTCCACGAGCCACCGGGCGCCCGTCTGCGGATGGCAACCTCGATGCGGCCATCCTCGAGCTGCCGGGCGATGATCCGCACCTCTTGGGACTCCGGCCCGTCGGGTACCTCCGCTCGCGCCGTCCCGAACAGGGCGGCTGCGGTGACAAGACCGATAAGGACGGCGAGTAGGCTGCGTTGCCTCGGCATCGGAATGCCTCCTCGGTCCGCCCGTGTCCTGGTGGTGGGCGCCGGTGGTGGGACCATCGCGCGACCTGCTCAGAGCGCCCGGGCGGGAGCGTTCTTACGTCGCCAATGCAGTATGGGGAACGGCCTCATCGTCCCGGCCGGTGCCGGGCATGTCAAGGAGTTGGGCACGAGCCGTGGTCGTCTATTGACGCCCGACGAACGACGCCGGGCACGCATCGGCCCGGCCGGAGCAACGCTGAGTTCAGCCGTCGAGGGCGCGGAGCATGCGCTTGAGGGCCTGCATGCGGTAGCTGTCCAGGAGGTGCTCCTCGACCTCGTCCCAGTCGACAGGTTCCTCGAGGCGTAGCGTGAGCCAGCCGTGCTGGTGCATGTATGGGGTGGGGAAGTAGCGCTCGTCGTCCAGCAGTAGCTCACGCGCGAACGGGTCGGCGCGGAACGAGATGCCGGGCTCGCCGTCTCGGACGCCGAAGATGGCGAACGGCTTCTTGCCCGCGCGGAACCACGGGTTGCCGAAGTTGATCGTCTCGCTGCTCTCGGGCAGGTCGAGGCAGATCGCGCGCAGCTCGTCGAGCAGGTCGCCCCACGGCTCTTCGTCGAGTCGTTCGTGGACCATGCGTGGATGCTACCCGTCGCGCGGCTCGGGCGCCCGGAATGACCGAGGCCCGCGTGGTGCGGGCCTCATCGAGGTTGGTTGCGCGATGTGGCTAGTCGGAGTTGACGAGCTCCAGCCAGGGCTCGAGCTCGGCCTCGGTGTGCCACCAGAAGCCGAAGTCGTTCTCCTTCGCGGCGCTCTCGTCGGTGTCGCGGTCGCCCATGTGGTAGTAGGCGTCGGCGTCGTCGAACTGCGCCCTGACCAGGCCGAGCTGGTGCTTCGAAGCGACGAAGTCAGGCTCGATGTCGAGCGAGGCCCACATCCGGCGCTGGCTGCTCAACGGGCGGTCCGAGCAGCTTCCGACGATGAAGCCCATGTCGATTGCCTTGCGGACCATGTCGATTGTGACGCCGCCCGGCGGATCACCCAGCTCGAGCGTTCCGTCGATGTCAAAGCTCAGTAGGATCGCCACTCAACACACTCCCGCTCGTTGCGCACGTCGAGTGAGTATCCCTAAGGAACCCGTAGCCCGCAACGGGGGGCGACGCAGCGTCCTGGACGCCGGTCGCCCCCTCGTGCTCCCGGCCCCTAGTCGGGGCTGGTGCTGAACGCCAGCGCCGCGGCGTTGCTCGGCAGCACGCCGATGGTCACGGCGACTTCGGCCTTGATGTCCACCTGGCGGTCGCCCGCGCGGCCCTGGAGCTGCTCCATCGGGTCGGTGATGAAGACGGTGCGCATGCGGCCGGTGCCCATGTTGCCGCCGCCCGAGTTGATCGGGTTGGGTCCCTTGAGCGTGATGTCGTCCGCGTAGAAGTCGTGCGCCTCGCCGCGCTTGACACCGCGCCACCCGAAGGCTTCGAGGAAGTACTGCGTGAACACCGCGAAACCGTCGTACGGCGCGAACACGTCGATGTCCTCCGGCCGCAGGCCGGAGCCCGCGTACGACCGCTTCGCCTGGATGTCCGTCCACGACTCGGTGTCGTCGAGCGTCTGCACCAGGCTGCGCGGCGTGAACGCGCTCTCGGTGTGGTCGAGGATGTAGACCGGCTGCTGCTTCATGTCCTTCGCGCGCTCGGCGGTGGTGACGATGTAGCACGCGCCCGCCTGCACCGGCCGGTCGCAGTCGAAGATGCTGAGGTCGCGTGCGATCCAGCGGCCGTTGAGGTAGTCCTCGGTCGTGAACGGGCCGGGCTCGTGCTGGGCGTAGTAGCTGTAGGGCCACAGCAGCCCGTTGGCGTGCTCCTGCACCACGAACGGCGCCATGCGCTCATGGTTCGTCCCGTACTTGCGGGCGTACTGGTCGAAGACGAAGCCCTGTCCGGAAAGCCCCCAGCCCCAGGGGTTGGACCACTGCGCCCCGCCCCGCGCCTCCAGGCTGGGGTTCTGGTGGTAGCGGCCCTCGATGTTCCCGTTGGGGTAGGGCACGAGGCAGACCTCGCAGCGGCTGTCGCCGACGACCTGCGCGGCGAGGCCGATCAGGTTCCAGACGGTCTCACCGTGCGAGTTCGTGTACTGCACGTTGGGCAGGTTCATCTGCTTCTGGATCCACTCCGCCGTCACGTACGTGAGGCCGTCCTCAGAGTCGTAGGGCGCGTCGAAGAACGGCCGCAGCGGCCCCCACTGTGAGCCGAGGCTCATGTGGGCGGGCTGCCCGCCCGCGGAGGTGACGATGCCGTCGACGTCCTCGGGCGAGATGCCGGCGTCGTCCATCGCCGCGCGGGCGGCCTCGATGACGTAGGCGCCCAGCGTCCTGTCCATGCTCACGCCGTCCCAGCGGCGGTCCGTGTTCTTCGAGTGCCCGGCCCCGGCGAGCACCACCTTGCCTCGGTGCTCCCAGATGCCGACCGGGTCTTCGTTGCGCTCCCAGTGAATCGCGCGCGCCATGGTGTGTCCCTTCCTGACTGCGCTTGTCGTGTCCGTCTCCGGGCGGGCGTCGTGCTACTCGACGACCTTCCACTCCGGGATCAGCTGGTCGTCGGAGACCGAGATGAAGTCGACCTCGACGGTGGCGCCGACCGGGACCTCGCCGACGGGTATACCGGGGAGGTTGGAGAAGAAGTTGATCTCCGGGTCTTCCTCGAGCGCGACCACGGCGTTGTTGAACGGCTGCTCTTCCTGCCACGCCATGATTCGCGAGTCGTAGGTGATCGAGAAGCCGACGATGGTGCCGCGGCCGCTGGTCTCCATCCAGTCGAGGTGGAACTGCCAGCCGCACTCGCGGCACTCGGCTTCAGGCGGGAACTGCCTCCGGTCGCACATCGTGCAGACCTGGATGATGAGCCGGCGCTCGTTGCAGGCGTCCCAGAAGGGCTTGCTGATGGCGTCGGGTACCGGAATTGGTCGCGGCATGCTCTCCCCCTCGCTCGTCTATTACGAGCGAGCATAGCGCGGTGCCGCAAGCCGTGTGGCAATGAGCCGTCAGGCGGGAAGAATGCTCGCCTCGTAGAGGCTCATCCGCGGGTCCCGCGTGACGAGCAGCAGGTCGTGCGCGAGCGCCTGCGCGATCAGCATGCGGTCGAACGGATCGCGATGCAGATCAGGCAGAGCGCCGACCTGCCGCGCCTCGCGGTGCGTGATGGGGAGTTCCTCGAATCCGTCGAGGTGCATGTCGAAGATCGCATCGTCGACGCTCAGCTTTCCACGAGCCCGCTTGATGCTGATCTCCCAGATGCTCGCGGCGCTGACGTACACGATGTTTTCGGGATCAGCGATGGCCGCGGCCGCTTCAGGTGCGAGACGCCGTTCTTCTCCCCACCACAGCAGTACGTGCGTGTCGAGCAGGAGGTTCATTCAACGACGTCGAGGTCACCCTCGAAGGCCGCGATGATGTCCTCGGGTGTGTCGTCGAAGTCCGGGGCGATCCAGATCTTCCCCGCCAGCCGGCCTGGCACGCGCGGTTGGCGCCGTTCGCGGTAGGGCACGAGCCGTGCCAGCGGCTTCCCGGCCTTGCCCAGCACGATCTCCTCCCCTTCCGCTGCCCGGTCAAGGAGCCGGGAGAGATGCGTCTTCGCCTCGTAGACGTTGATGACCATGCCAACAGTCTACAGGAGTTGGTCAGACTAGACCAGACCAACATAGAGAGGCACTGTGCGACTGGGACCGCGTTCCACCTACAGGCGTGCTACTCGCGAAAGTCCGGCAGGTCCAGGATCCGGGCTTCGTGGCCGTTCTCGTCCGTCTCCATGATCCCGACCGTGCCGAGCCCGCGAATCTGGCGCGGGAGTGTCGGACTACCGGGGTTCACGAACAGGATGCCCTGGTGCCGCTCCACCATCGGGATGTGCGTGTCCCCGAACACGACCGCCTCGACGCGCTCGCCGAAGACCTGGACCAGGTACTCGTCGAGGGGTTCGTCCTCGCCGACCTGGCGGCCGATGATGCCCGGGGCCACCTCGAAGCCGTGATTCATGATCATGAGGTCGTGGACGAGCCCGACCGGTCGCCCACCGATTTCGACCACGCGCTTGCGCGCGACGCGCGGATCGCCGACGCAAGGGGCGGGCGGGACCTCGACCGCGAGGATGGGAGCGATCTCCTCCAGCCAGTCCAGGCACGCCGAGGAGTAGATGTCGCCCGCGTGGAGGATGAGGTCCACGTCGGCGAAGGCCTTTGCGACCTCCTCCGGTGGATGCACGCCCATCGCGGGGGAGTGCGTGTCCGAGATCAGCCCAGTCTTCACGGTGGCTCCTTACCGGGCCGCCCGCGCGTGGGTCTTGCCACGCGCGGCAGCCGTCCGCTCGCGGGTAGCTTCGCGTCCCGCGGGCGGACGCGCCACCGCTTCGCCTACGCGGCCGGGAAGTCGTCCGACTCCCGGATCGACCGCCACTGGTTGACGTGGTCGACGTCGTGGATGCGCTGGAAGATGTACCAGGCGCGGCAGTGCAGGTCGCCGAAGTTACCGTGCGGGTGTGTCGGCTCGAGGTCCGCGTCCTCCGGCAGCGCCGCCGCCAGCTGGCCGAACTGGATGCCGTTGCGCATCAGCTCGTTCCGCAGCTCCTCGAACGACAGCTCGGCCGGGTCCACCTCGTCTGCCGGGTCGGAGATCGTGATGCCCGAGAGGCGCTCGACGATGTGGAGCGTGGAGCGGGTGACCGCGATCTCGTGGCGCAGGCCCTCCATGATCGTCCACTCATCCGCCGACGTCCGGGCCTCCGCCTGCTCGGCGGTGATGCCGTCGAGCTGGGCGAGGAGGTCGAGGCGCGGTCGCAGCACGCGTGGCCAGAGGTCGAGCCAGCTGTACTTCTCGCCCTGTCCCCGGAGGTAGTTGTGGACGTTCTGCTGCTCTTCGGTCAGTTGTTGCGTGGTCATGACACTCTCCAATGGCCACACCGTGCGGGCGCCGGCTGCGCCCGCCGTGTTGGCGCTCCGATTCTAACCACCTGCGCTCGTGTCCGTGCGAGCGCGTGCGTCCGCTACGCGCCGTCTGCCTCGGCGTCGACCTCCTTGACGAGGTCGAGCAGGCGTCCGAGGTCGTTGAGGTAGTCCTCGATGCTGTCGCCGCGCAGGCCGACGCGTAGGGAGTCGATGCCGACGTCGCGGTACGCGCGGAGGCGCTCCTTGATGAAGTCGTCGTTTCCCAGCAGGTTGGTCTGCAGGGCGATCGCGACCGGCACCAGGTCCTGCGCCTCGGCGCGCTGGCCGTTGATCCACAGCCGGTGCACCTCGCGCACTTCCTCGAATCCCTGCCGGGCGAAGGCCTCGACGTAGAAGTTGCGGCCCGGCTCGCCCATGGCGCCGAACGTGAACGCGTACCCCACGGCGTGCCGCTTCGCCAGCGCGTCCAGGTCGTCGTCGAACTCGAGGGTGACGGGCACCTGCAACTCGAGGTCGTCGAGCGAGCGTCCGGCCGACTCCGCGCCGTCCCGGATGTGGTCGAGGAAGGCGCCGGCGGTCTCGGGCACGAAGCAGTTGCCGATCCACCCGTCGCAGAGCTCGCCCGTCATGCGCAGGTTTTGCGGCCCGACCGAGGCGACGTAGATGGGCAGGCGGCGCGCACTGGCGCGGGTCCGCATCGGGCGCAACTCATCGCGCAGCGGGATCTTGTGGATGTCACCGTCGTAGACCAGGCGCTCCCCGCTCTCGACGAGCCGGATGATCTCGATGAGTTCGCGCGAGCGGCGGATGGGGCGCTCGAAGTCGACGCCGTCCCACGCCTCCATGATCTGCGGCGTGCTGGTGCCCAGTCCGAGCACGAAGCGGTCGTTGGTCATCGAGGCCAGCGCCATCGCGGTGCCCGCTGTGAGGGCGGGGCTGCGCGCGCCGATCTTCATGATGCTGGTGCCGAGGCGGATCGTGGAGGTCTGGCTGGCGAGGTAGGCGAGCTGCGTGGCGCCGTCCCAGCCCCAGGCTTCACCGCTCCAGATCGAGTCCGCGCCCATGCGCTCGGCCTCGATGGCGAATGTGAGCGCGCTCTCCCAGTCATCGGGCGCGTTTCGATGCATGCCGACGCCGATACGCATAGCCTGCTCCTGCCTGGCGGGTGTTCGCGCGCCAGATGATACAGCCGCGGACGGAGGTGCGGAGCCCCGGCCGCGACGCCGGTCCGCGCCCCGACAGTCCGACCGGCCCCGGACCTCGGCAGACGTTGGCCGGCGCAGCGATGTCGTGGGCTGATGACACGCTCTGATTCGACTCCCCGCGACAGCCGCGGCTCGCCATTCCGCTGTGATGTCCGGCGCTCGACCTCGCTCCGGGGTTGCCACGCCGCAGGGCGACCGCTACGGTGCCGCTCGGACTCCTCGTGCGATCTGCCGCGTCGCGCATCGTGCGAGGGATGGCAGACCGTCGGCTGACGTACACGGCGCGTAGTGAGCACGGTATCGGGGGGCGCGACCGTGGATGCACGGTCGCGGAGTACCGGTCCACGGGGAGCGTCTTGATCAGACTGCCGTCGCCGACTCACGGCCGTACGCTGCCGCGCCCGCTCCGGGCCGTCCTCGTCCTCATGTTCCTGTACCTGTTTCTTGTTGGCGTCTCCTCGCTGGAGGCGGGGATCAAGGGGCTGGGGGCGGAATTCCAGGCCGGCCTGCTCGAGAGTGTCAACAACCCGGTCGCCGGGCTGTGCGCCGGGATCCTGGCGACCGTGCTGGTGCAGTCCTCATCAGTCTCGACGGCGACGATCGTGGGACTGGTGGGCGCGGGGACGCTCAACGTAGACGCCGCAGTGCCGATGATCATGGGCGCCAACATCGGCACCACCATCACCAACACCCTCGCGTCCCTGGCGTCGATCACCCGCAGCGACGAATTCCGGCGCGCGTTCGCTGCGGCAACCCAACACGACCTCTTCAACATCATCGCGGTGCTGATCTTCCTGCCGCTGCAGATCTCTACGGGCTTCCTCTCGACGGCGGCGTCCTGGCTTGCCGATCTCCTCGGCGGCAACGTGGGTGGGGGCAAGACGCGTAGTCCCATCAAGGAGATCGTTCGCGAGCCCGTGGAGCGGATTCAGGGGCTGCTCGACGCGCCCATCGAGAGCGACCGCGTGCTCGGAGCGGTCTTGCTCGTGATAGGGCTATCGCTAATCTTCTTCAGCCTGGCGTTCATTACCGTGAATATGAGGCGACTGTTCGCTGAACAGCTGGAGCGGTCGCTGAACTCGGCCGTCGCTCGTGGCAGCGGGCTCGTCGGGATGGCAATCGGGACGGTCACGACCATCGCGGTGCAGTCGTCCAGTATCACCACCTCGATCCTCATCCCGCTCGTTGCGTCAGGGGTACTGGCTCTGCGCAACGCATTCCCGATCACGCTCGGGGCCAACGTGGGCACCACGGTGACCGCGCTTCTTGCGTCGCTGGCCGTCGACCTGCGCGCCGGCCTGGTTGTGGCGCTCACCCATACGTTATTCAACCTCGCGGGGATCGGATTGATCTATCCGTTCAGACCACTTCGCGAGGTGCCAGTCCGCCTCGCCGAGAAGGTTTCGAGGATCGCGGCCGTACACCCGTTGCTCGTTGCGCTCTACGTCATCGGGATATTCATCACCGGCCCGGTCGTTGGGATCGTCCTGCTCCGGTAGTAGTCGTCCCGAGTGGGTCGACGGTCACGCCACCACGAGCGGCACGAGCATCTCCGTCGGCGTCAGCCCGGCGTGGTGTGAGCGCTGTCGCACGCCCTGTCTGGAGGCCTGCGAGGGGTAGAAGCCGAGCACGGCGTCGCCCCTCGAGATCGCCATGAAGTCGCCGAGCCGCTGCCTCGTGTCCGGGGACAGCGGTCCGGGGCCCAGCAGCCGCAGCTCCTCGACCTCGTCGGTGGTGAGCAGGAAGAAGCGGTCGCCGAAGCTCGTGCGAAAGCGCTCCTCGAAGTGCGCGTGCTCGCCCGAGCGCACGTGGAACTCGAGGACGCGTGCGTCGCCGGACGGAGGGCTCGCGAGGAGAGCGGGGATACCGGTGGCATCGCGGATCATGAAGCGGTCGTCGGGCGAGACCGCGAGGTGGCCGTGGTCCGCGGTCACGACCAGCGTGGTCGACCTGCCGAGCCCGGCGTGCAGGTCGGCCACCAGGCGGTCGATCGCGACGATGCCGGCGCGCGCGCCGATGCTCTCCGGGCCGGAGTGGTGCGCTTCGTTGTCGATGTGTGGCACGTACACGTAGATGAACGTCGACTCATCGGCGCCCATCACGGCCTGCATGATCGCGCCGTACGTCCCGGCCATCGAGGGGTAACCCGTAGCGGCCTCACCACCCGTCCAGTAGCGCGAGTAGACGCTGCCCGCGACGTTGCGGGGCATCAGCACGTGGCTCGGCCGGCGGAGGCGCGCCATCAGGCTCGGTACCGGGAATGCCGCCTCCGGAGTCACGCCGAGGTCGGCCAGCGAGCGGTCATCCGAGCGTCGCCGGAACTGCAGGATCGTGGCGGGCCCACCGATCTCGTGGATGTGCGTCCACCACCCCGTGACCGCGTGGGTTGCAGGCCACTCCCCCGTCGCCAGCGAGGTCAGCGCGACGGCGGTCGACGACGGGAAGACGGTGCGGAGCTCGCTGCGGACGTTGTCGCGCAGCGTGCGGGCGGCGGACTCGCGATCGAGCATCTCCAGGCCGAGCCCGTCGGTGAGGATCAGCACGAGGTGCTCGCGGTCTGCGAACGATGCCGCGAGTTCGCTCGCGAAGGGCGAGAGGTCGACGTTGGTGACGCCTCCGGCGGCGGCAACCGCACGGGACACGTCCACGAGGTTCGGCAGCGCCGGGTCGGGGCGCAGCAGCGTACCGGCCTCGAATGCGGCGAGCAGCTCGGGCGCGTCTGACATGCGTCCAACTCCTGACATTGCCTGCCGCTATCATGAGGCCCAGAGCACGTGACCGCCCGCGACGCGGGCCCAGCGACCGCGGATGCAGCTGGCCGATGCCCCCTCCGGACGCCCTCGACGCCGACAGCATCGCCGCCCAGCTCGGTACGGCGTACACGGCGATCGATCCCGGTGAACGGGCGCGGCACCCCGCGCTGATCGCGGAGATCCGGCAGCCCGGTGACATCGCAGGCGAGGCGCTGCGCCTCGCGGGTGGCAGGCACGCGGTGACCGTCGTGGCGGCCGACGTGCCCGGCGCGCTCTCGCTCATCGCCGGAGCGCTCACTGCACACGGCTTCGACATCGAGACGGGCGACCTGTTCATGGTGCGTCGCCCGGTCGCCCAGCGCACCGCCCCGCGAGGCGGGCGGTTCGCCCCGCCGCGAGGGCGGCCCGGCATGCCGGCCGCCCGGCCGATGCCGTCCCGCGGCGCCAGTCAGCCTGTCGAATTGCTCCTCGACCGGTTCGTGGTGCGCGGGACGGCCGACGCCGACCCGTGGGACGCGATTCGCCCGGACCTGGAGCGCGCGTTCACGCTGCTCGCCGCCGGCGACGCCGAGGGCGCGCAGACGCTGATCATCGAGGGTATCGGGCGCACCTTGCCGCGCGGCGAGACGCCGGCCCGGGCCATGGAGCCCGTTGCCATCGAGATCGACACCGCCTCGGACCCCGATGCGACCGTGCTGACCATCGCCGGCGTCGACGAGCGTGGCTTCCTGTTCGAGTTCGCCAACGCGCTGGCCATGCTCCAGGTGTCGATCCGGCGGGCCGAGGTGCGCACGGTCGACGCTGCCAGCCACGACAGGTTCTGGGTCACCACGCGCGACGGCTCCAAGCTCGACGATCCGGCGCGCCTCGAGGAACTGCGGGTGGTCGCCGTCTTGATCCGGCAGTTCACACAACTGCTCCCGCTCGCGCCGGATCCCGGGCAGGCGCTGCGGCAGTTCGGGGCCCTCGCACGCAGCATGCTCGCGTTCGGCGAACGGCGAGACGCGATCGCGGAGCTGGCCGACGAGCGCGTGCTCGAGACGCTCGCGGCTGCCCTCGGCGTGAGCCGCTATCTGTGGGAGGACTTCCTGCGCTTCCAGCACGAGAACCTGTTCCCCGTGCTCACCGACCGTCCGGCCATGGACGCCGGCAAGCAGGTGGAGCAGCTCCAGGAGGAGCTGCGCGCCGCCGGCCCGCCCGATGTCGACACGCTCAACGCCTTCAAGGACCGCGAGCTGTTCCGCATCGACCTGCGGCACATCAGCGGGCGCACGGGGTTCGTCGACTTCTCCCACGAGCTGTCCGACCTCGCGGAGGTCGTGGTGGGCGAGGCGGCTGCGCAGACGGAGCGGGCGTTGCGGGCGCGACACGGTTCGCCGCGTCTCACCTCGGGCGCGCCGTGCCGCTGGACGATCGCGGCGCTGGGCAAGTTCGGCGGACGGGAGATCGGTTTTGCGTCGGACCTCGAGCTGCTCACGGTGTACGAGGGGCAGGGAGAGACCGACGGCACGGAGCCGATCCCGAACGCCGCCTACTTCGAGGACTTCGTGCATGGCGTGCGCGACGCGATCCACGCGCCGCGCGAGGGCATCTTCGAGCTCGACCTGCGCCTGCGCCCGCACGGCGACAACAGCAGCCTGGCCAACTCGATCGACCAGTGCCGCGCCTACTACGCAGTGCGCGGCGAGGCCATGCAGTTCGAGCGCATGGCGCTCGTGCGGTTGCGGCGCGTGGCGGGCGACGTCGGACTGGGTCGGACGCTCGAGGCGCTCCGCGACGCCTTCGTGTACTCGGGCGCGTCGCTCGACATCCCCGGGCTGCTGCACATGCGCGAGCGGCAGGCCGGGGAGCTGGTCGCGGAGGGCTCGCGCAACGCGAAGCACAGCTCTGGTGGCCTGGTGGACATCGAGTACTTCGTGCAGACGCTGCAGATCGTCGCGGGCGCGACGGAGCCGTCCGTGCGCACGCCGAACACGCTGGCCGCCATCGCCGCCCTCGCGGAGACGGGGCACGTTGGCTATGACGACGCGGTGAAGCTGCCGGAGGCGTACTCGTTCCTGCGGCGGCTCATCGGCGCGCTGCGCGTGGTGCGGGGCAACGCGCGCGACCTCACCATCCCGCCGGTCGGCTCGCGCGAGTTCGAGTACCTCTCGCGGCGGCTCTTCTACGAGACGCCCGAGGCGCTGGCGACGGCCATCGACGTGCGCATGGAGTATGCGGCGTCGCTGTGGAGGCAGTTGCCGGTCGAGTAGTACGCAAAACGCGCACCGGGTGGTGCGCGCTATGCAGGTGGCGCAGACCGGGTCTGCGTGAGTTGGTGGCGACCCCGATCGGATTCGAACCGACGATCTCCACCGTGACAGGGTGGCGTGTTGGACCGCTACACTACGGGGCCTCGAACACGTCGATCGTAGGGTCCGGCGGCTGCGAGGGTCAATCGCCGGCGGCGGTTCACCCACGCGCGCCGCGCTGATACGCTCGCCGAGGGAGCAGCGATGCCACGACGACCCCGCAGCAGACGCACCCGTAGCCGCCGCATCCAGCGTCCACGCGTCCCGGATGCGGGCGCCCTCGCGCCGTCCGATGCGCCGGCCGCGCCCGAGCGGCAGAGCGCGCGCGCTACCGCGGCCTCGGAGCGCCCGGCCCGGCAGGTGGAGCGCGACGCCCCGTTCGTGCGCTCGGAGATGGTCCGCATCGGGCTCGTGAGCGCGGTGTGCTTCGGGCTCTTGCTCGCGCTTGTGGCGATCGACCGGCTCGGCTGAGCCCGGACCGCCCCAACAGTCGGGCCGAACGCTCAGGCGAGGCGGTTCCAGGCGACGATCACGCCGATCACGAAGAACACGGCCCCCGCTACGTCCTGCAACACCAGGTCGAAGTCGCCCGAGATCACGAGCCGCACCCCGAACGCCCCGGCGATGGCGGCTGCCGCGAAGGCCTGCATCGTCGTGCCGCGTTTGCGGTTCGTCGCGCGCTCGAGCGCTGCGGCCACCAGCGAGCCCGCGGCGGCGCCGCCCAGGCCACCGAGCGCCAGCCGCAGCAGTCCGGCGAAGGGCGACGGCGGCAGCAGGATCGCCGCGATCACCCCGATGAGCGCAGCGGCCGGGATCGCGACTGCCGCGGCGCGCAGGTAGTGCGTCGCGTCCAGCTCGTACATCGGTGGGCGCCGCATCTGGGCGCAGTCCGGGCAGCGGATGCCGCCGGGCGCGTGGACCATGCATTGCGGGCAGATCGGCGTCTCGCAGCGGCCGCAGCTGAGTTCGGTCTCGATGCGCGGGTGGCGCTCGCAGTAGGGGATGGGTCATCTCCTCGCGCCCGCTCCGGACGAGGCGGCAACGGTCGATGCGTCAGGGGGTGGGCTCGGGCACGTTGCAGCCCCACTCCCGTGCGGTTTCGAGGAACGCGTCGACCACCTCGTCGGGGAGCGGAATGTCGCCCGGCTGGCGCTCGCCCTCGCGGTCGATGCCGTGGTGGTCGGATCCACCGAGCGCGAAGATGCCGAGGCCGTCAGCGAGCGCGACGAGGCTCGCCACCACCTCCGGGTCGTAGTTCTTGTAGTACGCCTCGAGGCCGAAGAGGCCGGCATCGGCGAGTTCCCGCGCGACGCGCTCGTACTCCTTCGTGAAGCCGGGATGTGCGAAGACGGCGAGGCCGCCGGCGTCGCGGATCATCGCGATCGCATCGGGCGGCTCCAGCTTCACGCGCTCCGCGTACGCCGGCCCGTCGCGTCCGATGAAGCGGTCGAACGCCTCGTTGAAGTGCTCGATGTGGCCCGCCTCGAGGAGGGCCTGTGCGATGTGGGGGCGCCCCACGGACGCCTCGCCCGCGAGCTCCTGCACGCGCTCCCACTCGATGGGCGCACCCAGGCGTTCGAGCGCTCCGATGATGCGCTGCGCGCGGTCGATGCGGCCCTCGCGGAACGAATCGAGCTGCTGCTGCAGGCGTGCATCCTTGCGGTCGATGAAGTAGCCCAGCATGTGGACCTCGGTGCCCGGCACGTCGCAGGAGAGCTCGACGCCGGGGACGAGCAGGAACCCGGGGTGGCGGGCAGCGGCGGCCTCGGCTTCTTCGAGACCGTCGAGGGTGTCGTGGTCGGTCAGCGCCATCACGCGCACGCCCCGCTTGTACGCGAGGTCGATCAGTTCGGTGGGGGAGCGAACGCCGTCGGAGTGTGTTGAGTGGGTATGGAAGTCGCCCTTGCTCACTCGCGGGCTCCCGCCGCCGCCGTCACCAGGTCGGTCACCACAGGGGCATCTCCCGGTCCACGCGCTCGACGCCGGTGGCGAGTCCGGTGTCCGAGTCGATCTCGATCAGCACGGAGTTGAAGACGCCCGTCTCACCCTCGGCGACCGGGAGGCGCGTGGGCATCCCGGTCACGAAGCGGCGGATCACCGAGCGCACGTCGTCACCGATGACGGAGTCGTGGACGCCGACCATGCCGAGGTCTCCGACGCTGGCGGTGCCGCCCGGCAGCACGCGCGCGTCGGCGGTGGGTACGTGGGTGTGCGTCCCGACGATCGCGGACACGCGGCCGTCGAGGTACCAGGACAGCGCCTGCTTTTCACTGGACGCCTCTGCGTGGAAGTCCACCACGACACAGCTGCCGGGCGGGATGTCCTCGAGGAGTTCGTCGATGACGCGGAAAGGGTCGTCGACGGTGGCGGGCATGAAGACGCGGCCCATGAGGCTGATCACGGTCAGGTCGTGGTGCTGGTAGACGCCGCGGCCGGGAGCCTGCGGCGGGTAGTTGGCGGGCCGCAGCACGGGCCAGTCTCGGTCCAGCAGGGGGACGAACTCGCGGATGTCGAAAATGTGATTGCCCGACGTGATCACGTCGACTCCGGACTCGAACAGCTCGTTGGCGGTGCGCTCCGTGAGGCCGCGGCCGCGCGCGGTGTTCTCACCATTGGCGATCACGTGGTCGATGCGCAGCGTGTTGCGGAGTTCGGGCAACACCGCCCCTACGGCCTCGCGCCCCGGCCGGCCGACGATGTCGCCGACCATCAGGACGCGCATGATCAGCGCGCGACCGAGGTGGCGCGCGTCTCCCGCACCACCGTGACCTTGATCTGGCCCGGGTACTGCAACGTCTCTTCGATCTTCCTGGAGACGTCGCGGGCGAGGCGCGTGGCTTCGAGGTCGTCGACGCGCTCGGGCTGGACCAGCACGCGCACCTCGCGGCCGGCCTGGATCGCGAACGACTGGTCGACGCCGTCGAAGGAGTTCGCGACCGCCTCGAGCGCTTCGAGGCGCTTCACGTACTGCTCGATAGAGTCGCGTCGTGCGCCGGGGCGGCTGCCGGACATGGCGTCGGCGATGATGACGATCAGCGCCTCGGTGGTCTCGGGCTGGACCTCCTCGTGGTGGGCGGCGACGCAGTGCACGATCTCCTCGCCCACGCCGAAGCGGCGCGCAATCTCGGCGCCGAGGGAGGCGTGCGTGCCTTCCATCTCGCGGTCCACGGCCTTGCCGAGGTCGTGCAGCAGGCCGCCGATGCGTACGGTCTCGACGTCGGCGCCCATCTCGTGCGCCAGTGCTACCGCGAGCCACGACGTCTCGATGCAATGCCGCAACTGGTTCTGCCCGTAGGAGTAGCGGAAGCGCAGCTTGCCCAGCGTCCTCACGACCTCCGGGTGCAGCGTGGCGACCTCGGCGTCGACGAGCGCCTGCTCGCCGGCCTCAAGGACCATACGCTCGACTTCCTCGGTCGCCTTGCTGACCGCCTCCTCGATGCGGCTGGGCTGGATGCGCCCGTCCTGCACGAGCCGCGCGAGGGCGACTCGGGCGATCTCGCGCCGCACGGGCTCGAAGCCCACGACCGTGACTACCTCTGGGGTGTCGTCGATGAGCAGGTCGCACCCGGTCGCGGCCTCGAAGGCGCGGATGTTGCGGCCTTCGCGGCCGATGATGCGGCCCTTGAGGTCGTCCGACGGGATGGGCACGACGGAGACAGTTGCCTCGGCCGTGACCTCCGAGGTCATGCGCTGCATGACCGTCGCGAGGATCTTGCGGGACTTCATATCCGCCTCGGCGCGCGTGGCGGCTTCCATTGTCCGGACGCGGCGAGCGGACTCCTCACGCAGCTCGTCGTCCAGGCGGGCGAGCAGGAGGTCGCGGCCCTCGTCGGCGGTCATCCCGGCGATGCGCTCCAGCTCGTCGCGCAGGCGGCCACGCTCCGTCTCGAAGTCCGCGGTTTCGTGCCTGAGATCGTCCTCGCGGCGGTCGAGGTCTTGCGTGCGGCCGCGGACTGACTGCTCACTGCGCTCGAGACCCTCCGCCCGGCGCTCCAGCGACTCCTCGCGCTGCTCGAGGCGGCGCTCGACGCGCGTCGCTTCCTGGCGCTGCTCGCGCAGCTCCTCGTCGATCTCCTCGCGGTAGCGAATGGAACTGCGCTGCGCGTCGAGCTCGATCTCGCGTGCGCGGCTCTCCGCCTGCTCGCGGACGAGGTCGGCTGCGGTACTCGCGCGGCGGCGCATGTCGCGGGCGGCGATGCCGAGCACGGCATATCCGATGATCGCGCCCAATACGAGCGCGATCACGCCCACGAGGGCGCTGAGCGCAAACTCCTCCATCTGGGAGCCTCGATTCGAGGCCCGCGCCGCCGCCAAAGCGGGTCGCGGGTGTGAGTCATTGTTCGGTCGGTCACCGGGACAAGCCCCTTGCGCCGGTTCCCGTGCACCAGCTTAGCACTGCGCGACGAGCAGGGGCGACCGTGCGTCGCGGCCGTCTAACCGCCCCGGGGTGCACCGGCAGGAACGCTCGGCCGAGCTATGCGGCCGAAGCGCGCTCCTCTGCGAGCCTCGACAGGGCACGCTCGATCACGTCGAAGCCGAACCCGCGACGCGCGAGGGCTCCGTGCAGGCGACGCGCCCGCTCGTCAGGCGCGCGCCCGCGAGCGAGGCGTCGAGCCGCCGTGATCGCCGCCTCGTCGTCGTCGTGGGTGTCCAGTGCCTCCTCGGCGGTTTCGGCGGCGACGCCGTGCTCGCGGAGTTCCGCGCGTAGCATGCGCGCGCTCCGTTCGGAGGAGCGGGTACGCGCGACGTAGGCGGTCGCCCAGGCCGTGTCATCGACATAACCAAGCTCGGTCAGGCGGACGAGCGCCGCGTCGGCAGCGCCCGGCTCGAACCGGTCGCCGAGACGGTCCCGCAAGTCGGCGGAGGTGCGCGGCCGTTGCGCGATAAGCGCGAGGCCGCGTTGCACGGCCTGCGAGATGTCCGTTTCGAGGACGCTCGTGGGCGCGGGCGGGCGGAGCCGGCGGCCGGGCGGCACGCGCTACGCGTCGAGCGGCAGCTCGCCGGATGCCGACGGCTGGTCGCCGGAAGGCGGGGAGCCGGACGGAGTGGAGCCCGACGTGAGCGCCTCGGCTTCCGCGACGGCCTGGCTGGCGTCCGGGTCGGGGATGCCGGCGGCGGAACGCACGGCAGTCTCGATGTCCGCGGCGACGTCGGCGTGCTCGCGCAGGTAGGCCTTGGCAGCCTCGCGGCCCTGGCCGAGCCGCTGGTCGCCGAGGGAGTAGTAGGCGCCGAGCTTCTTGACGATCTCGTACTCGACGGCGAGGTCGAGGATGTTGCCGGTGCGGCTGATGCCGTGCTCCTCGGGCGTGAACATGATCTCGAACTCGGCCTGGCGGAACGGCGGGGCGGTCTTGTTCTTGACCACCTTGCAGCGCACGCGATTGCCGATGACGTTCGGACCTTGCTTCAGCGACTCGATGCGGCGGATATCGATGCGCACCGAGGAGTAGAACTTGAGCGCGCGCCCTCCGGGGGTGGTCTCGGGGTTGCCGAAGACCACGCCGACCTTCTCGCGCAGCTGGTTGATGAAGACGAGTGCGGTGTTGGAGCGGGCGACGGCGCCGGTGAGCTTGCGCAGAGCCTGCGACATGAGCCGCGCCTGCAGGCCGGGCAGCGAGTCGCCCATATCACCCTCGATCTCCGCGCGCGGCACGAGCGCGGCCACGGAGTCCACCACGACCACGTCGAGGGCGTTCGAACGGATCAGAGCCTCGCAGATCTCGAGGGCCTGCTCCCCGGTGTCGGGCTGGGAGATGAGCAACTCGTCCACGTTGATGCCGCACTGCGAGGCGTACTCGGGCTCGAGTGCGTGCTCGACGTCGATGTAGGCGGTGGTGCCGCCGAGGCGCTGGCTCTCGGCGATGATGTGCTGGGCGAGGGTGGACTTCCCGGCCGACTCGGGGCCGTAGATTTCGGTGACGCGCCCCCGCGGGATGCCGCCGATGCCGAGCGCGATGTCGAGCGCGAGCGCGCCGGTGGGGACGGCGGACACGTTGAGGACGGCGTCGTCGTCGCCGAGGCGCATGATGGCGCCCTTGCCGAAGTCCTTGGTGATCTGCTCAAGCGCGCGGTTGAGGTCGTCGGTGCGGCGCTGCTCCGGGTCCCTGGACTGCTTGCGGCTGGGCTGCTTGGCCACGGCTCGGTCCCTTCCTGCGGGGTGCGATGGGGGAACGATAGAACGAGCGTTCTTACAGGTCAACCCCCTATGCAAGTACGCCTACTGAGAGGCGGTACCCACGCCGTTCAGCTCGTCCACCACCGCCATCAGGTCACCCACCCGATAGAAGTTGACCGCGACCAGGTTCGGGAGCTGGCCGCGCTCCGACTCGCACTGGCGCAGACGCGGCAGCAGCACGTCGCGGGCGTTGAGCAGCTCCGCATCGGCGGGCGACGGGGCGATGTCCTCGATCCAGTGGTTCACGAGGAACAGCGCGGCGTCGGCGCGGCCGCGGTTGAGGTCGCAGCTGAGGTCGTCGACGGAGTGGAACCGGAACGGCGTCTCCTGCGCCACCTCGAAGCCTCGATGCAGCCAGGGGACGGGCGCGTCCGGCGCGTTCTCCGTCATCACCACCAGTCGCTCGTTCCGCTCGACGAGCTCGCCGAGCGTTGGCCACGGCGCGGCGCCGGGGTGCGCGTAGGCGTAGCGGTCGAGGCCGGCATCCTCGAACGCCGCGGCGATGTCGGCCGCGGGCGCCTCGTCCTGGATGAACACGATCACGACCTCGGCCGGGTTGGTGACGAGGAACCGGCGGATATCGTCGAGGGTGTCCCGCAGCGGGGTCGCGCCGAGCTCGCAGAAGCCGTGGCAGAGGTACAGCTCGCGCCCGCTCGTCGGCCCGAGCCGCGCGGCGATGCGCTCGCGTGACTCGACAGCCTCCAGGCCGTAGCGCTCGACCATCACCTCGCGGCTGCCGCCCAGCAGCTCGGTGGACACGCCGTTGCGGGCGGGGGAGCCGAACCACACGTCGATGAGCAGTCCGCGGATGCCGTGGTCGAGCTGCTCGGCGATGCCGTCGCTGTGCGCGGCGAAGAACCAGCCCTCCGAGGCCGCCGACATCGAGTTGTGCGTGGCCGCGAAGGCCACCTCGTTGAGGGGCCGGTCGCACAGCTCGGCGTGTCCGTTGCACGCCTCCAGCGCGGCCGCTGTGTCGCGGTCCGCGCCGCCGATGATGCCGAGGCCAGATACAAGCACGCCGATGGTGGCGACGCCCACTGCGATGACCGCCACCAGAGCAGCGAGGCGCACCACGGGCGAGAGCCGCGGACGCTGGGCGGCGGCGGCGCGGGCCAGGTCCTCGGCGGTCGTGGCGCGCTCGACCCAGAGCAAGCGGACCAGCTCGGCCAGCCCGAGGTAGATGGCCGCGAGCCCGAGGAGCGCGACGCTGAACTCGACCAGGTCCCCGGGGCTCACGAGGGCGGTCCAGCCCACGGCGACCGCGATGATGGCGCGCAGGAGCCGTCCCGCGTTCGAGCCGGGCGCCGTCATCAGCTCCCACACGCGGGCGGGCGCCTGCGCCGGGCTCAGCCCGGCGAACCACGGGCTTGCCGCCGTCGCCATCAGCGCGCCGCCCGCCCCGATCGCCAGGTTCCACGACCGCAGATCGCCGAGGAACGCGTCCCAGACGCCCTCGGTGGCGGCGCCGGCACGCTCGCCCACGAGCGCGGCGATCGCCGCCTTCGAGAAGTCGAGGAGGAGGACCATCGACACGGCGACCACGACCAGCGCGATGCCGATGCGCATCGCCGTCCGCCTGCGCCCACGCGAGACCGCCCACGACGCGGCGAGAGCGCCGACGGCGAGCAGCGGCAGCACCTGCGCGAGGACACTGACGCCCTCGGCGATGTCGAGCACCGCATGGAGGACCTCGGACTCGGCGAGCTCGAGGACCTCGGTGTCCAGGTCGGGAATGGACTCGGCAAGCTCCGGATTGAAGTTCGCGAGCGTGGGCTTCACGACGACCGAGACGTCGACGATCTGCAGGACGATCGGGTCTTCGGACAGGAGCGTGCGGTGCGTCTCGCGTAGCGCGGTCTCGTAGAGCTGCTCGAACGGCGAGCTGCCGATGACCGCCTGTACGGCCGCCTCGATCAGGGGCCGGGCTGCGATCAGGTCCGGCGAGCCCTCCTCGATCAGCGTGTCGACGATGACCGTCGAGACGTACTCCTGCACATCATCGTCGTCGAGGGCGCGCACAGCGCGTTCGCTGAAGCCGTCGGCGTTGAACAGCACCTCGTCAGCCCACAGCACCCATTGGGCGGCGACGAGCAGTACCGCGCCCGCGACGAGCAGCAGCCACGAAGCCACAGGCCGAGGCGCCCCGCGTGCGAGCCGGAGCGTGTCGCGGACGGCGCTCATGCTGGCAGGTCTCGGTGAGCGAGCACTACGCGTCCCGGTGGTAGGCCTCGGCGAACGCTGTGATAGCGTCGATGTGCTGCTGCGGGGTTGTGAACCCGGCGTTCATGGTGTTCAGCGTGACGTGCGTCGCGCCGGAGTCTTGCCACGCGGCAGCCTGCCCGAGCTGGTGCTCGACCGGCCCGAGCCCCGCCTCGGCCCGGCCGATGAGCGCGATGGCGTCGGCGTCACGGCCCGGCGGGCGCGCGGTCTGGCGCGGGGGGGCGAGGGGAGGGGGCCGGTGGTCGGCGGGGGCGGGCGGGTGGGCG
>VXTU01000056.1 GCA_009837285.1 Chloroflexota bacterium | reverse complement strand
CTCTCCCGCAGTGCGGGAGATGCGGCCCCACTCCCCGTGCGGCGTCGAGGTGGGTATGCTGCCACCAGCAGTCGCGTCGGCTGGTGTCGGCGCGCGCACGGACATCGCAGCGCGCGAGCGCCCGGCGACGCAGCGCCCGGCCTCGGAGCAGGAAGGACCAGCCATGGACTGGAGCGATACCCCAGAGCAGGAAGAGTTCCGGATGAGCGTCCGCAGCTTCATCCAGGAGCGGCTGCCGGACTACTACCGCGGCGAGGCCTTCGAACGCCGACGCGTCGAGGACGCCGAGCAGGACTGGCAGTGGGAAATGATGCACGGCAGCGACGAGGCCAAGGCTGCCGCACAGGACTGGTCCGACGCGCTCGCCGAGCACGGCTGGAACGCCCCCAACTGGCCCACGGAGTACGGCGGCTCCGGCCTCTCCACCATGGAGCAGTTCATCCTCAAGCAGGAGCTCGGCTCCGCGCACGCACCCGAGGTGGGCGGCGGCAACGGCATCCCGCAGATCGGCCCCACGCTGCTCGTGCACGGCACCGACGCGCAGAAGGAGAAGTTCCTGGGACCGACGCTGCGCGGTGAGATGCTGTGGGCGCAGGGCTACTCCGAGCCGGGCGCCGGCTCCGACCTCGCCTCGCTGCAGACGCGCGCCATCCGCGACGGCGACGAGTACGTGATCAACGGCCAGAAGATGTGGACCTCCACGGCCCACAAGTCCAACTGGCTGTTCGGCATGTTCCGCACCGACCCGGACGCCCCGAAGCACCGCGGCATCACCTTCATGCTGATGGAGATGCACGAGCCGGAGATCACCGTCCGCCCGATCATCGCCATGGACTGGCGGCACGCCACCAACGAGACCTTCTTCGAGGACATGCGCGTCCCCGTCGACCAGGTCCTCGGCGAGGTGAATCGTGGCTGGTACGTCGGCATGACGCTGCTCGACTTCGAGCGCTCCGGCATCGCCGGCGCCGCCGCGCAGCGCGAGGTGGTCGCCGAGACCGGCGAGGCGCTCCAGGCGAACGCGAGCCCGAACCGCGGCACCCCGCGGCGCAGCGAGCGCGCCGAGCGCGCCATCGAGGTGGAGGTCAACAACAACCTCGCCATGCGCATCGCATCGATGCAGGCGAGCGGCCTGATCCCCAACTACGAGGCGTCGATGGGCAAGGCGTACACGACGGAGTTGGAGCAGCGGCTCTCGCGCACCGGGATGAAGATCTTCGGCCTGTACGGCGGCCTGTGGGACGCCGACGACGAGCGCTCACCGCTGCGCTCCGGCCACACGCGCACCTACGTGAGCAGCGTGGTCGGGACGATTGCGGGCGGCTCCTCGGAGATCCAGCGCAACATCTTGTGTTCGGGCGGGCGGGGGGTGCGTCGGGGTTTGCCCCTAACGCTACGAGTACTCCTTCTGCGAGGGGCGGCGGCAGCGCCGCCCCTCGCCGTCCCCGCGGCACGGACAGCCACGTGCGTAACGGCCTCTACGCAGCCATCTCGCTGGCGGTCGCGGTCATCGCCGCCACCCTCGCCTTGCTGCCGGACGGCGACTCACCCAGCCCCACCGTGACGAGGACGGTCACGTCGACCGCCTCGCCCGACCCGCGACCGTCGATCCCGACTCCCGCGCGGACGCCGACCCCACGCGCAACCGTCACACCCTCGCCCACCCCGGCGCCGCCACCTCCGCCGACGCCCACGCCGCCGTCGCCCGGGGTGCTGACGCTCGGCCCCTCATCGGGCGTTGCCGTCGCGACGCCCGCGCCCGAGCGCACCTCTGAGCCACCGATCCCGTACGGCGCGCTCGACGCGGCCGGCGACGCATCGGCGGTGGGCAGCCATGCGCTCCTGCTGGTCGAGGACGGCGTTACACGCACGGTCGCTACGTACGAAGAGCTGCGGACGGAGTCGACCGTCGCGCGCTTCAACGTCGTCGACGGGGAGGGTGAGTCGCGTGCCAGTCGCTTCGACGCGCTCGCGGTCGGCGACCTCTTCGAGTGGCGGCAGGCCGAGGACTGCTGGACGCGCTACGAGGTGACGGCGACACCGGAGCCCGGAGCGGGCGCGGCGACAAGAGAGTTCGGCGTGCGCTGGATGACGTACGCGTTCACGGGCTGCAGCGGACCCATCTCGCCGGACGCCCCCGTCACGGTCGACCTCGGCCCGCTGCCGGACCTCGGCAAGCCGGGCCTCGCGTACCCGATCCGGCACGGTCCGTGGCAGCTCGTGCCGAAGGACTGGGCAGGGCCCATCGAGGAGTCTGAGGACCGACGGCCTCCCTGGCGTTACGACCGCGCGCCGCTTCCCAGCACGACGCTGTTCCACGCCCGACAGCTGCCCTACTGGCGCGATCCCGAGCTATCGGGGCCGTGGACGCTGCAACTCGCGGAGCTCGAATCGGCCTCCCCGTACCAGTACGGATACCGCGCGGCGTATGGGACGACCACGGGGGTTCAGGCGTTCACGGTCAGCGCGTCGGTCGCGTTCCTGGGCGGCGAGCGCACCCCGGTGGAGTGCGAGAGCGTCTGTCACGAGACACGAGTCATCGCGGGGCGTCCGGCCCGGATCTCGTACAGCCCTCCCAACCCTTTCAACCCCAGCATCGCCCCGGCGATGGTGCGGGTCTACGACCCGGAGACCGAGGCCCGGTACATGGTCCGGGAGACCGACCATCTCCTCCTCGGCGGGCGCATCGACGAGGTGATCGCGATCGCGCGCAGCCTGTTCGAACCCGAGCCCGACCGCCCCGGCGTGCTGCGCTACGGCCACGTCGACACCCTCGGCACGGTGGCAGAGCCCGGTAGCTACGCCTTCCTGTCCGGCGCGGACGCCTCGGCGACGGCCGTCGACACGTTCGAGGGGCTGCGCGACGGCTCTGCGACGGCACTGCTGGTCCACAGCGCCGACGTGGACGGCACGGCGCACGGCGACCGGTTCGACGCGCTCGAGGCGGGCGACCGCTTCGAATGGCGTCGCGCCGACGACTGCTGGGTGCGATACCGCGTGACCGATGTGCCGCCCGATCCGGCTGGCGGCGGCCAGCGCAAGCTGCTGGGCGTGCAGTGGGAGACCTACGCGTTCACAGGCTGTCGCAGCAAAATCCCTGTGAACGCCTACGCCAGCTTCGACTTCAACCCGCTGCCGAACCTCGGCGGGACTGGTCTTGCCGTCCCGGTGGTACACGGGCCGTGGCAGCTTGTACCGGAAGGCTGGGAAGGCACGTCGGGGGTCAGGACGACCACGGACCGAGGCTCGCCGGGGCCGTCGCACGAGTCGATGTACACGGGCTCGGGCGACCTGGCGGTGGCCCTCGCCGAGCCGACGCAGATCACCCCGGCGTTCCCGGACGACTGGGTCTTCGCCGGGGCATACAGCGGGC
The DNA here is from genome assembly GCA_009837285.1 of Chloroflexota bacterium. Lineage (GTDB taxonomy): Bacteria > Chloroflexota > Dehalococcoidia > UBA2979 > UBA2979 > VXMT01. Next base: position 3,464 of record VXTU01000056.1, on the reverse strand, counting down.
CGCTCACGGACATCACGTCAGGCTCGTGCGCCCGCTGGAACAACTCCGGCGGTCGCCCGGCAGTGGAGATATGCGACACGCTCCGCACCGTGGAGTACGACGCGCTCCCGGCGTCCGAGGAAGCAGGGGCGACGGTCCGCGAGACCCGCACGCTCGGCGACCGTCTGGCGCTCGTCACCTATAGCCCGCCGGGTCCCGACCACGACCCACTCCTCCCCGTCCAGGTCTCCGTGTACGACGCCGCAACGGAGAGCATCCACGAGGTGTTCGGGTACGACCCGACCCTCGCGGGCAGCAACGTCGACGCCGTGATCGAGATCGCGCGCAGCCTGTTCAGGCGATAGAGCCGGCATCGCGCCATCGATCGTCGCGGCAGTAGCGCCCGTGCGTGCCGCGCTGCCATACTGCCCGCGGCGATTTTCGCCGCCACACACGCGCACCGAACGATGGAGTACGCATGTCCCCCGTCACGATCCCCGACCTCCCCGTCGCCGCCGACCAGGCCTGGCTCTTCCCCGGACAGGGCGCCCAGCACGTCGGCATGGGCAAGGACCTCCACGACGAGATCCCGGCCGCCCGCGCCGTCTTCGAGGCCGCCGACGAAGCCCTCGGCTTCTCACTCTCCGGGCTCTGCTTCGAGGGCCCCGAGGACGAGCTGACGCGCACGGTCAACACGCAGCCCGCGCTCGTCGCGCACGGCATCGCGGCCCTCGTCGCCGCCATCGACGCCGGTACGGTGACGAGCCGGCCGGCGGTCGTCGCGGGGCACTCGCTCGGCGAGTACGCGGCGCTCATCGCCGCGGGCGCCGTGAGTTTCGAGGACGGCATCCGCCTCGTCCGCCGTCGCGGCGAGCTGATGCAGGAGGCGTGCGACGCCACACCGGGCACGATGGCCGCGGTGCTCGGCCTCGAGCGCGACCAGGTCGCTGCGATCTGCGCCGAGCACGGCGCGGCCGTCTGCAACGAGAACGCGCCGGGCAACGTCAGCATCGGCGGCGCCGTGGAGGCCGTCCAGGCCGCGACCGCGGCGGCCGAGGAGGCCGGGGCGTCGCGTATCGTCCCGCTCGCCGTCGCGGGCGCGTTCCACACGCCGTTGATGCAGAGCGCGCAGGACGGCATGGCGAGCGAGCTCGCCGGCGCTGCGTTCAGCGACCCGTCCATCCCGGTCGTCTCGAACGTGACCGGCCAGAACCTCACCGCGGCCGGCGAGCTGGCCGGCGAGCTGACCGCGCAGATCACGAGCCCCGTGCTGTGGGTGGACGGCGTGCGCGCGATGCTCGCCGCGGGCGTGACCTCGTTCACCGAGTTCGGCCCGGGCCGCGTGCTCACGGGCGCGCTGCGCCGCACCGAGCGCTCCGCTGAGGGCCGCAATGTGGCGACGGCGGCGGACGCGCGCGGCGAAGAGCCCGAGGAGTAGCGATGAGCCCGCAGGAGAACCTCTCCGGCAAGACGGCCGTTGTCACCGGCGGCGCGCGCGGCATCGGCCGCGCCATCGCAATGGAGCTCGGCCGGCAGGGCGCGCGGGTGATCATCACGTACCGCAGCGAGGAGCTCCTCGCGAACGCCGTCGCCGGCGATCTGCGCAACGGCGGCGCCGACGCGTCGACCGTACGCGTCGACGTGCGCAACACCGACGACCTCGAGCAGCTCTTCCAGGAGGTGCGCCAGGCGCACGGCGGCGTCGACATCCTCGTCAACAACGCAGGCGTGACCGACGACGGGCTCGTCATGCGCATGACCGACGAGTCGTGGACCAAGGTGGTCGACACGAACCTGACCGGCACCTTCCACGCGACCCGGTTAGCGCTGCGGCAGATGACGCGCGCACGCTGGGGGCGGGTGATCAACATCACCTCGGTGGTGGCGGCGATGGGGAACGCCGGGCAGGCAAACTACTCCGCCGCGAAGGCCGGCATCATCGGCTTCACCCGCTCCGTCGCACGCGAGGTCGCCTCGCGTAACGTCACGGTGAACTCGGTGGCTCCCGGGTTCGTCGAGACAGACATGACGGCGCACCTCACCGACGACCAGCGCAGCGCCATCCTCAACATGGTGCCGATGGGCCGTCACGCAACGCCCGAGGACATCGCGCCGATCGTCGCCTTCCTGGCGTCGGACGGCGCCGCGTACATCACCGGCCAGACGTTGCACGTCGACGGCGGCCTCGTGATGCGATGACGGTGCGCCGCAGCGCCCGGGCGGGCCGGTAGCGGCCGTGCCCACCGGGTCGCGTCGCCGCTCACGCATCATCGCCTTCCAGGCGCTGTACGAGGCCGACCAGGCGGGCCACGAGACGGCCGAGGTCCTGGACCGCCATCTCGACGAGTCGAACCTCTCCGACGAAGCCGGCGGGTTCGTGCGTGAACTCGTGGACGGCGTGGGCGAGCACCGGGGCGAGATCGACGCGATGATCGCCGAGCGCGCACCCGCGTTCCCGCTCGGCGAGATGGCTCCTGTCGACCGCAACGTGTTGCGCCTTGCCATCTTCGAGATCTGCTTCGATAATCGGCGCGCTCCGCTGGCAGTCGTGATCAACGAGGCGGTGGAGCTCGCCAAAGGCTACGGCTCTGAGTCCTCGGGCCGGTTCGTGCACGGTGTGCTGGGATCAGTCGCCGGGGCGCAGCAGGCCGAGCCGGAGGCCGCCCAGGGGCAGACCCCGGCGTGAGACTCGGATAACCTGCATTCGTCGCGGCCGAGGACAGCCGCACGCGAGAGGAAGAGACAGTGGCAACCACCTACGAGCGCGTGCGCGCGATGATCGTCGAGCAGTTGGGCGTGGACGAGTCGGACGTGACGCCGAACGCGTCGTTCGTCGACGACCTCAACGCCGACTCGCTGGACCTGGTCGAGCTCATTATGTCGCTCGAGGAAGAGTTCTCGGGCGAGGGCAACGACATCGAGATCTCCGACGAAGACGCCGAGAAGATCCAGACCGTGCAGGACGCGATCGACTTCCTGCACGACCTCGGCATCGAGGACTAGCTCACCACCGGACGGCATGCCCGGGCGAGCTCGAACCGCCCGGGTTGCGGCCGATGTGATCCGCTGACGCCCGCCGGGCGTATCATCAACGCACCATGGAACTGCTAGGCGTCGGGGCTGCCGAAGCGCTCGTGGTCTTCGTGATCACGTTGATCGTCGTGGGCCCGCAGCGCTTCCCGGAGATCGCGCGCCAGGGCGGTCGCTACTTCCGCATCGCCCGGCGCTATGCGACCGAGGTCACCAACGACGTGCGCGGCGCGATCCAGGAACTCGAGGCCGAGGTCGAGGCGCAGAAGGAAGAGCTCGAGGCCGTCGGCACCGAGCTGAGCGAGGGTATCCAGGAAACGGTGCGGGAGACCCGCAGCGAGTTGCGCGATATCGGCCGCTCCACCGGTGAGGCCGTCTCAAGCGCCGAGCCCGCCCCGTCGCGGGAGCCCGCCACGTCCCGGAACGGTCAGGCCGACACTCCGGCAGAGCCGGCC
>VXTU01000097.1 GCA_009837285.1 Chloroflexota bacterium | reverse complement strand
ACGAAGTCGATGTGCTGGTGCGGGTTGCCGGGCTCCTCGATGTCGTAGACGCCGATGGTCGCCGGCGCCGGGAGTTGGCGAGGCAGCTCGTGGGGGTAGGGGCGCGTGGTCGGCACCACTGCCGCGACGATGCCCGTCTCCTCCTCGACCTCGCGCAGGACGGCCTCGATCGGGTCCTCGTTGGGCTGGACGTGGCCGCCCGGCGGCAGCCACAGGCCGAGGCGATGCCAGTGCAGGGCCGTGCGCCCGCCGTGCGAGAGGAAGCCGGAGACGGTGAAGTGACGCTCCACGGGTTGAGCCTAGCGCGGCCCCTCGGGGCGGGCAAACGACGCCGCGGCCACCTCCGGCAGGCGGCCGAGATCCACATCGCGCAGCGACCCGACTACCAGGTGCGCGCCCGCCTGCGGCTCCGCGGCGCTCGACGCCTGCCGCGACTGCACCACGACCATCCCGGCGCTCGCCGCCGACTGCACGCCGGCGGGCGAGTCCTCGATGGCGACGCATGCCTCGGGCGCGACGCCGAGCAGGCGCGTGGCGTGCAGGTAGATGTCGGGCTCCGGCTTCGCGCGCTCGACATCGTCGCCGGTCACGACCGCGTCAAAGGACCCGTCCAGGCCCGCGGCCCGCAGGCTGGGGTGCACCCAGTCTGCGATCGACTGCGAGCATAGCCCGACGCGCAGCCCTTGCGCCCGGGCGGCGGCGATGAGCTCGCGCGCGCCGTCGAGGGGCGGGATGGGGCCGGCCTCGATCTCGGCCGTGACCGCCTCGGAGTAGCGTGTCGTGAGCTCCTCGACCGACACGTCGAGGCCGAAGTGCTCGCGCGCCCACGCCATGTACGGCTCGATGGCGAGCCCGACGAACGGCTCGTACTCCTCCATCGTGAGGGTGTGCGGCGCGAACAGCCGCCCGGAGGCGCGCCAGTGCAGGGGCTCGGAGTCCACGAGCACGCCGTCGAGGTCGAAGATCACCGCCTGGATGGCGGGGCTCACGCCTGGTCGCCCTCGCTCGGTGGCGTGTTGCCCTCCAGCACGTACTTGAGTCGCCACAGCGCGTCGCGTAGCGCCTGACGGCGATAGGAGCGGAGCAGCAGCACGTCGAGGATGGCGCCGGGGAAGCCACCAGCGGGCGTGTAGACCGCCTGCAGCTCCAGGTGCACCTCGCGCGGGCCCTCGGTGTTGAGGTGCCACGTGAGCGAGTCGAACGCCTCACCGCCCTCCGCCGCGCGGAAGTGCAGCATCGCTGCGTTGACCTCGGCCGGTTCGAGCCGAACCGCCTCGGCCCGCAGCGGCAGGGCGAGCGTCGCCACGAACGCGCCATCGACGCCGTCCACCTCGCGGAAGCAGCGGGGCAGCCACTCGCCGTAGGTCCCGGTCGCCTCGATGCGCGCGAAGACCTCCTCGGTGGCGGCGTGGATGTGGATGTCCTCGATGAGCCGGCCCACGCGCTAGCCGCCCGGCTCGCGCATGGTGGGGAACAGGATCACCTCGCGGATCGAGTGCTCGCCGGTCACGAGCATGACGAGCCGCTCGATGCCGATGCCGAGCCCGCCCGCCGGGGGCATGCCGTACTCCAGCGCGCGGATGAACGCCTCGTCGGCGACCTCGACCTCCTCGTCGCCCTCGCTCGCCATCGCGGTCTGCTCCTGCAGGCGGCGGCGCTGCTCGACGGGGTCGTTCTGCTCCGAGTACGCATTCGCCAGCTCGTAGCCGAGCGCGAACAGCTCGAAGCGCTCGACGAGCCGCGGGTCGTCGCGCTTGCGCTTGGCGAGCGGCGACAGCTCAGCGGGGTAGTCGAAGATGAACGTCGGCTGCACCAGGTGCGGCTCGACGTACGCCGCCATGAGTCCATCGAGGGCCGTGCCCCACGAGGTCCCGTCGTCGACCGCAACGCCGCGGTCACGCGCCAGCGTGCGCATCTGTTCGGGCTCCGGGTGCTGGAGGTAGTCGATGCCCGTGTGCTCCAGCAGCGCCTCGCGGTACGTGGTGCGACGCCACTCCCCGCCGAGGTCGACGACCTGCTCGCCGTGCGGGACCTCGAGCGAGCCGGTGACGTCGCGCACGACGGTGCGGACCAGCTCTTCGACCATGCGCGCCACGTCGTGGTAGTCGGCGTAGGCCTCGTAGGACTCAAGGAGCGTGAACTCGGGGTTGTGGCGGTGCGAGATGCCCTCGTTCCGGAAGACCCGGCCGATCTCGTAGACCTTGTCGAACCCGCCGATCATCAGCCGCTTGAGGTGCAGCTCCAGCGCGATGCGCAGCGCCAGCTGGCGGTCGAGCGCGTTGTGGTGCGTCGAGAACGGCCGGGCGGCGGCGCCCCCGGCGCGGTCCTGCAGGACCGGCGTCTCGACCTCCATGAAGCCGCGGCCGTCGAAGAACCGCCGCACCGAGGCGACGACCGCCGCCCGCGTGCGCGCGATCTCGCGCGAGCGCTCGTTGGCGATTAGGTCCAGCTCGCGCTGGCGGTAGCGCGTCTCGACGTCGCTCAGGCCGTGCCACTTCTCGGGCAGTGGCCGCAGCGCCTTGCCGATCATGCGCCAGCTCCGCACAGCGACCGTGATCTCCTCGCTGCGCGTGCGGAACACCCGCCCCCGCGCCTCGACGAAGTCGCCGAGATCGAGGAGGGGGAGGAGTCCGAAGTCGTCGCCGAGCACGTTGCGGCGCAGGTGCAGTTGCACGGACCCGCTGCCATCGCGCACGTCAACGAACGCCGCACGCCCCATGTCCCGGATGGCGACGACACGACCGGCGATGGTCACGGCGCGCCGGGTCTCCTCGAGACCCTCGCGCTCGTTGCGCTCGAAGAGCGCCCGCGCCTTCGCGATCTCGTGCGTGCGCGAGACGGTGGCGGGATACGGATCACCCGAGGCGAGCAGCGACTCGCGCTTCTCGCGGCGCAGATCGACCAGCTCTTGCTCGCTGGGCATGTGGCTCCCTCGGGTGCGCCGGACCGGCAGGGAGTGCCGGAGAGTGCGGGCGGCGCCGGTCGGCCGCTAGCGGACGGAGACGACGGTCATGGTGGCGTCGCCGCCGGGCGTGCTCACGTCCACTTTGTCATTCCGCTTCTTGCCGAGCAACGCCTGCCCCACGGGCGACTCGTGGCTGATGCGGCCTTCGGACGGGTTCGCCTCGGCGGGGCCGACGAGCTGGAACTCCTGCGTGGATCCGCTCGGCATCTTCACCTTCACGGTCGAGCCGATCCGCACCTCACGCGAGCGGTGGGCCGCCTCCTCGTCGATCACCTCGGCGCGCTCGAGCATGCGCTCGATCTCGAGGATGCGGCCTTCGAGGAAGGCCTGGCGGTTCTTGGCGTCCTCGTACTGCCCGTCGATCTGCGCGGTACCGAGCTCCTGCGCCTCGTGGATCGCCGCGGCCACCTCGGCGCGGCCGGACGTGCGCAGCTCGCTCAGCTCCTGCTTGAGCTTCTCGATGCCTTCCTGTGTAAGGAGTACGTGCTCTTCCATCATCGAGCCTCCCGCAGCACTCCGTGTACCTCCCGGTGCAATATCATCGCCGGCCGCGTGGGCAGCCGGCGGGAGGGGCCGGAACAGTCGGGGCGATGACCCCCGCCGACGCCGACCACTTGTGTCTAGAACTTATGTCTATGTTAACGCTCGCCCTCGTGCGGTGCAACGGGACGGTACCCCCGGTTCCGGGCGCTCCCCCCCTTTGCCTGCGAGGGCGTGTTAGCAGATGATAGAATCTCGTTCGGCGGGGTACCGGGACCCAGGGGCCCGGGCCGGGGGCGCGCCGCACCATCGTTTCACCGAGTCCCTCTCCTGTGCAGGGCCGTACTTCCGGCGCGGTGCTCGTCGCGCTGGTGATCGCCGTGGCCGCGGGCGCCGTGGGCGGCGTCGCCGGCGGCGTCACCGTGCTGCTCCTCGACGACGACTCCGCGACAGCTCCGACCGACGCGACCGCGACGCCCGTCGACACGGCCACCGAAGAGCCCGCGACGCCCGCTACCGCCACCGACCTCGACGCCGCGATCCACCGCACGCTGGAGGCCGTCGTGACCGTAGTGGCGGACACACCCGCCAGCCGCGATGCGAGCGGCCGCATGTCCCAGCAGCGCAGCCTCGGCTCCGGCGTCGTGATCGACCGAGCCGGGTACGTGATCACGAACTTCCACGTCGTCAGCGGCGCCAGCGAGCTCAGCGTCGTGCTCAGCACCGGTGAAGAGCGCCCCGCGCGTCTCATCGCCCACGACGCCCCGTACACCGACTTCGCCGTGCTGGCGATCCCGAACCAGGGGCTGCGCAGCCTCCGCCTCGGCGACTCCGACGCACTGCGGCTTGGTCAGCCGGTAGTCGCCGTTGCCGGGGCCGGCTTCACCTCCGGTAACTCCGTGAAGGTTGGGGTCGTCTCCGGCCTGGATCAGTCGTGGGTCCGCAACGCCGTAGTGCTCGAGAGTCTCGTGCAGACCGACGCGGCCGTGAACATCGGGGACTCGGGCGGCGCGCTCATCAACGCCGAGGGCGAGCTGGTGGGCCTGCTTACGACAGTGGTCCGCGAGACGCCCACGGGGCTCGCCGTGGAGGGCGTCTCGTTCTCGCAGTCCTCGAACAGCCTGCGCCCGATCATCGAGAACATCATCGCGCTCGGCGTGCATCCGCGGCCCCGGCTCGGCATCGAGTACCCGTTCGCGCACCACATCGAGGTGACACCGGAGATGGCCGCGGCGGAGGGCCTTACCCACGAGGCGGGTGCGCTCGTGACCGCAGTCGACCCCGGCAGCTCCGCGGCAGCCGCGGGCATCCAACCGGGCGACCACATCGTCGCGGTCAATGAGATGCCCGTGGATCTCGCGACGCCGTTCGTGAACCGCCTGAAGGCCCTCGAACCGGGGCAGGTCGCCGAACTCACCGTCCTGCGCGAAGGCCGGCAACTCGTCATCCCCGTTACCCCAAGGCTGGAGTAGGCCATGTCGGACCAGGATCCCCTGAACCCGCGCCCGGACGAGCCCTTCGACGAGGATGTCGATGAGTTCGGCTACGACCTCTACGACAGCTACGAGGAGGAATCCGACCGTGGCCTGCTCCGGGTGGTCGGCGTCGTCGTGGTCCTCGGGATCATCATCGCCGCGCTGCTCCTTCCCCCGATCTCGCTGCTGGACCGGGGCGGCGAGGAGCCGATGCCCGGGATCAGCACCCAGGCGCGGGACGACCTGCCCCCGCTGCCGGGAAGCCTCGCGGCACGGAGCGCCCTCTACGACATCACCACGGGCGGCGGGTTCACCGGCTCCGCCGCGCTCACCGTGCGGCTGAGCGAGCAGGCCGACCCGGGCGACCATCTGGCCTTCTACACCTACGAGAACGGCGGCTGGACGCGCCTGGCGTCGATCTCGCTCACCGAGGACGGCAACGCCGCGCACGGCGAGGTCGACCGAGTGCCGGCCAATATCGCGGTCCTCGCGCGCACGGAGTTCGCGAGGCCACTCGCCCTCATCGTCGAGCCGGGCGAGGCGCCGGACCCGGCGGGGGTCTCAGCGGCCCGCGTCGTGAGCGTCCGCGCGGCCACGCCAGCCATGGGCAATGACCTCGGAGGGGTCGAGGCGCCGTCCAACGCGCTCGTCATGGCACGTGCTGCCACCAGCCGCGCCGACGTCTACCTCGGCGTCTACCTCGCCGAGCCGGCCCACGCCGCCACCGTGGATGCCATCTTCTCCGTGCCAGACGTCGTCGAGCGGCACATCGACGAGCTCCTCGATGCAGCCGAGGCGGCAAAGGCCGACGGCCTGCACATCGAGTACCTCGCGCTCGACAGCGGCCGCCGCCAGGCATTCAGCGACTTCGTCGCCACACTCGCCGAGCAAGCCGACGAACGCGACCTTGGCCTCGCGGTATCCGTGCCGACGCCGACGGGGGCGGACTTCGGCGCATACGACTGGGAGCAGCTCACAGCAGCCGCCGAGGTATGGCTGACGCCGCCCACCAACCGTTCGCTGTTCCATGACCAGGTGGAGGCGGCGCTCGTCGCCCAGCGGGCCGCCGGGACCGACCTCTCGCGCGTCTCGATCGTGCTCGACCGCCGCGCGCGGGAGCGCTCACCGGAAGGCATCCGCTCGCTCACGCTGCACGAGGCGCTCGCGCTGGCGAGCGCGGTCGAGAGCCGCGCGAGCGCGGCCATCGAACCGGGCGAGGTGGTCTCCGTGGCCGCGGTCAACCTCGACCGCGACGCCGGCAACAGCGGGCTCTACTGGGACAACAAGGCGCGGGCCGTCACCTTCGCCTACGAGGCCCGCGGGGGCCCGCGCACGGTCTGGATCGAGAACCGCTACTCGGCCGCTTTCCGCATCGACCTCGCCCGCCGTTACGGCGTGGGGGGCGTGGTGGTGAGCGCCGCGCAGGACGACCCGGAGCTTCCCGACCTGTGGGACGCCGTCCTCGCCTACGTCGAGGAGGACTCGGTGGACCTGCTGCTCCCGTACGGGCCGTACCTGCGGCCGCAATGGGCGGCCTCGGACGGCCAGATCGAGGGCACCGGCGGGCTCGTCGTGTGGCGGGCGCCGCAGCGCACCGGGGCGTTCGACGTGACGCTCATCGTCTCGGACGGCGTCGTGTTCGTCGGCCAGCAGATCGCGCAGCTCGTGGCCGAGCCGGAGCCCACGGCGTCGGCGTCCCCGAGCCCGACTCCGACGCCCACCCCCGAGGCCACACCGGAGCCAACACCCGAGGCCACACCGGAGCCGACACCCGAAGCGACGCCGGAGCCAACGGCCGAGGCCACGGCCGAGCCAACGGCCGAGGCCACGCCGGAGCCAACACCCGAAGCCACACCGGAATCGACGCCGGAGGCCACGCCCGAGCCCACGCCCGAGCCGACCCCTGAACCGACCCCCGAGCCAACGCCCGAGCCGACCTCGACGCCCGA
>VXTU01000101.1 GCA_009837285.1 Chloroflexota bacterium | reverse complement strand
CTCTCCCGCAGTGCGGGAGAGGGAGCCGGATACCAGACCCTCACCCCGCGATTGATCGGTCGCCGCAGACACACCTAGACTCGATGGACAGGCTGAGACGGAGCGAGTAGCCCGTTGTCAGCGGCTGCCGAGCGAGCCCGGGACGGTGTGAGCCGGGCGCGGCCGCGACGGGTGAAGATCTCTCCCGAGCCGCCGACCGAACGCGCGAAGCCCACACACGGGTTCGACGCCAGTAGGCCCGGCCGGAGCGCCCACCGTTACCAGGGGCAGCGCCATAACCGACGCGCCGCGAGAGCGGCCCCGGCGTGGCGCGGTGAGCGGCGTCGCGGGCCTCGACGGTGGGGCAGCGGCGCAACGCGGGTGGTACCGCGGGCGCACGTCGCCCGTCCCGTGAGGGGCGGGCGCCTTTTGTGTCCGCCGCAGGGCGGCGGACGCCGGAGTAGTGGCGTTGCCCGGCCCCGCGTACATGGAGGTGTCATCGTGGTGGATTCCTCGACGCGGGGATACCCCGCGGGGTCGGAAGTGCGGGCGCGCTTCGAGGCGGCGCCCTCGCGGGTCTCGTTTCCCGATCTCGAGCAGGACATCCTCGCGTTCTGGCGCGAGCACGACGTCTTCCGGCGGAGCATCGAGGAGCGCCCGGCCGACAAGCTGTTCTCGTTCTACGAGGGCCCACCGACGGCGAACGGCACGCCCGGCGTGCACCACGTGCTCGCCCGCGTCTTCAAGGACCTGATCCCGCGCTACAAGACCATGCGCGGCTACCGCGCGCCCCGAAAGGGCGGATGGGACACCCACGGCCTCCCCGTCGAGCTCGAGGTCGAGCGTGAGCTCGGCCTGCGCGACAAGCGGGACATCGAGGCGTACGGCGTCGCAGCCTTCAACGCCCAGTGCCGCGAGTCCGTCTTCCGCTACGTCACCGACTGGGAGCGGATGACCGAGCGCATCGGCTTCTGGATCGACACCGACGACGCCTACGTAACCTACTCGAACGAGTACGTCGAGTCGTGCTGGTGGGTGCTGCAGCGGCTGTGGGAGAACGACCTGATCTTCGCGGACTACCGCGTCACCCCGCACTGCGCACGCTGCGGCACCAGCCTGTCGAGCCACGAGATCGCGCTCGGCTACCGGGAGGACACACCCGACCCGAGCGTGACCGTGCTGTTCACCCTCGCGGGTAATGGAGCGAACGCATCCGCCGACGCGGCGCTGCGCCTCGCGGACGGCGTGCCGACCTCGGTGCTCGCATGGACGACGACTCCGTGGACGCTGCCGGGCAACACCGCGCTCGCCGTCGCCCCCGAGGCGGAGTACGCCCTCGTCGAGGACGGCGACCGCAGGCTCATCGTGGCCGAGGCGCGCCGCCGCGAGGTGCTGCCGGAGGGCGACGCCAACACCGTGCTCGCGCGCTTCGAGGGCTCGGCGCTCGTCGGCCTCCGCTACGAGCCGCTCTTCGAGTCGCGCGAGTGGGACGGCGTCGAGACGCTCGCCTTCATCGACGGCCGCTCACAGTTCGTCGCGCCCGCCGACGCCCCCGACCGGCGGATCGTCGGCGCGGAGTTCGTCGCGACCGACGACGGCACGGGCGTGGTACACATCGCCCCCGCGTTCGGCGAGGAGGACTACGAGCTGGGGCGTGACGAGGGGCTCATGTTCCTCCAACCCGTCGCGCTTGACGGCGCGCTCACGGGCGGGCCGTTCGACGGGCAGTTCGCGAAGGACGCCGACCCCGACATCACCGCGGACCTCGACGCGCGCGGCCTGCTGCTGGACAGCGACACCATCCACCACACCTACCCGTTCTGCTGGCGCTGTGACACCCCGGTGCTCTACTACGCCAAGCCCTCGTGGTACATCCGCACCACCGCCGTCCGCGACGCCCTGGTCGCGAACAACCAGGACATCCGCTGGGTCCCGAACCACATCCGCGACGGCCGTTTCGGCGAGTGGCTCGACGGCAACGTCGACTGGGCGCTGTCGCGCGAGCGCTACTGGGGCACGCCGTTGCCGTTCTGGGTCTGCACCGGATGCCGCCGCACGGACTGCATCGGCTCCTACGCCGAGCTGGCCGAGCGCGCGGGCCTGGACGCCCCGCCGCCGGACCCGCACCGCCCGTTCATCGACCAGGTCACGTGGCCCTGCCCCGACTGCGGCGGCGAGATGCGCCGCACTCCCGAGGTCGCCGACGCGTGGTTCGACTCGGGCGCGATGCCGTACGCGCAGTACCACTACCCGTTCGAGAACGAGGAGACGTTCGACGAGCGCTTCCCCGCCGACTTCATCTGCGAGGCCGTCGACCAGACGCGCGGGTGGTTCTACACCCTGCACGCCCTCGCCACGCTGCTGCACGACACCGGCGACGTGCCGGAGGGCGTCTCGTTCCGCAACGTGATCTGCCTCGGCCTCATCGAGGACGCCGAGGGGCAGAAGATGTCCAAGTCCCGCGGCAACATCGTCGACCACTGGGAGGTGCTCGACGCCTACGGCGCCGACGCGCTGCGCTGGACCATGTACACCGCGGCCCCGCCCGGCAACTCGCGGCGCTTCTCGCCCGAGATCGTCCGCGAGGCGCAGCGGCGCGTGCTCTCGACGCTGTGGAACACCTACTCGTTCTTCGTCACCTACGCGAACATCGCCGGCTTCGACCCCGCGAGCCCACCCGCGCCCGAGGCGCGCACCGAGCTCGACCGCTGGGTGCGCTCCGAGCTCCACCAGACGGTGCAGCGTGTGACCGAGGCGCTCGATGACTACGAGCCGCTCGAGGGCGCGCGGCCCATCGCCGAGCTCATTGAGCAGCTCTCCAACTGGTATGTGCGGCGCAGCCGCCGTCGCTTCTGGAAGTCGGACGACTCGGCCGACACGCAGGCGGCGCTGCACACGCTCTACGAGTGCCTGACGACGCTCTCGAAGCTGATCGCCCCGTTCACGCCGTTCCTGGCCGAGGCGCTGTACCGCAACCTCGAGGCCGGGCAGCGGCCGGCGGCGTCGGACTCGGTGCACCTCGCCGCGTGGCCCGAGGCCGACGCCGACGCCATCGACGAGCAGCTGTCGCGCGACGTGGCGTTGGTGCAGCGCATGGTCTCGCTCGGCCGCGGAGCGCGGTCGCGTGCGGGCATCAAGGTGCGCCAGCCGCTCGCGAGCGCGGTGCTCATCCCGCGCTCGGCCGCCGAGCTCACCGCCCTCGAACGCCTCGCGCCGCAGGTGGCCGACGAGCTCAACGTGCAGCGCGTCGAGGCCGTCTCGGACGCCGGCGAGCGCCTGGTCTACTCGCTGCGGCCGAACCTGCCCGCGCTCGGCCCGCGCTACGGGCGAGAGGTCGGGCGCATTCGCGAGGCGATCGCGGGCGCGAACCCGCGCGAGCTCGTGGCGACGATGCGCGCCGAGGGCTCACTGCACCTCGACGGCTTCGACCTGTCCGCCTCCGACGTGCTCGTGGACGTCGAGGCGGCCGAAGGCTGGAGCGCCGCAGAGGACGCGGGCTACAGCGCGCTGGTTGAGACGACACTGACGCCGGAGCTGGTCGCAGAGGGCATCGCGCGCGATGTGGTGCGACGCCTGCAGGACCTGCGCCGCGAGGCCGGCCTCGACATCACCGACCGCATCCACGTGCGATACACCGGCGACGACGAGCTAGAGGCCGTCCTCGACGGCCACGGCGAGTACGTGTCGGGCGAGACGCTCGCCATGTCGCTCGAGCCTCTCGAGGGCGACGCGCCAGACGGTGCGGCGTCGACGGATGCGACCATCGAGGGTCTGGAGTCGCGGTTGGTGATCTGGCGGGCGTAGTCGCCGGGCGTCGCGTCAATCCTCCGGCGGCGACGGGTCCTCGAGCGGCTCAATGAGTGGCTCGATGGCGCTGACATCGACCGCGGCGCGCGCGATCTCAAGGTCGTACATCCTCTGCAGGTTCAGCCAGAACTCGGGCGTCATCCGCAGGGCGCGCCCAATGCGCAGAGCGGTGTCGGCCGTCACGCCACGGCGGCAGTGCACAATGTCGTTGATGCGAATCGCGGGCACGCCGATCGTCTTTGCCAGGCGGTACTGGCTGATGCCAAGCTCATCCAGGATCTCGGCGAGGTGCTCCCCCGGGTGGATGGGTGCGGCTGTCGTCGTCATGTTCGCTCCCTAGTGGTAGTCCGTGACTTCGATCTCCATCGCGGCCCGGTCGGTCCAGACGAAGCAGATGCGCCACTGATCGTTGATTCGAATGCTGTACTGCCCCTGCCGGTCGCCTCGGAGGGCCTCAGGTGGTTCGAGGGTGGAACCAGCAGGTCCGTGAGTGCGGTAGCAGCCACGACCCGCTGCAGCTTCATTCGCGCGCGGCGTTGAATATCCTGGGGCAGCCTTCGCACCCGCTGACCGAAGAACAGCCGCTGCGCATCCCTGTTCCGGAATCTCCTTACTGGTTCAGCCATGATAACGAAGGTCGTTATTAACGACAATCATACACACAGGCCTCAATCCTCGCCGGGCGGCGACGCCGGTTGCTGCGTCTCCGGCTCCCTCTCACCCGGCCCCAGCACCAGCCCGCGCACCAGCAGGAACGTCGCCTCGCGCCACCGCACGTCACGCGTGCCCTCGACCCCCTGGCGGGCCTGCCCTTCCAGCACGCGAGGAATCTCGGCCGAGACCTCCGCGCCGAAGATCATGATGTTGGCGCTGACGAAGACCCACACCAGCAGTGTGATCAGGCCGCCGAGCGACCCGTAGATCACGTCGTAATGCCCGGCGTTCGCGAGGTAGAACGCGAACCCAAACTTGACCACCTCGAACGAGACGGCCGTGAGGAGGGCGCCGGGCCACAGGTAGCGCACGCGCAACGGGGAGTTGGGCAACAGCCAGTACAGGAACAGGAACGCGAGGAACGTCATCACCCCGGCGATCCCGACCGCGCCCAGCTCCCAGAAGAACGACTGGTTCCGCAGGATGCCGAGGTCCACCGCCTCGGCCTGCGCCACGCGCCACACGGTCGTCAGCAGGAAGGAGGCGAGCAGCAGCAGCCCGAGCGCCGGCGCGATCGTGAAGTCGATCAGCTTGCCGATCACGAGCGGTCGGCGCTGCTCGACATCGAACACCTCGTTGAGCGCGTTGCGCAGCGCCGCGGCGAGCGCGCTGCCGGTCCAGACCGTGGCGCCAAGCGCGAGCAGCCCGACGGTGAACCCTCCGTCGGCGAGGTGCGCGAGGGTCTCCTCCACGAGCGGCGCGTCCACCGGGATGCCGGCGACGAGCTCATCGAGCACGCGCCTCTGCAACTCCGTGTCGCGGAGCAGCAGCCCGAACACGGAGAACGCCAGCAGGACCAGCGGGAACAGGGAGATCAGCGCGAAGTACGAGACCGCCGCCGCCAGCTGGGTGCCACGGTCCTCGATGAAGTTCGCGGTCGCCCGGCGCAGCACGACCGCCGCGAGCACGAGCACGCGCCTCCACGGCCACTCCTCAACGGCAGACTCCGGCGGCGATGCAAGCTCCGACACGCCCTGGCCCTCCCGGCCGGCTGCTCGACCCACAGCGGCGAGGTGGCGATCCTATGATCGATCCCGGCGAGATGCTTGCGAGGCGCAGGTGAGTGAACGCGAGACCGCGAACGGTGAACGGCAGCGCCGGCGCCTCGTCGTGAAGTGCGGCACCAACCTGCTCACCGCCGGCACCGAGCAGCTCGACCGCGACGTGATGGCCGCCATCGCCGGTCAGATCGCCGACGTCCGCGAGCTTGGCTGCGAGGTGATCCTCGTGACCTCGGGCGCCATCGCCGCGGGGCGGGCGCGGCTCGGCAGCCGGGCATCGAGGCCCCAGCACCTCACGCGCCGGCAGGTGCTCGCAGCCGTCGGGCAGGCGCAGCTCTTCTGGTACTGGGACGAGCTGCTTGCCGGGCGGGGGATCACGGCCGCGCAGGCGCTGCTCACCCGCGGCGACCTCGCCGACCGCCAGGGCTACCTCAACGCCCGCAACACGCTGCTTGCCCTCCTCGACCTGGGCGTCGTGCCCATCGTCAACGAGAACGACGTCGTCTCCATCGAGGAGATCCAGGACGCCACCATCGGCGATAACGACAACCTCTCCGCCCAGGTCGCCAACCTCGTCGACGCCGACCTGCTGCTGCTGCTGACCGCCACTGCGGGTCTCTACACGGCCGACCCCGCGTCGGATCCCGACGCCCGGCTCATCGAGCACGTCGACCACATCGGCCCGGCGATCGAGGAGGCGGCGGCGGGGCAGGCCGGACGGCTCGGCACCGGCGGCATGGCGACGAAGGTCGAGGCGGCACGGCTGGCGACGCAGTCCGGCGCGCACGCGGTGATCGCCGACGGCCGGGAGTCCGACGCCGTGACCCGCGCGGTGGCCGGGGAGAGCGTGGGCACCCACTTCTACCCGACCGTCGACCGACTCGAGAGCCGGCGCCGCTTCCTGCTCTCGGCGCTGCGCGAGCGCGGCCGCATCACGGTCGACGAGGGCGCGGTGCGCGCGCTCGTGCGCGACGGCAAGTCACTGCTGCCGGCGGGCATCGTCGCCGCGACCGGCGACTTCGGCCGTGGGGACGTGGTGCGCGTCGAGACGCGCGAGGGCGAGCACATCGCCAGCGGCACCACGAACTACGCGGCGGGCGACGTCGAGCGCATCCGCGGCATGCACTCGGACCGCATCGAGCAGGTGCTTGGCTATGACTATGGCGACGAGGTGGTGCATCGCAACAATCTCGTGCTGGTGTAGGCGGCGAGGGCTGACTCACCTGCTAACGTCGATCCCATGAGCCTCCGTGCTTCGGTCCTCGGCGTCCTGACGCTCCTCAGCGTCTCGCTCGTCGGATGCAACCCGTTCGGCGGGTCGGGCGACACCCCCGCGCCCACACCGACCGCCAGCCCGCCGCCCGCCGTGACGCCCGCCACACCCACCGCGACGCCCGCGCCAGAGCCGACGCCGACGCCGACGCCCAC
>VXTU01000081.1:4023-36302 GCA_009837285.1 Chloroflexota bacterium | reverse complement strand
TGGCCTTGAACATCTCGAGCTTGTCGCGCTCGATCAGGTACTTGCCGGCGAAGAGGACGGCGGGGACGCGCTTCTGCTTGATGAGACGTCGCAGGCTCTGGGGGTGGATCCCGAGTTCGCCTGCGGCTTCCACGAGGTCGAGGTAGTCGTCAAAGGGGGAGTCTGGCACGGATCACTCCTGTCGGCGCGGAAACTGCTCACGTGCGTAGACGATGCTAGTTGCCAACATCGTTAGCGTAAAGCGCGTACACAGTTCCGGGAGCGAGTGACTGCCGGTTGGTAGCACAATCAGAAGCCCCGCCGGAGCGGGGGCTTCCGTGTCTCGCGAGGTGTTCGAGGCTTGGCCTACCCGGCCTCGTCGACCCACTCGTAGTAGTTGATCACCCGCGACAGCGCGAGCGCCGCGCGGTCGAAGCTCGGGAAGACGGCGAAGCCGCGTGCGACCACCTGGTCGCGGATCGGTATCACCTCGTCGTCGATCGCTCCGGCGTGCATCACCGTCACGATCGGCAGGCCCGTCCGCTCGCGGAACCCGTCGAGGGTATCGAGCATCTCATCGAGGCGCTCCGGTTCGTCTCGCCACATCCGCGAGAAGAACCCCGCGGCTACCTCGAACACCATTGCGTCGATGTTCGGGTCCTCGCTGACCGCGTTCATGATGCGTGCGAGGTTCGCCGAGTCGCCCGCCATGCCGATCGTGTTCGCCATGTCGAACGGGTTACGGAACGAGCCGCCGATCACGTTGAAGAACTCGCCGATGGTCTCGTAGGTCTTGTCCGCCAGCTCGGGCACCTCGAGGCCCTGCCGGCCGACGGCGTCGGAGATCGCGACCGACTGTCCGCCGGTCATCGCCATCAGCGCGAGCCTGCGGCCCCGCGGGGGAGTCGTGTGGACGAGCACCTGGAGCACGTCGACCAGCTCGTCGACGGAGTTCGCCGGGATGGCGCCGGTCTGCGCCAGCAGCGCGTTCCACGTCGCCATGGGCGTCGCCAGCGAGGCGGTGTGCGAGCGCGTCGCGCGCTGGCCGGCGGCGGTCTGGCCGCCCTTCCAGATCACGACGGGCTTCTTGGGTGTGGTCGAGCGCAGCGCCTCGAAGAAGCGCCGCCCGTCCTTGAGGCCCTCGAGGTAGACGCCGATGACCTGGGTGTCGGGGTCGTCGCGCAGGTACTCGATGTAGTCGGCCTCGTTGACGACCACGGCGTTGCCGAAGGAGATGCCGCGGCTCACCGGGATGCCGACGCGCTGCGCCATCGTCGTCGCGCCGATGGTGTGCGTGCCGCTCTGGCCCATGATGGAGACGGTGCCGCCGTCGCCGTGGTCGACGCCGTCGCTGAACTTCACGCCCTGGCGGCGGTTGTACACGCCCATGCAGTTGGGCCCGACAATCGGCATGCCCGCGTCGTTGGCGAGCTGGACGATGCGGTCCTGGAGCTCAGTCGCCTCTTCCTCGCCGGTCTCGGCGAAGCCGGCCGAGAAGATCGCCATACCGCCGACGTTCTTCTTGATCGAGTCGGACACGATGAACGGCACGATCGGCCGTGGCACCGCGCAGATCACGAGGTCGATGTCCTCGGGGACCTCCTCGAGCTTGAGGTAGTTGGTGAAGCCACGCTTCTCGATCTCGGTGATCTCGTTCGGGTCGAGCTGCACCGAGTAGAGCGGGCCGACGAAGTCGCGGTTGTTCTCCAGCCACCCGAAGTCGGGGCCCTTCGCGCCCACCACGGCGACGGAGCGAGGGGTCAGCGTGCGGTGCAGCCGGTCGCGGTCGACAGCCACGACGCTACTCCTCCGCCAGCACGACGCGCGCGTCGACCGCGATGGCGCCATCCGGGTAGGCGAAGACGGGGTTGAGGTCGAGCTCGGCGACCTCGGGGTGGTCGTTCGCGAACTCGGAGACCTGGAGGATCATCGCCTCCAGCGCGTCGAGGTCGGCGCCGGGCTGGCCGCGCACGCCCTCGAGCACCGGGTAGCCGCGAATCTCGCGCACGACCTGGCGCGCATCGCGAGCTTCGAGCGGGACGATGCGGAACGCCACGTCGCGCAGGACCTCGACCATGATGCCGCCGAGGCCGAAGGCGAGGACGGGGCCGAACTGCGGGTCGGTGGTGGTGCCGATGATGACCTCGGTGCCCTGGGCGGCCATCTGCTGCACCGAGACGCCGTCGACGCTTGATCCGGGGGCGTTCTCGGCAACGGCCGACATCATGCGGTCGTACGCCGCGCGGACGGAGTCGCCGTCGCCGAGGTTGAGCTCGACGCCGCCGACATCGGACTTGTGGGCGATGTCGCCGGAGACCACCTTGAGGACCGCGGGGTAGCCGATGTCGTCGGCGGCGGCCACGGCGTCGTCGGCGCTCGTCGCGAGGCGCGCTTGGGTGACGTTGATTCCGGCGTCGTGCAGCAGTTGCTTGGACTCGACCTCGGTCAGCAGCGTGCGTCCGTCGGCACGCGCGGCCGCAATGGGCCCGTTACCGTCGCTCATGTTGGAGGTGTCTCCTCGTTCCCGCCTCGCCGGTCGCGAGGCGCGCGGATCATACAGCACGTTGACGGAACGCGCGGCAGCGTGACGGGCCTAACATGGGGCTCCAGAAGCGCCGTCACCGAGCCCGCGTTGCGCGGGGACGCACCGCGCCGGACGATGGGGGCGATGGGCCTGCGACGCCGCTTCGCCGCCTTCCGTGATCGCCTCGGCACGACGCGCGCCGAGCGCGACGAAGAGGCGCCCGACGACGTCGCCGACGAGCCCGGCGAGGCCCCGCGGCCGCGGCTCATCGTCGGCCTCGGCAACCCTGGGCCTGAGTACCAGGGCACGCGCCACAACGTCGGGATGTGGACCATCCAGCGCCTCGCCGAGCGCCACGGCGCCGAGCTCGCGCGCGACACGCGCGTGTGGCGCGCGACGGTGGAGGTCGGCAGCCGCGCGCTGCACTTGGCCGCGCCGCGCAGCTGGTACAACGAGAGCGGCCCGGCGGTCGCCTCGGAGCTGCGGCGGCTCAGCCTGCGGCGCGATCAGCTCCTCGTGATCCACGACGACATCGACATGGACGTAGCGCGCGTGCGCATGCGGCCGCACGGGGGGCACGGCGGCAACAACGGCATGCGCTCGATCCTCGACGCGCTCGGTGGCGGCGACTTCCCGCGCATCCGCATAGGCATCGACCGCCCGTACGACCCGGACCCCGACGACCCGGACGAGGAGCACAGCCGCGGCCGCCCCGTGCGCGACCCGGACCGCGTGGCCGACTGGGTGCTGTCCCGCCCCCGCCCCGAGGAACGGGCCGCCCTCGATGCCGCGATCCGCGACGTAGCCGACGCGATCGAGTTCGCGGTGAGCGAGGGCGTCGAGGCGGCGATGAACCGGCTCAACCGTCGCGAGTAGCCCCCGGCCCAGACCCGATCACGACGCAGGCGAGCCTTCATGAGGCCTCGCCCTTCGCGGGCGCGGCGCTACACTGGAGTGGCGAAGGGTCGCGTCCGAAGGGGACTCCCGCGGGGAGCGCCCCTGTTTCGGCGTCCCCCTCGACGTGACAACGAAGCGAGGAGCCTCTGCAGCTCGCCCCCCTTCTCGGCAGCCTCGACCGTGTCGAGCCCCTTGCGGCGTCGGCGGCCCCCCTCGGAGCGGGCGGGCGCGCCACCATCGGCGTGCTCGACGCCGCAAAGACGACCGTCGCCGCCTGGCTGTGGCGCCGGCTGCGCACGCCCACGCTGCTCATCGTGCCTCGCGAGACGGACGCGGACGCGGCGCTCGACGCGCTGCGGGCGTGGGCCGGCGATGCGGCCGTCCCGTTCCCGGCGCGCACCGGCCTCCCCTACGCGCGCGAGGACCCACCGACGGACGTGACCCGCGGTCGGCTCGAGGTGCTCGCGCACCTTGCGCGCGGGAGCGGTGGCCCGCCGCCACTCATCGTCGCCTCCACGGCCGCCGTGACAGGCCCCACCGCGCGGCCCGCCGACCTGGGCGCCGGGCCTGCCCGCGTCGCCGTCGGCGACCGCGTCACCATCGAGGTGCTCGCCGCGCGCCTCGTCGCAGCAGGGTACGACGTCGGCCCGCTCGTCGAGCAGCCCGGACAGGCCGCCCGCCGCGGCGGCCTCGTCGATGTCTTCCCGCCGACGGAGCCGACGCCGGTGCGCATCGAACTGTTCGGCGACGAGGTCGAGTCGATCCGGCGGTTCGACGCGGAGACGCAGCGCACCGTCGAGATGGTCGAGGACGTGCACATCGGCCCGGCGAGCGAGTGGTTCCCAAGCCGCGAGGCGCTGAGCGAGCTCGCCGGACACCTCGCGCCCGCGCGACGTCACGCGCTCGACGATCTCGCCGCGGAGGAGCTGGCGGCGCTGCGGCGCGGGGAGCTGCCCTCGCCCGCCCGCTACGGCCCGCTCGCCGCACGGGCGACGCTGCTCGACCACCTCGGACCGAACGCGCTCGTGATCGTCGACGAGCCCGACGCAGTCCACGCCGCCGCCGCCGAGCAGGATGCGCTTGCCGCCGAGCGCCGCGACCAGCTCGTCGCCGTCGGTGATATCGGGCCGGAGGCGCCGCTCCCGCACCTCGAGGAGCAGGCGCTGATCCGCGAGCTCGACCAGCGCGCGCCACGCGCAGACCTCGAACGGTGGGCGACCGGCCGCGAGCGCGACGGCTTCCGCGTCCCGTTCGCGCCGCACGACGCCTACGCGGGCCGCCTCCAGGCCGCCGCCCGCGAGCTGGTGCGCAGCGTGCCGCGCGGCGACCGCATCGTCGTGCTGACCCAGCAGGCGCAGCGCTTCGGTGAGCTGCTGGCCGAGGCCGGCCTCGACGCCTCGGTGCTCGAACGCCTCGACGCGCCGCCCGCGGGCGCCTCGCTGTCGCTCGTCCAGGGCTCGCTGCCCGGCGGGTGGCGGATCGAAACGCCCGAGGGGCGCGTCGCGCTCGCGACCGACGCCGAGCTGATGGGCTTCGTGCGCAAGCGGCGCGCGCTGCGGCAGTCGGCATCGCACCGTGCGCAGTTCCTCGCCGAGGTCTCGCCCGGCGACTTCGTCGTGCACTCCGAGCACGGGATCGCGCGCTTCGCGGGCATCGTGCGTCGCGCCGTCGGTGACGAGCAGCGCGACTACCTCCAGCTCAACTACGCAGGCGACGACCGGCTCTACGTCCCCATCGAGCAGATCGACCGCGTCACCCGTTACATCGCCTCCTCGGGCCATATCCCGCGGCTGACGCGCCTCGGCACGCAGGAGTGGGCGCGCACGCGCGCACGGGTGCGCGAGGCCGTCGGCGACGTCGCCGCCGACCTGCTGCGGCTCTACGCCGCGCGTCAGTTGCTGCGCGGCCACGCGTTCGGCCTGGACACCGAGTGGCAGCGCGAGATGGAGGCAGCGTTCCCGTACGAGGAGACCGAGGACCAGCTCGTCGCGATCACCGCCGTCAAGGAGGACATGGAGGCGGTGCGGCCGATGGACCGCATCGTCCTCGGCGATGTCGGGTTCGGGAAGACCGAGGTCGCCGTGCGAGCGGCGTTCAAGGCCGTCCAGGACGGCTACCAGGTCGCCGTGCTCGTCCCCACGACCGTGCTGGCTCAGCAGCACGAACGCACCTTCCGCGAGCGCCTCGCGCCGTTCCCGGTGCGCATCGAGGCGCTCTCGCGGTTCCGCACGGACGCAGAGGCGCGCGAGGTCGGCGTCGGGCTGCGCTCGGGCGAGATCGACATCGTGATCGGCACGCACCGGCTGCTCCAGCCCGGTATCGAGTTCGGGAACCTCGGCCTCGTCGTCATCGACGAGGAGCAGCGTTTCGGCGTGGCGCACAAGGAGCGGCTCAAGCGCATGCGCCTGGAGGTCGACGTGCTGACGCTGTCGGCGACGCCGATCCCTCGCACGCTGCACATGTCGCTGGCCGGCATCCGCGACATGTCGCCGATGGACACCGCGCCCGAGGACCGCCTGCCCGTGCAGACGTTCGTGGCCGAGTGGGACGACGCGCTGGTGCGCGACGCGATCCTCAACGAGCAGGAGCGCGGTGGGCAGGTCTACCTCGTCCACAACCGCGTCGAGACCATCGACCGCGTCGCCGAGCAGGTGCGGGCACTGGCCCCGGAGGCGCGCGTGATCGTCGGCCACGGGCAGATGCCGAAGGCCGTGCTGCGACGTGTGATGGAGCGCTTCTCGGCGGGCGAAGCCGACGTGCTGGTATGCACGACGATCATCGAGTCGGGCATCGACATCCCGAACGTGAACACGCTCATCATCGACCGCGCCGAGCTGCTCGGCATGGCGCAGCTCTACCAGCTCCGGGGGCGCGTCGGGCGTGGGGCGCAGCAGGCGCATGCGTACCTGCTGCACCGGCGCGACCGCGTGCTGACCGAAGTCCAACAGCAGCGCCTCGCCACCATCTTCGAGGCGACCGAGCTGGGCGCGGGCTTCCAGGTGGCGCTGCGCGACCTCGAGATCCGCGGTGCGGGCAACCTGCTGGGCGCCGAGCAGAGCGGCCAGATCGCCTCTGTGGGCTTCGACCTGTACACGCAGATGCTCGCCGAGGCGGTCGCAGAACAGCGCGCCGCGCACGACGGCGAGCCGGCGGCGGCACCGCCGCCCCCGGTCTCCGTCGACCTGCCGGTGACGGCGTACATCCCGGAGCCGTACATGGAGGACATCGAGGCGCGCGTGGCGCTCTACCAGCGCATCGCGGGGCTGCGCTCGGTCGATGCCGCCGCGGAACTGCGCGCGGAGATCGAGGACCGCTTCGGCGCACCGCCCCCGGCGCTGGAGCAGCTGCTCGGCCTCGTGCGGATCCGCCTCGCTGCCGGCGAGGCGCGTGTCGCGGCCGTCCGCATCGAGGGCGACGTGGTGGTCATCGGCGCCGTCGACGACAGCCCGTTCAGCCGTCGCCGCCTGCCGGCGCTGCCGCCGGCGATCGAGGTGGGCCGGACCCAGCTGCGGGTGACCCGCGACCGCCTGGGCGAGGACTGGCTGCAATCGATCGAGCTGTTGCTGCGGTTGCTAGCCACCTCGCCGCCGAGCGACGCCGCGGTGCGCGAGCCTGCGGCGGCCGGGGGGCGCGTATGACGGCCGTCGAGCTCCTGCTCGTGCACGACTCCGAGCAGGCGGACTTCGTCGCCATGTTGGGCGACTACCTGCGCGAGCTCGACGCGTACGAGCTGCCGTGGGATCCGGCGCCGGCGCCGGAGGACTACGCTCGCGCGTTCGAAGACGACCCCGGTGGGCAGCGCATCGAGTGGATGGTCGCCGACGGCGAGCGTGCTGGTTTCCTGATCTCCCGCGTCGTGCCCGACTGGCCCGAGGAGCACCGCAACGTGGGAGAGGTCATCGAGTGCTACGTCGCTCCGGCGTTTCGCCGCCGGGGCGTGGGCCGCGCGGCAGTCGAGGCGTGGCTGGCGCGGCAGCGTGCGGACGGGGTGGACCTTGTGGAGGCCTCGGTGCTCTCGCTGAACACGCCGGCGCTCGCGTTCTGGGAGCGCATGGGCTTCGAGGTGCGCGCCATCCAGACGCTACGACGGCCGTGAGCTACTCTCGCACGACCACGTTCGAGGCATGTCGAAGGGGCTGCGAACGGTGATCTGGGACGTCCACTGCCACTTCCCGCGGAACTGGGAAGACCCCGACAACAACGACCATACCGAGGCGATCGACCGGCGCGCCGACCGGCTGCGGGCGGCCGGCGTGGTGCGCGCCTCGGTGCTCTCGGGCGGGAGTCGGGAGTTCGGCCCGAACCATGACGATGCGCTCGCGTACCTGCGCCGCCACGAGGACCTGATGGTGCCGGTGGCCCACCTGCTGGTGGACGACACGCCGCGCGGCGAAGTCACCCGGCTGCACGGGCTCGGGTACCGCGGCCTCAAGATCATCGGCTCCCGCCTGCCCTACGACGACTACCGCTACTTCCACATGTACGCGGAGGCCGAGGACCTGCGGATGCCCGTCCTCTTCCACTGTGGCGTCATCGGCGGTGGGGTCGACTACGCGATCACCCACCCGCGGCGCGACCCCGCGGCCGCCGAGGCGTTCATGCGCTGGCGCGAGTTCCGGAGCCGCGTGCCGCGCGACGTCTCCGCGCTGCGCATGCGCCCGTTCCACCTCGACACGATCGCCAACAACTTCCCGGACCTGCCGATCATCGGCGCGCACATGGGCGGCACTGGCAACTATGACGAGGCGGCTTCGGTGGCGCGGTGGCGTCACAACGTGGTGTTCGACCTCTCCGGCGGCGACACCATCGAGCGCCACTCCTACGAGCGAGGCCTGATCGGCAACGAGATCGGCGTCGAGAAGCTGGTCTGGGGCTCTGACTGCGGTGACGACGAGATCAGCGACCACGTCGGCAGCCTGCGCGACATCATGGCGAAGCTCGAACTGACCGAGGAGGAGGCGGACCGCATCTGGTACCGCAACGCCGCCGAGATGTTCGGTGAGGCGGAACCCCAGTTCGCGGCCATGCCCGCGAAGTGACCGACCCGACCGAATCGGCCGACCCCGACATACCCGAGGAAACCACCCACGCGCCCTCCGTCGCCTCGGAAGAGGCCGGCGAGGCGCCGCGCATCATGCAGGTCGCGCACGACGGGCGTCGGACGGCGCTGCGCGTCGTCGACGCGCCGGTGGTGGTGCTGACCCTGGCTGTCACGCTCGCGTTCCTGATGTTCCTGCTGATCGAGCCCACGCCGGCGTGGATCGCGCTGGCGGGCGCGGTGGCGGCCGGGGCCGGGACGGATCGCGTGCTGCGGCTGGCGCGCGCTCGCTCGGTCGACCTCGGCATCGACCCAACGCCGCAGGTGTTGCTCCCCGCGCTCTACGCGCTCGCCGTCCCGGTACTCCTCGAGGAACTGTCGAGGGGTTGGTGGACGCTGCTCGGGGGGCTCGGCGCGGGCCTGGGCTTCGGGGCGATCCTCGTCGCGCAGGTGCACTCCGTCCGCCCCAACGAGCGCTGGCGGGCGTTCGCGCGCCCTGCCACGAGCGGCGCGGTCTACATCACCGCGTTCGCGCTGTTCTCGCTCACCTACGTCTTCGAGCTGGGGCTCCCGGCCGCTCTCGCTGCGGTGGCCTTCGCGGCCGGCCTGCTGGCCATCGAGTTGCTGCGCGACGGGCAGGCCGAGCTGTCGGACACGGTGGCGTTCGGCGGCGTGGTGGCGCTGGTGGTGACCCAGCTGCGATGGGCGCTGCACTACGTGCCGCTCGACGGGTACCTCGCCTCGCTGGCGCTGCTGCTGGCCTTCTTCCTCGCGAGCGGGCTGCTGCACGCACACCTCACGCTGCAGCTGCGCCGCGCGGTGGTCGCGCAGTACGTGGGGGTCGCCGCGCTCGGTGGTGTGCTGATCGTCGGTGCGCGCAGCGCCGGGCTCGCCTAGCTGCGGCCGAGGGCGGCGCGCCTCGCCCGCCCGCCCATCGCTCGCCTGTCGGGCGCCTGCTACCATCGTCGGGCTGCCGCGTCGGGGAGTGGCGTAGCTTGGTAGCGCACCTGACTGGGGGTCAGGAGGTCGCCGGTTCAAATCCGGCCTCCCCGACCAATCCGACGACATATGGCACACGCAAGAGGGGCGGCCCGGAGGCCGCCCCTCAGGTTCGTCACACTGTCGAGGAGCTGCTAGCCGCTGCGGCCCTCCACGTCCGGGTCGATCCAGCCCGACTGCACCTGGTCGCCCCATGTGTAGTACGAGTTGTTGTCGCCCGGCGCGGTACCGGTGAAGCGGATCCCGCGCATCCACGGCTGGTAGACCTCCAGCCAGAAGCCGGACGGGATGGTCGGCCGGTACGACTGGTCGGCATCCTTGTCCCAGATCTTCCGCCAGAGCTCCTTGCGGGCATCGGGGTCGAGCTCGAGCTGCTGGGCCTCTGCCCACTCGTCGATCTCGGCGTCGTTGATCCGCCAGCGGTTGCCCGGCGACTCCGAGTGCACCTGGCCGTGGAACCAGTTGTCGGCGTCGTAGCCGCTGGTGCTCCACGCCGAGGTCGAGACATCCGGGAGCTTCGAGGGGACCCACTGCGAGTTGAACTCGGTGTAGTCCACCTTGCCGCCGCCCATCTTGATGCCGGCCCTCTGGAGCTGCGCCTGGATCACCTCCGTGTGCTGCTCGAAGCCCTTGGTGTAGGCGTAGTAGCTGTTGATGATCTCAAGGCCCTCGGCCCCCGCTGCCTGCAGCAGCTTGATCGCCTCGTCCGGGTCATAGCGGAGCCAGTTGCCGGCGAGCCCCGACTCGATCGTCGCCTCCTCGTCGAAGAGGAACGGCCACGGGATGGTGTTGAGCGCCTTGCCCAGGCCGTCGTAGACGATGTCGAGGATTTCCTGCCGGTCGATCGCTAGCGAAAGCGCTCGACGCACGCGCACGTCCGAGTACTTCGGCAGCGTGAGGTTCATCCCCAGGCTGAGCCCGTTGTACGTCACCGGGATGAAGTTGACCTGGACATCGGGGTTCGTCTGCAGGACCTCGTTGAGGTCACGCACGCTCGACACCAGCGAGTACGCGTAGTCGATGTTCCCGACGCGGAACTGCGCCAGCCGGGCCACGTGGTCCGGCATGATGAGGAACTCGAACCCGTCCAGCAGGACGTCCTTTTCCCAGTAGTCCGGGTTCTTCACGAACTCGACGTTCTGGCCCAGTTCCAGGCCGGTCAGGATCATCGGGCCCGTGCCGACGCCGGCGGTCTTGATGCTGCCGTCGTCGACCATCTCCTTGGGGAAGATGGTCTGCTTGTTGCTGGCGAGCGGGTTGAGGAAGTCCGCCGTCGCCTTCGCCATGTTGATCTTCAACGTGGCGTCATCGGGGGCCTCGAAGCTCGCGGTGTTGGTGTAGTACGACTTGTGCACGCCCTCGTTCGCGTAGCGATGGATGGCGAACCTGGCATCCTCCGCCGTGAAGGGCCGGCCGTTCAGCGGCGCCACGTTCTGCCAGGTCACGCCCGGCTGCATCTGGAACGTGAACGTCAGGCCGTCCGGGGAGCGCTCCCACGAAGCGGCCAGCTCGGGCTCGATCTCGGGCTGGAACACGTCCGCGCCTGGACCACGCTTGAAGCCGATCAGGCGGTTGTAGGTCATGTTCGGCACGGTGACCGTGCCGCCAGCGGCGGAGTCGACGGGGTCGAGCGACTGGAAGTTCCAGGTCGCCGCCACCTTCATGATGCCGCCGGGAACCGGGACCTTGTTCGGCTCGGGGAAGTTGTACGGGTACGGCAGCGCCGGGTCCTGGACGAGTTCGCCCAGCGGCTCGACCGCCGTTTCCTCTTCGTCGGTCGTAGCCGTAGTGTCCGAGGTCGTGCTGCCCGATGTCGTCGTGCCCGAGGTTGTTCCGCTCGACGTGGTCGCTGTGGTGGTCGTGCCGGAGGTGGCCGTCTGGGTCGTGGCCTCGTCGTCGTCGTCATCGTCGTCGCCGCCGCAGCCGATCAGTGCCGCGGCCGCGAGGCCGACGCCTCCGAGCATGCCACCTCGTAGGAGGGCCCGCCTGCCTACGGCCTGCGTCCGCCATCCAAACAAGCGCTCTTCCTGGTCCAGGGCCATGAGAATCCTCCTCCCCAGGGGTGCTGTTCGCTCTCTCCAAGTGGTGGCAGCCTACTCCGCGGCCGAATCCATTACAATCGCGTATAGTGCTGCGTCCGACGTTCCCGCCAGCCTCGGGACCCGGACACGCAAGAGGGGCGGCCGTTCGGCCGCCCCTCAGGTTGTGCACGCCGTCGAGGACTCCTAGCCGCTTCGGCCCTCCACGTCCGGGTCGATCCAGGCCGTGTGCACCTGGTCGCCCCACGTGTAGTACGAGTTGTTGTCCCCGGGCGAGGTGCCCGTGAACCGCAGACCGCGCACCCACGGCTGGTAGATCTCGATCGTGAAGCCCCACGGCATCGTCGGGCGGTACATCTGGTCCAGGTCCTTGTCCCAGATCTTGCGCCACAGCTCGGAGCGCGCGTCCGCGTCGAGCTCGACCTGCTGAGCCTCGGCCCACGCGTCGATCTCGGGGTCGTTCGTGCGCCAGCGGTTGCCGGGCGACTGCGAGTGGACCTGACCGTGGAACCAGTTGTCGCCGTCGTAGCCGCTGGTGGCCCACGCCGAAGTGGAGATGTCCGGTAGCTGGCTCGGGACCCACTGCGAGTTGAACTCGGTGTAGTCCACCTTGCCGCCGGTCATCTTGATGCCGACCTCGGAGAGCTGCGCCTGGTAGACCTCTGACATCTGCTCCAGGCCGCTGGTGTAGGCGTAGTAGCTGTTGTTCACCTCGAGGTTCTCGGCCCCCGCGGCTGCCAGCAGCTTCTTCGCCTCCTCCGGGGCGTAGCGGAACCACTGCCCCAGCTCCGGCGAGCCGAGCGTCACTTCCTCGTCGAACAGGAACGGCCACGGGATCACGTGCAGCGCCTTGCCGACGCCGTCGAAGATGATGTCGAGCATCTCCTGGCGGTCCATCGCCATGGTGAGCGCGCGACGCACGCGTACGTCCTTGTACTTCTCCAGCGTGTGGTTCAGACCCACGGTGATCCCGTTGGAGGTGGTCGGCAGCAGGTTGATCTGGATGTCCGGGTTCGTGTCCACGATCTCCGCGAGGTCGCGGAGCGACGAGGCCAGCCCGTAGCCGTAGTCGATGTTGCCGACCCGGAACTGCGCGAGGCGGGCGACGTGGTCCGGCATGATCAGGAACTCGAAGCCGTCTAGGAGCACATCGCGCTCCCAGTAGTCCGGGTTCTTGTCGAAGAGCACGTTCACACCCGCCTCGAGGCCGGTCAGGATCATCGGCCCGGTGCCGATGGCCCGCGTGGTGATCGTGCCGTCGTCCACCAGCTCCTTCGGGAAGATGGTCTGCTTGTTGCTCGCCAGCGGGTTGAGGAAGTCCGCCGTCGCCCGCGACATCGTGATCGCCAGCGTCTCATCGTCGACGGCCGTGAAGTCGGCCACGTTCGTGTAGTAGGCCTTGTGGACGCCGTCGGTTGCGTAGCGGTGCAGCGCGAAGCGTGCGTCCTCGGCCGTGAACTTGCGCCCGTTCAGTGGGTCGACGTTCTGCCAGGTGGCCCGCGGGTCGATCTGGAACGTGAACGTCAGCCCGTCCGGCGAGCGCTCCCACGAGGCGGCGAGTTCCGGCTCGATCGAGGGCTGGAAGACGTCCGCGGCGGGGCCCCGTGTGAAGCCGATCAGGCGGTTGTAGACCATGTTCGGCACGGTCACCGTGCCGCCGGCCGCCGAGGTGGTGGGGTCGATGGTCTGGAAGTTCCATGTCGCCGCCACCTTCATGACGCCGCCGGGGACCGGGGCCTTGTCCGGCTCCGGGAAGTTGAACGGGTACGGCAGGCTCGGGTCCTGGACGAGCTCGCCGACCGTCTCGACAGGCTCTGCCGTCCCACCGTCGTCGCCGGAGGTCGAGGAATCCGACGTCGTGTCGGTGGAGCCCGACGTCGTCCCGCCGGTAGTGGCGGTGGTGGTGGTAGTGGTCGTGGTGGTGTCGGCGGTCGTGTCGTCATCGTCGTCGTCATCGCCGCCGCAGCCGATCAGCGCCGCGGCTGCGAGGCCGACGCCACCGATCAGGCTGCCTCGGAGGAGGCTCCGCCTGCCTACGGAATGCGCCCACCATCCATGAGTGCGCTCGTCGAGATACTCAGCCATACGAAATCTCCTTACCTCGTCCGTCGCCTGAGATTTGGGCAGCCTACCCGAACGAGGCATTACGACACAACGTTCGTTGATAGAGGTGGCTCGCGTCGTCGGGCAGGGGCTCGCGGCGGGTGGTCAGCCCGGGACGCAAGAGGGGCGGCCGATTGGCCGCCCCTCAGGTTCGTCACGCTGTCGAAGGCGCTTAGCTGCGGCCCTCGATGTCCGGGTCGATCCAGGCCGAGTGCACCTGGTCGCCCCACGTGTAGTAGGAGTTGTTGTCGCCCGGGGCCGTGCCGGTGAAGCGCAGACCGCGCACCCACGGCTGGTAGACCTCGAGGCTGAAGCCCCACGGCAGCGTCGGGCGGTAGGCCTGGTCGAGGTCCTTGTCCCAGATCTTGCGCCAGATGTCCGCGCGGGCCGCCGGGTCGAGCTCGATCTGCTGGGCCTCGGCCCATTCGTCGATCTCGGCGTCGTTGGTCCGCCAGCGGTTGCCCGGCGACTGCGAGTGGACCTGGCCGTGGAACCAGTTGTCGGCGTCGTAGCCGCTGGTGCTCCACGCCGAGGTGGAGAAGTCCGGAAGCTTCGAGGGGACCCACTGCGAGTTGAACTCGGTGTAGTCCACCTTGCCGCCAGTCATGTTGATACCCACGCGAGCAAGCTGCGAGTAGGTGATCTCGGTCATCTGCTCCAGGGCACTGGTGTAGGCGTAGTAGCTGTTGTTCATCGTGAAGCCCTCGGCGCCGGCAGCCGCGAGCAGCTTCCTCGCCTCGTCGGGGTTGTACTGCAGGTACGGCCCGACCTCGGGGCTACCGACCGACTTCTCCTCGTCGAAGAGGAACGGCCACGGAATGATGTTCTGCGCCTTGCCCAGTCCGTCGAAGACGATGTCGACCATCTCCTGGCGGTCGACCGCCATGGCGAGGGCGCGGCGGACGCGCACGTCCTGGTACTTCTCGAGCGTGTGGTTGATGCCCATGCTGATCGAGTTGTACGTAATCGGGATGAAGTTGACCTGGACGTCCGGGTTCGTCTCCAGCAGTTCGTTGAGGTCACGCACCGTCGAGACCACACCGTAGGCGTAGTCGATGTTGCCGACGCGGAACTGCGCGAGGCGGGCGGGGTGGTCCGGCATGATCCGGAACTCGAACCCGTCCAGGAGCACTTCCTTCTCCCAGTAGTCCGGGTTCCTGCTGAAGAGCACGTTCTGGCCCAGCTCGAGCGACTCGAGGATCATCGGGCCCGTGCCGATCGCATTGGTCTCGATGCTGTCGTCGTCGACGAGTTCCCTGGGGAAGATCGTCTGCTTGTTGCTGGCGAGCGGATTCAGGAAGTCCGCCGTCGCCTGCGCCATGTTGATCTTGAACGTCTCGTCATCGACTGCTTCGAAGCCGGCAACGTTGGCGTAGTAGGACTTGTGCACGCCCTCGGTCGCGTAGCGATTCAGGGCGAAAGCCGCATCCTCAGCCGTGAACTTGCGGCCGTTCAGCGGCGCGATGTTCTGCCATGTGGCGTGTGGCTGGATCGCGAACGTGAACGTGAGGCCGTCGGGGGAGCGCTCCCACGAAGCGGCCAGCTCAGGCTCGATCTCCGGCTGGAAGACGTCCGCGGCGGGGCCGCGCTTGAAGCCGATCAGGCGGTTGTAGACCATGTTCGGCACGGTCACCGTGCCGCCTGCCGCCGAGTCGATCGGGTCGATCGACTGGAAGTTCCAGGTCGCCGCCACCTTCATGATGCCGCCCGGCTGCGGGGTCTTGTTCGGCTCCGGGAAGTTGTACGGGTACGGCAGTGCCGGGTCTTGCACCAGCTCGCCGAGGGTCTCGGCCTCTTCAGCCTGGCCGTCCTCGTCGTCGTCATCGTCGTCCTGAGTGACGTTGACGCTGGGCGCCGCAGTCGCGGTCGCCTGTGCGGTGCTGGTGGTGGTCGTCGTCGTGGTGGTGGTGGTGGTCGACGCGGCGCCGTCGTCATCATCATCGTCGTCATCGCCGCCGCAGCCGATCAATGCCGCAGCCGCGAGGCCGACGCCTCCGAGGAGTCCTCCTCGCAGCAGGGTCCGCCTGCCCACCGAGTGCGTCCACCAGCCGGACACACGCTCTTCCTGGTCTATGGCCATGGCTGGACCTCCCTCTGTTAATTGCGTCTCCGCCAGCCTATGAGTTGCGGAGCCTAACGGAACAATGCCGCGAGTTCCACCGTCGATTCATGATTTTCGCGACGTAACTCCGGCGTCAGCCGCGCAACACGCCACATAACGTCCGCTCGGTATCGCGCAGCGGACCCGATGCTAGGATCGGCGGCGGTCGGCGCGGCCTATCCGCGCCAGGCCCGGCACCCGAGGGAGCCGCGATGCCCGCACTGCTCGCCCCGTGACCACCTCGCCGCTCGCACCCGTCGACGCCGTCGTGATCGGCGGCGGCCCCGGCGGCAGCAGCGCAGCCACGATGATGGCCCGCAAGGGCCTGCGCGTGGTGCTGCTGGAGCGCGACCACTTCCCCCGCGACCACGTCGGCGAGTCGCTGCTGCCGGCGAGCGTCCCCATGCTCGAGTCGATGGGCGTGCTTCCCGCGGTCGAGGCGGCGGGGTTCGTGCGCAAGCGCGGGGCGACGATGGTGTGGGGCTCCGACATGGAGCCGTGGAGCTGGTACTTCAACGAGGTCAGCGAGCGCTACCCCACCTCCTTCCAGGTCGTGCGCTCCGAGTTCGACCGCATCCTCCTCGACCACGCGCGCGCCTCCGGGGTCGACGTGCGCGAGGGGCACCAGGTCACGGAGGTGCCGTTCCTGGACGGCCGCGCCACCGGCGCTGCCTACCGCACCGAAGACGGCGGCGAGGGCTTCGTGCAGGCCTCGTGGGTAGTGGACGCGAGCGGGCAGACGGCGCTGCTGGGCCGTGCGCTCGGGCTCCGCGAGTGGGACGACTTCTTCCGCAACCTGGCGATCTACGGGTACTTCGAGGGCGCCTCGCGCCTCCCCGAACCGGCCGACACCAACATCTTCATCGAGTCGTACGAGCACGGCTGGTGCTGGGCGATCCCGCTCCACACCGGCGTCTCCAGCGTCGGGGCCGTGGTCGACAGCGAAGAAGGCCAGCGCGCGATCCGCGAGGACGGCGTGGAGGCCGCGTTCCAGGCGCAGCTCGACCTCGCGCCGCGCACCTCGGAGCTCATCGAGGGCACGAAGCTGGTCGACGGCCCGTACGTCGTGCGCGACTGGTCGTACTTGTCCACGCGCATGGTCGGCCCCGGCTACATCCTCGTGGGCGACGCGGCGTGCTTCATCGACCCGCTGTTCTCGTCGGGGGTCCACCTCGCGCTCACGAGCGGGCTGGCGGCGGCGGCGTACGTCGGCTCGGTGCTGCAAGACCCGACGCTCGAGGGACCGGCGGCCGAGGCGTACCGGAGCCTGTACCTGGGGCAGTACGAGAGCTTCCACCGTCTGGCGCAGCTCTTCTACTCGAGCAACCGCAGCGCGGAGTCCTACTTCTGGGAAGCGCGCCGCATTTCCGAGGAGGACGCGTTCACCCCTCGCCACGCCTTCGTGCGCATGGTCGCCGGGCAGCCGCCGATCGGCTACGAACGCGCCGTGCTGGACCGCGGCGACGCGCCCTCGACGTTCGTGAGCAGCGTTCGCGCCGTCGAGGAGGAGCGAGCGCGCCGGCGCGCCCAGCTCCAGGCGACGTCACCACTGGCCATCGCGGCCTTCGCCCCGGTGCTCGACCCGGACGAGCGGGTCGAGCGCAAGCCGACCCTGGAGCGCGACTCGTTCGAGTGGGGCTTCGTGCTGACGTCGGAGGGACGTCCCGAGGGCGCCCCG
Organism: Chloroflexota bacterium; assembly: GCA_009837285.1. Taxonomy (GTDB): domain Bacteria; phylum Chloroflexota; class Dehalococcoidia; order UBA2979; family UBA2979; genus VXMT01. Next base: position 18,944 of record VXTU01000081.1, on the reverse strand, counting down.
ATCAGCGTGCCGGTCGCCCGCCTGCTCCGCGGAGCCGACGGCCAGGCGACGATCGGTCAGATCGTGGACCAGATGGCGGTCGAGGCGCGCCTCAACCCCGGGCAGCGCCAGCAGCTGCTCGAGCAGATGGTCGTCGCGGTCGGCATCCTCTACGTCGACGGCGCAGTCGAGGAACTGCGCGGGCTGGACGACGCCTCGTAGCGATTCGCGCTACTGGCCCCCGGATCCGCCCGAGCCGCCCGAGCCGCCGCCCTGACCGCCACGCCCGCGTCGACGCCGGCCGCCTCGCCTCCCGCGCCGACGGCGCTTCGGGCGGTTCTCACCGTCCTCTTGCGCGGGCTGTTGTGAGCCTTCGACCGGCCGACCCTGCCGCTCGCCGCTGGGCTCGGCCACGGGCTCGAGCGTCGCGACCAGGTTGTCGCGGCGGTCGCGGTCCTGCTGTCGCACGCGCTCCTCGACCGTGGCGTCCAGCTCCTCGGGGCGGACGGCCGTCCCGTACTGCGAGGCGAGCTCCTCGGCGGACATCTCGACGACCTCGTTGGTCTCGTCCATGCGCAACCGGACGGTCTGCTTGAGCGTCCCGACCTGGATGACGCGGGCTCGGCCCGCCGGCGTGGTCAGGCGCTTGCCGACCTTCGGGAGCGTGCCGCGCAGCTCGCGGTACTCCTCCACCTCGAACGACAGGCAGCACAGCAGGCGTCCGCAGACGCCGGAGATCTTCGTGGGGTTGGGCGGCAGGTCCTGCTCTCGCGCGAGCCGCATCGAGACGTTGGGGAACGTCGTCTGCCAGCTCTTGCAGCACAGCGCGAGCCCGCACACGCCCACATCGCCGAGCGAGCGCGCGCGCTCACGGTCGCCGACCTGCTCGACGGTGACCTCCGCGTCCAGGAGGTCGGCGCACTCGTCGCGCAGCCACCGGTGCTCGATGCGTTCGGACGCCGAGAAGGTGACGTGGGCCCGGGTGCCCGCGAGGTTGTAGACGACGTTCGCGACCCGCACTCGCGGGTCTTCACGGGCCGCGACCGCCTGCGCGCGGCTGATGTCCTCCTGCGCGCGCTCGCGCGCCTCGCGCCACGCCGTGACGTCGTCTTCGGTGGCGAGGCGCTCGATGACGCGCCGCGGGCCCTCGGGCTCCGCGGCGAGGATCTGGTCGGGCGCGAGCACGACCCATCCGAGCTGCTCGCCTCGATCGGTGCGCACGACGACGTAGTCGCCGACGCCGAGATCGAGGTCGCCGGAACTGCACCAGGTGAGTGGGGAAGCTTCGTGGAAGCGGACCCCGACCGTGCCATCCATGGTGTTCCCGCCGGCGCTGCCCGCGGTCCCGAGCAAGCTCAGGACGCGAGAGACGCGGCCGCGCGGGCCTCCTCTCCGTTACTTGCCCCTTCGGCAGCCACGTACGGGAGGTCCAACATCAGGACCTCGACCGCCAGCTGCGGGTTGGTGTTCTCGATCAGTCGCTGGCGCGTGCGCTGCGTCGCGCGCAGCGCCTCCGCGGCGTCGGCCACCGGCATGGCCGGCAGCGTCGCCACCTCGTCGGGCTCGGCGGCATCGACGCCGGCGGCCTGCGCGAGCACGTCGTGCCACCGCCAGCGCCAGACGTCGAGCGTGCCCAGCACACTCGGGCGCTCGCGCCGCCAGCGGCCCGCGAGGCGCGCCGCGTAGTCGAAGCGCTCGTTGCGCCCCGCCGCGACGAGCGTGGCGAGGTCCTCGGCGGCCGCGTGCCGCAGCTGGATCAGCGAGGGGTCCTTGTGCAGCCGTACCGCGAGGCCGTATCGCCCACGCGCGAGCGCGGCGAGGCGTGAGGCCTCCGCGTCGTCGAGGCCCAGGCTGTTGGACAGCGCGCCCGCGCACTCCGCGTGCGGCATCGGCCGCAGCGCGATCTCGCGACAGCGTGAGCGGATCGTCGGCAGCAGCTCGTCCGGGTCGGTCGCCAGCAGGATCAGCAGCGACGATGCGGGCGGCTCCTCGATGGTCTTGAGCAGCGCGTGCCCCGCCTCGGTCTGTAGGTCGTCGGCGGTGTCGATGACGAAGATGCGCCGCGGCGCGTGGTGCGGGGGCGCGTGGAAGGGCGCGAGGCTAGACAGCCGCGTGAGCCGCCGGGCCTGGCAGATGCGGATGCGCGTCGAGTTGTCGGCCGCGTGGTCGCGATGTCCCTCCTCGTCGCACGGCCCACCGATCGCGACCACCTCGAAGTCCGGCGCGGCGCCATCCTCGACGCGGCGGCAGGCCGCGCACGCGAGGCATGGGTCGACGCCGTCCGCGGGCGTGTCGCAGTGGATCGCCTGCACGAGCCGTCGCGCGAGCGTCGCCTTGCCGACGCCCTCGGGGCCGGTCAGCAGGTACGCGTGCGCGAGGCGGTCGGCGGCGAGGTCCGCGCGCACCTGCGCGGTGGCCAGCGCCTGGCCGTGTACGCCCCACGTGGCAGCGACGGCCGTCTCGGTCGTCATGCGTCGAGGTCCACGTCGAGCGCCATCAGGTCGTCGGGCGTCTCGCGACGTCGCAGGACGCGCACGTCTCCGTCGTCCAGGAGCAGGCAGGCGGGCTTCATCGCCAGGTTGTAGTTGGAGGCCATCGACAGGTGGTATGCGCCGGCGGCCGGCATCGCGACGACCTCGCCGGCTCGCAGTCGCGGCACCTCGACGTCTCGTGCGAGCACGTCGCCGGACTCGCAGTACTTGCCGGCGAGGGTGATCGTCTCCTCGGCATCGTCGAGCGGGCGCTCGACGGGGACAACCTCGTACGGCGAGTCGTACATCGCTGGGCGGACATTGTCGGACATGCCGCCGTCGACGGAGACGTAGGTGCGGATGCCCGGCACCTCTTTGCGCGCGCCGACGGTGTAGAGCGCGATGCCCGCGCGCGCGACGAGCGAGCGGCCGGGCTCGATAGTGAGCCGCGGCAAGGCCAGCCCGCGCGCGTCGGCCTCGCGCCGCAACGCGCCTGCGATGGCGCCCGCGTAGGCCGCCGGCTCGGGTGGCTCCTGCTCGCCGCGGTACGCGACCGCGAAGCCACCGCCGATCGAGAACTCGGGCACGTCGAGGCCGAGTTTGTCGCGCACGACGTCGGCCCAGAACTCCGCGATCACCTCGATCGCCAGCACGTAGGGGTCGAGGCGGAAGATCGGGCTGCCGAGGTGGACGTGCAGGCCGCGGAAGTCGACGTGGTCGGCCGCCGCGATCGCCTCGAGCGCGCGCTCCGCGGCGCCAGTCGCGATCGGGATGCCGAACTTCGTGTCGAGGATGCCCGTCGTCGTCTTCTCGTGCGTGTACGCGTCGACGCCCGGGGAGAGGCGGACGAGCACGGGCTGCGTCGCGTCCATCTCGGCCGCGACGCCTTCGAGCACCTCGATCTCGTCGATGTTGTCGATGACGACGCGTCCGACGCCGGCCTCGATGGCGAGCGCGAGCTCGTCGGGGCCCTTGTTGTTGCCGTGGAAGTAGACCGTCGACATGTCGACGCCCGAGGCACGCAGCACGGCGATCTCGCCCCCCGAGACGGCGTCGAAGCCGTAGCCCTCGGCGGCGATGAGCTGCGCGAAGGGGCGGTTGAGGAACGCCTTGGCCGCGTAGACCGCGTCGGTCTCCGGGTACTCCTCGCGGAACGCGTCCAGGAAGCCCCGGCACTGCGCGCGCAGCGTCGCGTGGTCGTACGCGTAGAGCGGGGTGCCGTACTCGCGGGCGAGCGCGGCGAGGTCACGGCCGCCGACGGCGAGCGAGCCCTCGCCGGTGAGGGTCGCGCTGACGGGCAAGACGTGGGCGAGCGGCAGCGCCGCCTGCGTGGAGGTCACAAGGTCCCGCATCCCTGCGGTGTCCGTCTGCGCACTCTCGCGCTGCGCCGGGGAGCCGGGCGCGCGGCGCGCTGACGTCACACGATGGATTCGTCGAGCCGATTATTGCACGGGGCGCGACCCGGCGGCGACGCACTCCGCGCGGCGTCAAGACGCTCACGCACGTGAGCAGTTATGCTCACAGCATGACCGACCTCGATCCGACCCTGGGGCCGAAGGGACTCTCCGAGGTCCGCTCGCAGCTCCTCGACTGGTACGAGCGGGAGTCCGAGAGCTTCCCGTGGCGCGACGCGCGGAACCCGTACTGGGCGCTGGTCGCCGGGGTCTGCTCGCAGCAGACACAGATGTCGCGTGCGCGCCCGCTGTGGGAGCGCTGGGTGGCCGCCTTCCCCACCGTCCATGCGGTCGCCGCCGCGTCGCCCGCCGAGGTGCTGCGGGTGTGGGGTAGCAGCGGCTACCCACGCCGCGCCGTGCACCTGCACGAGGCGTGCCGTCGCTGCGTGACGGTGCACGGCGGGCAGGTGCCCCGCGACGAGCAGGCGCTGCTCGCGCTGCCGGGCGTCGGCCCGTTCACCGCCGCGATCGTGCGCTGCTTCGGGTACGGCGAGGACACCACGGCCATCGACACCAACGTGGTGCGGCTGCTCGGGCGGCTCGTCCACGGCGACCTGCAACCGGCGAAGGAGACGCCGCCGCGCGAGATCGCGGACACCGCGCGCTGGCTGACGCCCGCGGGGTTCGCGAGCCGATGGAACCCCGCGCTCATGGACTACGGCGCGCAGGTCTGCACGCCTCGGCCGGACTGTGAGGCGTGCGTCGTCGCGCGCTTCTGCGCCGCGCGGCCGCGCTTCGAGGCCGGCGAGGAGGCCGAGCCCGTACGCGCCCAGGCGCGGTTCGAGGGCTCCGACCGCCAGCTCCGCGGCCGCATCATGGCCGCGCTGCGCGACTCCGCGGGACCGGTGCGCACCGCGCTGCTGGCGCGCGACCTCGCCTCCGACGCCGAGGGCCGCGCGCGCGTCCGGCGGCTCCTCGGCGCGCTGTGCGACGAGGGCCTGGCGTGGCAGCGCGACGGCTCGTGCGGGCTCGACACCCGCACGCCCGAGCCCGTCGCCGCCGAGGAGCCCTCGTAGCGGTCCGTCTCCCGGCGTCGCGCGTTTGGTAGGCTGCGCGCCGACATCCGCGAACGGGAGGGAGACCCCGCATGCCCGAGGTGTACGCCGACGACCTGGTGACCGTGGAGTGGATGGCCGACGTCGGGCCGTACGGCAACAGCGCGTACATCATCCGCCCGCGCGACGAGAGCGTTCCGGCGACGGTGATCGACATCCCCACCGGCTTCGAGGTGGTGGCCGAGGCCGTCGGCGACCGCGCCGTGGAGCGTGTGATCGTGACGCACTCGCACATCGACCACACGGCCGGCTGGGACACGATGCTCGAAACCCTCGCCGCGCCGGTGCTCGTCGGCGCCGAGGAGACGGACCTCGAAGAGGGCCGGGAGTTCGACCTTCTTGCGGATGGCGACGAGATCGCCATCGGCGAAGCGACCATGCGCGTGATGCACACGCCGGGCCACACGCCCGGTTCGATCTCGCTGCTACTCGGCGGGGCGGTGTTCACGGGAGACACGCTGTTCCCCGGCGGCCCCGGCGCAACGCGGTCGAACGAGCTGCTCCAGCAGGAGATCGCCTCGATCACCTCGCGGCTCTTCACGCTCCCGGCGGAGACGGTCGTCCTGCCGGGCCACGGCGGCGGCACGACCATCGGCGAGTCGATCGCGGAGTACGAGGTCTTCGCGAGCAGGGAGCACGACCCGGACCTGCACGGCGACGTGCTCTGGCTGGAGTCATAGCGTACCCAACCACCCGCCACGCATTGATCGTCGGGGGCGTGCTGCTACCATCGCGGGCCCGCGTGTTCCCATGCGTGATGAACGGCTGCGATGGTGATTGAACGTGCCGCGGTGAGTGTCGGCGACTCCTCGCCCGTGCCCGAGATCATGACGCTCGATAGCGGGCTGCGCATCGTCGCCTGCCCGATGCCGCACGCGCGCTCGGTCGCCATCTCGATCTACTTCAACGCCGGCGCCCGCTACGAGGCGACCGACGCCGACGCCGGCCTCTCGCACTTCCTGGAGCACCTCTGCTTCAAGGGCACGCCGAGGCGGCCGACGCCGCGCGACGTGGCGATCGAGATCGATGCGCTTGGCGGGCTGTTCAACGCCGCCACGGACCGCGAGCTGACTGTCTACTACGGCAAGGTCGCCGCCGAGCACTCCGCGCAGGCGCTCGACCTGCTCACCGACACCGTGCAGCACTCGTTGCTGCAGGACGCGGAGATCGAGCGCGAGCGGCGCGTGGTCCTCGAGGAGTTGGCTTCGGTCGAGGACGCGCCGGACGAGCAGGCGTCGCTCGCCCTGGACGGGCTGCTGTGGCCCGACCAGCCGATCGGGCGCGACGTGGCCGGCACGCCCGCGTCCGTCACCGGCATCGCCCCCGACCGCATCCGCGACTACTACCGCGAGCAGTACGTGGCGAACGCCGCCGTGATCGCCGTGGCCGGCGCCGTCGACCCCCCGACGCTGCGAGGCCTCGTCGAGACCCTGGCGGGGGAGTGGGCGCCCGGGACGCCCGCCCCGTGGCTGCGGGCGCAACACGAGCCACGCGGGGAGCGCGTGCGGCTCGTGACGAAGGAGACCGAGCAGGCCTACGTCAGCCTCGGCGTGCGCGGGCTCGACGCGCGCGACGACGACCGCTACGCGCTCGGCCTGCTCTCGGTGGTGCTGGGCGAAGGCATGTCCTCGCGGCTGTTCCTGCGCCTGCGCGAGGAGCTCGGGCTCTGCTACGACGTGCATACCGCGTCGTCGTTCCTGCAGGACGCGGGTTCGTTCGCCGTGCACGCCGGCGTCGACCCGGGCAACGCGCAGGCCACGGTCGAGGAGATCACCCGCGAGCTCACGCGCATCCGCGCCTCGGTTGATCCCGACGAACTGGAGCGCGCGAAGCAGCAGGTGCGGTCGCGCATCCAGATTCAGCTCGAGGAGTCACGCGCGATCTCCGCGTGGTACGGGACACGCGCCGCGCTCGACATGCCGCTGCTCAGCCCCGAGGACGCGATCGCAGCATTCGACGCCGTGACGCTCGAGGACGTCGAGCGTGTCGCGCAGCGGCTGATCGTAGAGGACGAGATGCACCTCGCCGTCGTCGGGCCGATCACGGACGCCGGGCCACTGGAGGCGCAGCTGCGCCTCCGCGCGTGAGCGTCCCGTGACCTCCGAATCCGCCGCCGAATCCCTCGACGCCCCCGCGGACCCGGAGCGCCTGGCGCTCGTCATTCGACTCGGCGGTGCGGACGGCCCGGAGTCCGCGAGGTTCGTGCTGGTCCGCGACGGCGACGAGGAGCCACTGCGGCTGCTCAATGTCGCCGGACCGACCTTCAACACCGGCATCGCTGAGGTGGTTTCGGACGCACTGGGGGCGCGCCTCGGCGTCGAGCCGGCCGCGGAGCCGCTGGCGTGCGGTGAACGTCGGCCGCACCGGGTCGCCCGCTGGCGCGAGGGGCGCATCGGCGTGGGGTGGGTGCGCGCTGTCGCCGTCACCGTCGACGCCGAGCTCGACCCGGCTCCTCCGCTCATCGAGGTCGAGGCGCTGCCGCTCGACGAGGCCGAGGCGGCGCTGGCTACGTCGCTTGAGCGCGCGCTGCTGCGCGACGGCGCGTCGCTGCTCGAGGGTTGAGCCGCCGGATTAGCGTCGCCCGGCCCGCGCGAGGGCGCGCGGGTCGCGCTTTACGGTCGGGTGGATGTCGAGGGACGACTCGGGCGGTACGGCCTCGTCGAGGTGCCGCCACGCGGCGGCCCCGATCATGGCGGCGTTGTCCGTGCACAGGATCGGTTCGGGGATGAACACCGGCACCGGCGAGCGCTCCTGCACGATCTCGCGCAGACGCCGGTTGGCCGCCACCCCGCCGGCGACGAGGAGTGCTCCGACGCCCTCGCGCTCGGCGACGCGCGCCGCCTTGCGCGACAGCACGTCCACGACGGACTCCTCGAACGCCCACGCCACCTCGGCCGGCGGCGGCACGGGGCCGTCCTCGCCGGAGACGAGGCGGGCGACGGCGGTCTTGAGGCCGGAGAACGAGAAGTCGTCACTGCCGCGCAGCCACGCGCGTGGGAGCTTGAGCGTGCGCTCGGTGGCCGTGGCCGCGAGCCGCGAGATCGGTGGGCCGCCGGGGTAGCCGAGGTCGAGCAGGCGCGCGACCTTGTCGAACGCCTCGCCCGCCGCGTCGTCGCGCGTGCCGCCGATGCGCTCGAAGCGGCCGTGGTCTTCCATGAGCAGCAGCTCGGTGTGACCGCCGGAGACGACGAGCGCGAGCGCGGGCAGCGGCGGCTCCTCCACCCCGAGCCAGTTCGCGCACACGTGGCCCTCGATGTGGTCGGTGGGGATGAACGGCAGCCCGCGCGCGTAGGCGATGCCGCGAGCGGCATTGAGCCCCACCACCAGCGCGCCGGGCAGACCCGGTCCGGCCGTGGCCGCGACGGCGTCGATGCGGTCCCAGGAGCACTCGGCCTCGTTGAGTGCGCGGCGCACGACGGGAAGCAGCGCGCGCACGTGCTGCCGCGCCGCGACCTCCGGCACCACGCCGCCGCTCTCGCTATGCAGCTCGGCCTGCGACGCCACGACGTTGGAGAGCAGCCGGCGGCCGTCGACGACGACAGCTGCGGACGTCTCGTCGCACGAGGACTCGATCGCGAGGAGCGTGGTCATGCAGCTAGGGTATCGCGCCCGCGGCTACGGATCGCCTCGACGCCGACTACTCCGTCGGCTCGAAGCTCAAAATGCCGAGGCCCGTGAGGACGTAGAGCACCTCGCCGTCCGAAGCGAGGGCGGTGCCGCGCAGGTCCGTGAAGTCGGGGTGCGTGTACTGGCGCAGGAACGCGCCTCCGGGGTGCCCGACCACGATGCGATTCCCGCCGCGGTCGGCGATGAAGATGGTGTCACTGTCTGCGGCGAGGCCGACCGGCGCGTTCAGGACGCGGTCGATCCCCTGCAGCTGCGCCACACCCTCGCGGCTGCCCTCGAAGCGGTGCACGCCCTCCGCGCCGAGCACGAGGAGGTCTCCCCCCACATGCAGCCCGCGTGCTCCGTCGAATGAGGCGGTGCCGAGCAGCGCGGTTCGCTCGGAGTCGAATCCGGTGCCCGTCGGGAGGTACCGCCACACCTCGCCGCCCTCGGCGTCCAGCACGTAGAGGCTTCCCGCGTGGACGGCCAGCGCGTCGACGCTCCCGAGCTCGTCCGCGTCGCGGAGCCGCAGTGCGACGGGATCCTCGCCGAGCTCGACGGCGAAGAGCGAGCGCTCCTCGTCCAGCACGAGGAGCCGCTCCGCCATGGCGTCCCACGCGATCGCGATCGGCGTCGCGGCGGCGACCCCTCCGTAGCGCTGCCCCGCGCGGAACGCCTCCTCGACCACGAAGATCCCGGCGGGGTCGGTGGCCAGTACGCGCCCCAGCGCCGAGTCCATCACCCAGAGACGGCGCGCGCCGACGGCGAGCGCGTCGGGCGTGAGCGGGTGCGTTACGACGCCCTCGAACCGGACGACCGTCTCGATGTCATCGATCTCGATCACGCCGTTGACCTCGTCGAGGCGTCCCTGGATGACGCGCTGCAGCTCGGCGATGCGCGGGTCCTCGGCGTCGACGGAGCGCGCCTCCTCGAGCTGCCGGAGGGCGCCGTTGAGCAGCTCCCGTTGCTCCCCGATGTCCGAGGTCTCCCCGGCGTTGGTGAGCAACTCGCCCGCCTCGGCGAGCCGCGCGTCCAGCCGCGCGACCGAGTCCTCCTCGAGCAGTGGCGGGACGAAGATGACGGCCGCGACCACCGTGATGATCGCGAGCAGTCCCGCCGCCAGCCATCTCCAGGGCAGGGGAGGCGAGGCGCCCGCCACCCGCTCGCGCCGGAGCGATGGCAGCCGACGCCGCCGCGACATCGACGTTTCGCTTTCGACGCTCGGCACCACGGTGACGCGGACCTGCGGCTCCTCGGGGTACGGGATTGGCTCCGGGGGCGGCGGCATCAGGTCCGAGGGGGCGTCCTCGACGGACTCGACGGACCCGATGTCCGCGGGCTCGGCTTCCGCCGGGACGTCCGCGATGAACACGGCGTGTACGTCCGCGACGTTGCGCACCTGCAGGAAGAGGTCGCCGAGCAGGCGGTCGCGGTGCGAGTTGAGGACACGGCCGATCGCGGACGGTCCGGCCTCCGTCTCGGCGAAGCTGCTGAGCAGCAGGATGCTGGTCTCGTCGGTCCGCGCGGCGATGAACTGCGGGGTGATCTCGCCGTCGCTCCCCAGCGGGCTCGCCGCCGGCTCACCTGCCGTCGTGACGCGCCGCGTCCCGTCCTGACCGACGAGGTAGACGAGGCCCGGCCCGGCCTGCGCAATGGTCGCCTCGCCGTCGCGCAGCACCACGCACGTCACGCCGACAGCCACACGATGCTCGCGCAGCGAGCGGCGGTTCCACTCGGCGAGGTTCATGTGCGCCCGGCGCATGGCGCGGACCAGCCCGCCCGTGAGTGAGAGCTCCTCGGACACGAAGAGGTCGGCGACCGCCCCCGCCACGTCTTCGCAGAACTCGGCGGAACGCTCGTCGACGGGTTCGACGAGGACGATCAGTTGCACGACGCGGGGATCGCCGTCGCGGGCCTGCTCGATCAGCCAGGGTCCGTGCTCGCGCACGTCGCCCTCGACGATGGCGAATCGGCCGACCCTGATAGCCATGTGCGCTACTTGCGGCGGGCGGGAAGTGGTTCGCGTATTAACGTGCGGGCCATCCCCGACCCGCGGACCCTTGAGGACGGACGCCAAGGGCACGATCATGATACGAGCGACCCGTCGGGGGGTCGATCCGACCGGCTCGCGGGCAGTCTCGCGTAGCCGGGCGGCGTCGGCCGGACCGGGCACGAGGAGTGCGGACATGGTCTCCGAGAACGATCTGCTGCGGCACCGCGCACACGCCGACGCCATCATCGAGCGCGCCGGCTCCCAGCTGGGTGAGTTGCTCCAGGAGCTCGCCGCCGGAATCGACCCGTTCCCGGAGTTCCCGGGCTCGTTCTTCTCCTACGGCATCGAGGTGGAGCCGCTCGCGGGCGACACGGAGCGCGGCTGCGTGGTGCTGGGCGAGGACGGTGAACTCTACGAGCTCCAGGTCGGCAGCGAGGTCGACCAGCTCGACACGGACGACCCGGCGACCGGCCGCTCCGAGGCGCGCCTGCCGCTCGAGGACCTGGACCCGGCCTCATACCTCCATTACGCGTACAAGGCCGTGGAGGCGGCGCTGGCGCACATGGAGGAGCCGCGCGCGTAGGGGTCGGCTCCGGGCGGCCTACTCCGCCGCGTAGGTGCCCGACTGCCCGCCCGACTTGGCGATGAGCCGGACCGCCTCGATGCGCATCCCGCGCTCGGCCGACTTGCACATGTCGTAGACCGTGAGGGCGGCGACGCTGACGGCCGTCAGCGCCTCCATCTCCACCCCCGTGCGCGCCGTCGTCCGCACGGTGGCCTCGATCTCCACGGCCGGTTCGGCGCCCTCGGCGCTCGGGGTGAGGTGCACCTCGACGCCGCTGATGGGGAGTGGGTGGCAGAGCGGGATCAGGTCGTGGGTGCGCTTCGCGGCCATGATGCCGGCGAGGCGCGCCGTGGCCAGCACGTCGCCCTTCGACACGCGGCCCTCGGTGATGAGCGCCAGCGTCTCCGCGCTCATCGCCACGCGCCCGCGCGCCGTGGCCTCGCGATGCGACTCCGGCTTGTCCGACACGTCGACCATGCGCGCCTCGCCACGCTCGTCGAGGTGGGACAGGGTCGGGTTACCATCGCCGGGCGTCGGGGTGGTCACGAGGCGCCTCCGTGTGTGCTGAGCCGCCCCGATTGTACCGGCGCTACGCCAGCGGGACCGGGGTACGGCGCTGGTGCGGGGGCCAGGCGGACGTCCCACAGGGCGGGATCGGGTGACGAAAATAGACCGGTCCGCGCCATACCATGACGCGCAGGGCGCAGTCGCCGCGGCCGACCCTCGCCGCGACGATTGCGTCCAACCGGAAGCAGGCGGCCGTGCGCAGAATGCTCATTGCACTCATTGCCGCTCTCATCGGCGTCGCCGCGCTCGGCTCGGCACAGCCATACGGCAGCGGCGAGCCGAACACCACGCCGCTCGAGCTGCGCGTGTGGCAGGGCCTCGACGACCCCACGGACATCGCGATCGGCGCGCGGGCGCCGGACGGCGCGTGGGGCGATCTCGCGGTGGTCCAGTTACCCCTCGACGACGGGTTCAGTGCTGGCGGCCACTACCGCTACGGACAGAGGACGCTTGAGGTGCCGCTGACCACCGCGGCGCCTGTCGGCGTCGAGGTGTGGGTGTGGCAGGCGACGCGCGTTCCGGACTTGCTCTTTGTGAGTGCGCGCGGGGTGGGCGGTTCGTGGGAGTTGGTGGGCACGGTTCGTGTGCATCTCGACGACGGGATACGGCCGGATCTCGGCTACCGCTTCGGCGACATACGGATCGAGGTGGATCTGCCGGAGCCGCAGGTCGTCACGCTCGCGGGGAGCGCGATGCAGTGGGGCTACGTCGATGGCGTGGGGAGCGACGCGCGCTTCGGAGGTCCTCGCCAGGTCTGGGTCACTGGATTGGATGTCGATGCGGACGGGAGCGTGGTCCTCGTCAACTACTACAACTCCGGAGTGCGGCGCATCGCACCAGATGGGACCGTCACGACGATAGCCGGCGATAACGGCAACGGCTTCCGCGACGGACCCGCGGACGTCGCCCAGTTCTGGGGTCCATCCGACGTCGCCATCGCCCCGGACGGGTCCATCTACGTCGCGGACAGACTGAACCGGCGCATCCGCAGGGTGACGCCCGATGGCATGGTGACGACGGTCGCCGGGACCGGCCCGTCGGGTCACGCCGTTGACGTGCCTCCGCGCCGCGACGGTCGCGCCGACGAGGCCGTGATTGACTCACCCTGGCCGATCGCGCTGGCGCCGGATGGCGATCTCTTCTTCCGCGACGGGCCCGTCATCCGGCGACTCTCGCCATCGGGGTGGGTGTCGACCTTCGTCGGGGGGAGTTACGGCTTCGCCGACGGACACCGCCGCCTTGCCCGGTTCGGCTACGTGACAGGCATCGATGTGGACGCCTCCGGCAACCTGTACGTCAGCGAGATCAATGATCGGGTTCCGGGTGAGGTGGGCAGGGTCGGGATCATCCGCAAAATCACTCCGAATGGTGTTGTGCGGACCCTCTATCGGGACCGCCATCCGGCGCATCGCGGCGGACTGCTCGCCGAGCCCTACGGGATCGCCGTGTCGGACGGGGGCGACATCTACATCGCGAGCACCGGTTGCGACCAGATCATGCAGCTCATGCCGAACGGCAAGCTGCGTGCGATCGCCGGAACGGGCGAGGCGGGCAGTTTCGACGGTCCGTACGGGACCGCGACATTCAACTTCCCCTCCGCGCTTGCATTAGCGCCGAGCGGGGCGCTGATCGTGTCCGACCAGGCGAACAGCACCGTGCGGGCGATCCTGCCCGGCCCCGCCGGGTTCACGACCCACGTGCCGCTGGCGGACGACAAGGGGCTTCCATACCTGGAAGGCGTGAGCGTCACTCGCTTCGCGGGACGCGCCGGCGGCTCCGGGTACTCCGGGGACGGTGGCCCGGCGGACCGGGCGCTCTTCAATGCGCCCGGCGGGATAGCACTCGACCGGTCCGGTGGCGTGCTCGTCGCCGATGCACGGAACCACGCCATCCGGCGGATTTCGGCAGACGGTACGGTGAGCACGCTGGCGGGCGGCAAGGGCAGGGGCTCGCGCGACGGCTCCCGGTCGGAGGCACGGTTCGAGTATCCACGGTACGTCGCCATGACCGGCGACGGCACGATCTATGTCGTGGACGGTAAGGACCGAGTCCGCAAGATCGCGCTCGATGGCACCGTCTCGACCGTCGAGTGGGACGCCACCGGCAACATCCACACCATGGAGCAGGGACCCGACGGCAGTGTGTTCATCTCCCGTGACGGACGGATCTGGCGCCCCGATCCCGACGGGAGCTTCGCCCCCGTCGGACATCGCTTCGGCTACATGTGGGGGCTGCACATCGCCGACGATGGCTCCTTCTTTTTCCTGGATGACATAGCAACGAACTTCTGGGTCACACGCTTCACGGCTGCCGGGGACGTCTCGACCGTCTTCGAGGACGGTCGAGGCCTCTCCGGCGGGTGGTTCTCTCACCGTCAACACCGGCTTGCCCTGGGCCCGGACGGCGCCATGTACGTGCTCGATCCGAAGTACCGGCAGGTGGTCCGCATCTCGCCGGACGGGCCCGGCGCGATCGTTGTCGACCATGAGGCTTCCGGCATGCAGAGGTTCTACCCCAATGACATCCTCGTCACGCCCGACGGCGACCTGCTCGTGTCCGACGCGTGGCAGCACGTGATCTGGAGGATCACCATCGGCGAGAGCGCCGGACGCTAGCCGCGATGACCGCCATCTCCACACGCGGGCTGCTCATCGCGCTCATCGCCACCGCGGTCGGCCTCGGCGCGCTCGCCTCGGCGCAGCCGTACGGCAGCGGCGAGCCGGACACCACGCCGATCGAGCTGCGTGTGTGGCAGAGCCTCGACGACCCCACCGACATTGCGATCGGCGCGCGCGCGCCGGGCGGCGCGTGGGGGGAGCTCGGGATGGTCCGCCTGCGCCTCGACGACGGCTTTACCGCGGGCGGCCACTACCGCTACGGGCAGACCGCGCTCGAGGTGCCGCTGACGGACTTCGCCCCGGTGGGGGTCGAGGTGCGTGTGTGGCAGGCCATCAACGTCCCGCATGTGATCTATGTGAGCGCCCGCGGCGTGGGCGGCTCGTGGGACCTCCTCGGCACGTTCCGCTTCCGGCTCGACCACGGGGTGCGCCCCGACCTCGGCTACCGCTTCGGCGACATGCGCATCGAGGTGGAGCTGCCGGAGCCGCAGGTCATCACGCTTGCCGGGAGCGCCGGAGAGCGAGGGTACGTCGATGGGGTGGGGCGCGACGCCCGCTTCAGAAGCACCCCGCCCGGGGCTATGGGGTTGGATGTTGATGCCGAGGGAAACGT
>VXTU01000081.1:0-4013 GCA_009837285.1 Chloroflexota bacterium | reverse complement strand
AAACGTGATCGTGGCCGACTACTCGAACGACGCGATACGACGCATCGCCAGGGACGGGACGGTCACGACCATCGCCGGCGGCACCGGCAGCGGCCTGCGCGACGGCCCTGCCGACGTGGCCCAGTTTGCAGGCCCCACCGATGTCGCCGTCGCCCCGGACGGCACGATCTACGTCGCTCAAGCCCGGAACGACCACATACGCAAGATCACTCCCGACGGCGTGGTGACGACGGTCGCGGGAAACGGATCCCTCGAGGTGAACCTGGACCCGGCGCGAGCGCGGGATGGGCCCGCTGGCGAGGCAATCTTCTTCCAGATGAAAGCGATAGCGCTGGGGCCGGAGGGGGACCTCTACATCCTGGAGAACAGTCGCATCAGGCGCCTCTCGCCTTCCGGGTGGGTGTCGACCGTCGCCGGTGGCCCGCGCGTCGGGTTCGTCGACGGACGCGGTCCGAGTGCGCGGTTCGGCTCCCTGACGGACATCGCGGTCGACGCCCGGGGCGCCCTCTACGTCCTCGAATCCAACATCTGGGTTTCCGGCCGCGCCGACTGGTACGAGATCGTCCGCAAGATCGACGCCAACGGTGTCGTGCGAACGCTCTTCCGCGACCCCTTGCCGCACGCTGGCGGTCGGCTTGCCTATCCCGAGGCGCTCACCGTGGGTCCAGGTGGCGACATCTACATCTCGAACACCGCGCACAATCAGATCGTCCGTCTGACGCCCGCCGGCGAGGTGCACGCGGTCGCGGGCAGCGGCGAGGTGGGATCCGGCGGCGGCCAGTACGGCACGGCCGAGTTCTCGCGGCCGGGCGCGCTCGCTCTCACGCCGGAAGGCGCGCTCATCGTGGCCGACCAGGAGGGCGCCACCGTACGGGCCATCCTGCCCGGCCCCGACGGGCTTCGGACCGGCGCGCAGCTGGTTGATGTCGAGGTGCTGCCGCGTCTCGAAGGCGTGCGCGTCACGCGCTTCGCGGGCCGCGGCAGCTCCCTCGGCGGGCTCAGGGGCGATGGCGGCCCCGCGGACAAGGCTTACTTCCGCGGCGTGCGAGGGATCGCGCTCGATCCGGCCGGAAATGTCCTCGTCGCGGACAGTGACAACCATGCTGTTCGGCTGATCTCGACGGACGGGACGATCAGCACGTTCGCGGGCGGCAACGGCAAGGGCGTACACGACGGCCCCCGCGATTTCGCGCAGTTCACGTGGCCGCATCATGTCGCGGTGGACGCCGAAGGCGTCATCTACGTGCTGGAGGATGCGTACCGCCGCGTCCGCAGTATCGCGCCCGACGGCACGGTGTCGACGCTCACCGATCCACAGCTCACGAACATTCGCTCGATCGCCACGGAGCCCGACGGGAGCCTGCTGCTCGCCAGCCAGGGTCGGATCTTGCGCCGCACACCCGACGGTTCGATTTCGACCATCGTGGCCGGTCCCCGGGGCGTCACGGGGATCGCCGTTGACGGAGAAGGTTCGGTCTTCTATGCGGTGGACGAGCACTTCGCTGGCACTCTGAAGGTGCTGTCTGCAGTCGGCGAGGCCTCGACGGTCCTTGACGCCTGGTCGGGCGCCGGGCGTGCCCAGCTGTCGGCGGACGTTACCGGGATCGCGGTCGCACCCGATGGCTCGGTCTACCTGGCCGACCAGGGCTTCGGACGACTCTTGCGCGTCGACGGTACCGGGACGGTGGCCATTGTTGCGGACATGGCCTTCGCCGGTTCCCATCACGGCTCACCCATCGCGGTCGTCGTCACGCCCGAAGGGGACCTGCTCGTGTCCGATTCATGGCAGGACGTGATCTGGAAGATCACGATCGACGGCGGGGAGGAGTAGGCGCTAGCCGCCGATGTACGACATCTCGATGCGCGGGCCGAGGGAGGCGACGTCGGGGGTGGCGGCGGAGCGGAGCTCCGAGTAGCGGTCGTCGCGGACTCGCCAG
Source organism: Chloroflexota bacterium (assembly GCA_009837285.1). Lineage (GTDB taxonomy): Bacteria > Chloroflexota > Dehalococcoidia > UBA2979 > UBA2979 > VXMT01. Next base: position 2,076 of record VXTU01000081.1, on the reverse strand, counting down.
ATGCCGCGCAGGATGTCCAGCAGCTCCTCGTCGCTTGAGCCCTCGCGCAGAGGCGCGCGCAGGTCCGTGCCGAGCACGGCGAACAGGCATGTGTACAGCGAGCCGTCCGCCGATAGGCGGGCGCGCGTGCAGTCGCCGCAGAACGGGGCGGAGACCGAGGTGATGAACCCTACCTCGCCGTCGCCGTCCAGGTAGCGCCAGCGGCGCGCCACTTCGCCGCGGTACGAGGGCTCTACCGGCTCGATCGGCAGCTCGGCGGCCACGCGCTCGGCGAGCTCGGCGGCCGGCACCACGTCGTCGAGCACCCAGCCGTTCGTGGCGCCCACGTCCATGTACTCGATGAAGCGCACCACGTGGCCGCTGCCCTTGAAGTAGCGCGCGAGGTCCACGGCGGTGTGGTCGTTCACGCCGCGCTTGATGACGGCGTTGATCTTGACCGGGCGCAGCCCGGCCGCCGCAGCCGCTTCGATGCCGTCGAGCACTGTCTGCACAGGTACCTCGACGTCGTTCATGTCGCGGAAGATCGCGTCGTCCAGCGTGTCGAGCGAGACCGTGACGCGGTCGAGGCCGGCGTCGGCGAGCGGCTGCGCGAGCCGCGTCAGCAGCGAGCCGTTGGTCGTGAGTGCGATGTCGGTGTCCGGGGCCGCCTCTCGGAGCTGCGCGACCAGCGCGGGGAGGTCGGCGCGCAGCGTCGGCTCCCCGCCGGTGAGCCGCAGCTTGCGCACGCCGAGCTGCGTGAAGAGGCCGCCGAGGCGCGCGATCTCCTCGAAGGTCAGAATCTGGTCGCGCGGCAAGAACTCGAAGTCCGGGCCGAAGACCTCGCGCGGCATGCAGTACCGGCAGCGGAAGTTGCAGCGGTCCGTGACCGAGATGCGCAGGTCGCGTAGCGGCCGCCCGAAGGCGTCGAGGACGTCCGTGGATGCGGCCTGGTCGGTCATCGGAGCTCCCGCAGCACCTCAAGTATCTCACGCGCCGCCAGTCCGCGATGGCTGACGGCGTGCTTGTCCTCGCCGAGCTCGGCCATGGTGCGCCCGTCGGGCAGCTCGAAGATGGGGTCGTAGCCGAAGCCCTCGGCGCCGCGCGGCGCGGCGGCGATACGCCCCTCGACCGTCGCCTCGCGCACGTAGGTCTCGCCGTTGGGGATGGCGAGGGCGAGCACGGCGCGGAAGCGCGCGCCGCGTCGGCCCGGCGGGACGCCGTCGAGCTCGCCGAGCAGCCGCGCGTTGCGCGCCGACGCGGTCGCTGCCTGTGGTCCGCCGTAGTACGCCGAGATCACCCCCGGCCGGCCGTCGAGCGCGTCGACCTCGAGGCCTGAGTCGTCGGCGAGCGAGACGAGGCCCGAGGCGTCGGCGTGGCGCACGGCCTTGGTGACCGCGTTCTCGAGGTACGAGCGCGAGGTCTCGATCACCTCGACGCGCCCGAGCCCGATGTCGGCAGGCGCCACCACGTCCCACCCGCACCCGTCGAGGAGCGAGCGGAACTCGGCGACCTTGCCGGGGTTGCCGGTGGCGATCAGCAGGCGCGGTTCGGTGGTCACGGGCGGACCTTCAGTTCAGGCAATGGCAATCGGTGCTGAGTTCGCCGTCGGCGTCCTCGCGTCCTGCCCAGTCGATGAGCTCCTGGCGGTCCAGCGAGCAGATCTTGATGTAGTCGCCGGTCGTGTAGCGATGCGCACGCATGGAGATCAGCTCGCAGGCGGCGAGGTGCATCATGATCGGTGTGGACGGGCTCGGGTTGCGGCCGACGTTGAGCACGTAGCCTTCCGAATTCCAGCGCGTCCACGCGAGGTAGGCCTCGTCGGCGTCGACGAACATCTGCATTGGGCGCTCCGAGCGTCTGGCCCCCTCTCCCGCCTCTAGCCGGGAAGGTGAGCCCATGGCTGCCCTCGGCTCACCTTGACGCGGGGATACCCCGCAGGGCGGGAAGGGCTGGGGCGAGGGTCCGACCTCCTCTTCGACGGCCGGTCACACCCCGCAGCCCCCCGCACCCGAACCCCGGTCTGTTTTACACATCACCCAGCCCACGCGACGGCGGGGCATGGGGGTGGACGGGTGAGGGGTGAAAAAAAAAAGGGGG
>VXTU01000152.1 GCA_009837285.1 Chloroflexota bacterium | reverse complement strand
GTTGGGGTCGTTGCGCACGAGCAGCGCGCCGATCGGGACGAAGACGACGAGGATGGCGATGGCGGAGAAGACGAACGACGCCTCCCACCCGATGTTGTCGACGACGAGCCGCATCGGCGGCACGACCACGACACCGCCGAGCGAGAACCCCGTCCCGAGGATGCTGAGCGCGACCCCGCGCCGGCGGTCGAACCACCTCGAGATCAGCGCCTGGAACGGGATGAAGAACATCATCTGGCGGAACACGCCGTTGATGGCCGAGTAGACGTACCACTGCCAGAGCTCCGTGGTCGTCGCGAGCAGCACATACGTCGCGGCCGTGGTGACGGCGCCGAACAGGATCACCTTGCGCGCCCCGCGCGTGTCGACCCAGCGACCGACGAACGGCCCGGCAACCCCACCGGAGAGCAGCACGATCGAGATCGCGCCCGACACCTCGCCCCGCGACCACCCGAAGTCGCTTTCGAGGGGCTCGATGTAGAGGCCGACGGACCAGAACGACACCCCGCTGCCGAGCGTCATCGCGACGATCGACCCCGCGAGGAGCCACCAGCCGTAGTAGACGCCCCTCAGCCGCTGCACCCGTGCGGAGATCGCCATTGGTCAGCGGCTGAGGGGGTTGGATGCCCGCCGGGGGCCTAGTCGATTTCGAGGATCGAGCGCCCGGAGATCTCGCCCGCCTCGAGCGCGTCGGTCGCCTCGTTGATGGCGTCCAGCGGGTAACGAGCGGTCACGAGCGCGTCGAGGTCCAGTTCGCCTTCGTTGAACCAGCGCAGGAACATCGGGAAGTCGCGGTCGGGGCTGCACGAGCCGCCGATGCTGCCGATGTACTTCTTCTCGGTGACCAGCAGGTCGCGCGCGTCGAGCTCGACGGGCGTCTGCGGCACGCCGACGAGCACCGCGGTGCCGCCCGTGCTGTGGCCGAGCACGCCGCCGCGCACGGCCGGCAGGATCTGCTCCATCGTCACGCGCAGGCCGATGCAGTCGAAGGCGTAGTCGGCGCCGGAGACCGGGGAGCCGTCGCGCTTGAGGTCGGTCGGGTGCTGTGTCAGCTCGTGGATGCGGGCCACGGGGTCGACCTCGGAAGCGTTGACGCCGATGGTCGCGCCGAACTGCTTCGCGAAGTCCAGCTTCTCCTCGTTCAGGTCGACGGCGATGATCGGGTCCGCCCCGACGACAGCCGCTGCGGCGATGGCCGACAGGCCCACGCCGCCGACGCCGAACACGGCAACGCTCTCGCCACGCTGTACGGCGGCCGTGTGGTACACCGCGCCAGCGCCGGTCATGACCGCGCAGCCGATGATCGAGGTGACGTCCACCGGCGTGTCGGCCGGCATCGGCACGACGTACTGCTCGTCGGCGATGGTGTTGTCGGCCCACGTGAAGCAGCCGGGCGTGGTGGCGACGCTGCCGTCGCCGAGCGTGAGGCTCACGCCCTCGGCAATGCGCGTCTCCTGGGGGTCGCGAGGCACCCACGTCACCATGACGCGGTCGCCCTCCTTGACGTGGCTCACCTCGGAGCCGGCGGCGACCACGACGCCGGTCGACTCGTGGCCGAGCAGCGCCTGCGAGGGGCGTGGGCCGTGCATCTGGTGCAGCTGCGAGTGGCAGACGCCGCTCGCGAACTGCTTCACCACGACCTGGTACGGCCCGGGGTCGGGCAGCTCGACCTCCTCGATGCGCAGGCGGCCGGGGCCCTCCGGGACGACGACGACGCGGGCTGACGTGGGCATGGGTACCTCCGTGCTCTCCGGCGCCCATGGTAGCGGCGGCAGGCGAGCAGCGGGGACTTGCCAACAGGTGGCCATGCGCGAGCAGGGGAGCTCTGCTGCTCTCCCGCGTAATGGGCTCCACCAGGATGGGGATCCTCTACTGGGGTACGGTCTAGTACGCAGAACCTAGCGTGACATGGCCCTCATCCAACGTGTCCTCGAATACGTCGAAGAACACGGCAATGATAACGACTTGAAGCTGCCCGACTGGGACGTAAACGGGCGGCCGGCAGCGCTGTCTTATCACTGGGAACTCTGAGGGGAGGCTGGCTACATCCGTGCCTCACACGTCACATGGTCAGGGCACGAGCGTCTAGACGAGTTCCGCAACCGCCCCGCCGCTACTGCGCCACCGGCGTGGGCGTGACGATGATAGTTTCCGCGCAGTGCAGGCCGCCCAGCTCAAACACCTTGTACTTCTCATCACCAGGCGGGTGGCCACTGAACGCCTTCGCGCTCCACTCCAAGTACAGGCTGAACGATGCGTTCTGCTCGTAGTAGTCAAGAGTGCATGCACACTGCTCCTCGGTGGCAATGGTCTGCTGGACGCAGCCATCGACCATCTGAGCCTTAATGTCCGCAGGCCACGGCTCAAACTCCGCGACTGGCTCCTCGTGGATGTAGTACCCGTAGTAGAGCCCCGCCGCCACCCCTCCGATGAGGAGAGCGGCGACGGCACTCAGGATCAGGTAGGGTCGCCAGTTCATCGTCAGGGCACCACCACGCGCCATCGGCGCATTAGACTCGCGCGGCCCGGCAGCGAAAGACGCGCATCACCTGCTGCCGGCCTAATCCCAGTTGAAGACGGCGAGGGCGTTCTCGCGCATGTAGCGACGCTTCACGCCCTCTCGCAGCTGCAGCGCGAGCCCGTCCTCGACCGCGCGCTCGAACGTCAGGATGGCGTAGTCCGAGGCCCACATCACGCGCTCGCGACCGCGCGTGTTCATGAGGTGGACCACCTCGTCCGGCACGTACTTCGGCGAGAAGCCCGAGGTCATCAGGTAGAAGTTCGCGTGCTTCTGCAGCATCGCGACCGTCTCGACGTGCCACGGGTGCCCGATGTGCGTCGCGACGACGGTCAGCTCAGGGTAGGTCACGAGCACCTCGTCGAGGTCCATCGGACGCTGGTACTTCGCGAAGCGCAGAGGCCCCGGCACCCCGACGTTGACGACGATCGGGATACCGAGCTCGATGCACTTCGTGTAGATGGGGTACATCAGCGGGTGGTTCGGCGGCATGTTCACCAGCGCGCCCATGACGCGGATCGTGCGGAAGTCGAACTCGTTGACGGCCATCTCGACCATCCGCACGGCGTTCATGCCCTGCGTCGGGTCGATGTTGCAGCTCCCGCGGAAGCGGTCCGGGTACTCGCGCACCGCGTCCGCGACGCGCTGACACGAGGCGCGGAAGTCGTCGATCGACATCACGCCGCCGTACCCGCCGACGTGCGGGTTCTCGATGCTGTCGGCGCCCAGTGAGACGTTGAGCAGCCCCATCTGCACGCCGGCGTTGTCCATCCGGTCGACGACCCGGTCGGGGCCGACGCCGCCAAGCAGGTCCGGCGACTTCCCGCCGAACCAGCGCTCGATGTTCGGGTCCATGTCCGTGCGGCGCTCCGCCGCGGGCAGGTTGATGTAGGTATCGATGATCTCGCCGTAGGCGATCTCGCTCGAACCGCTGTCGTTGGTCATCGCAGTGCTCCTCTGCCGTCGCTCCTATGCCATCGCCGCCGCGGGGATACGGGGCGGCTCGAGGAAGCGCGAGCTGATCGGCGCGTCCGCCTCGAACGGGCCGGCGAGGCCGAGGTCGTCGCTGATCTCGCGCAGCGCCGGGAGCACCTCGGTCCCGAGCAGCTCGATGCAGCGCTTTGCGTCCTCGTGGCCGACGTGGCCGTCGTTGCCCCACAGCGCCATGATGCCCGGCCGCGTCTCCTCGATGAGTACGCGCATCTGCTCGACCACCTGGTCGGGCGTACCGGCGACGATCTGCAGGTTCTGGAGCTGGTCCTCGAACGGCATCGCGCGGCGCGTCGATTGGATGGGCGCGTTGGCGCGCTTCACGGCGCCCTCGCGGTTCGTCGGCGAGCTGTAGCCGGTGGGCGCCGACCACACGGCGTGGCCGAGGCCGGTGAACTCGCCCTGCATCCACATGTACTGGCGGGCGTTGCGCAGCGCGTGCTCCTCGGTGTCCTGCACATGGACGCGGATCAGGTAGCCGCGGTGCTCGGGGCCCGAGGTGTACCCGGCCTCCTGTGCGGTGTCCTCGTAGAGCTGCCAGATCTGCTTCGTCTGCTCGATGGTGGTGTTGAGGCAGATGTACGGGTAGCGGTTCTCCGCGCACCAGACGATGGTCTCGGGGCTGGCGACGCCCGGCACCCAGATGCGCGGGTGCGGCTTCTGCAGCGGCAGCGCCCACGGGTTCACGACGCGGAACTGGTAGTGGTCGCCCTCCCAGCGCCACGGGCCGGGCTCCGTCCACGTCTTCACCAGCAGGTCGTGCGCCTCGTAGAAGCGCTCGCGGTTGTAGGCCGGGTTGACGTTGTTCGCGAACTGCTCGGTCCCCGCGCCGCGCACGATGCCCGCCACGAGCCGTCCCTTCGAGATCATGTCGATCATCGAGAGCGACTCGGAGATGCCGAGCGGGTTGTCGATGGTCGGCAGCGGCGTGCCGAGCAGCACGATCTTGATGCGCTCCGTGGCGGCCGCGAGGATGCTCGCCCACACGGTGATCTGCGCCTGCATGCAGAACGGCGCGTTGTGGTGCTCGTTGAGCATGATCCCGTCGAAGCCCACCTCCTCGGCGAGCTGATACTCGACGAGGCGCTCGTTGTAGAGCTGGCTGCCGGCGACGGGGTCGAAGTTGCTGTTGGAGAACATGAGCGCCGTGACGCCCTCGTCGCCGACGGCGTCCTCGGGGTAGGCCGACATGGGCTGCTCGGTGAAGTACATCAGGTGCATCGCGGCCCTCCTCGATGCGGCCCGCGTCGATGCGTGTGGGGCCGAGGCGCAGCATAGCCGGTAGGTGGCACGGGCCGCATGGGCCCGAGGTCCGGCAGGTCAGTCGAACGCGATGCACTTGCCGCGCGGCGGGTCGGGGTGGTCAGGCAACGAACCGGCGGCGGGGGGTGCTGCTACTGCCCCGACCCGCCGTCAGGCCGAGCAGGCTCCGACCTGCCGCGCTGCCCTATCACTGGGAACTCTGTTGAGCGGCCGACTATATCCGCAGATCGCACTTCGCGTGGGCAGGGCACAAGCGCCCATGTTAGTCCCACCCAGTGATTTCGAAGATGATGGCGATGACAACGACGGTGAAGGCGACGATGACGGGAAACCAGCGCTCGTGCCATTTCGGCTCCCGCTGGAACGGCGGAACGTTGGCCGGCCAGCGGTCACGGTAGCGGCGCTGGTACCAGAGTGCGAATGGCATCATAACGACGGATGTGACCGCACTTTCCCAGTACCAGGGCCACGGGGAGACCTGCACCCAGAGGAAGTGGCCCACGATGCCCACGCAGATCACGACCAGAATGCGTATCAGGTCGCGCCTCGGTGGCGCCGGGGGCCAATCTCCGATCAGCACTGATGCAACCCGCTGTCCTAGTCGTTATCGCAGATGCCCTAGTGCTGGACCATCATCCCGCCGTCGACGTTGATCGCCTGGCCGCTCACCCACGAACCCTGGTCGCTGCACAGGTACAGCGTCATGTTCGGGATGTCCTCGCCCATGCTCGGGCGGCGCAGTGGGACACGCTCGATCATCTGCGCCCACTGCTCGCTGTCGCGCGGGATGTCGTCGAGGCGGTTGTTGTCGATCATCCCCGGGCAGATCGTGTTGACGCGGACGCCGTACATGCCGACCTCCTGCGCCATCCCCGCCGACAGCGCCTGGATCGCCGCCTTGCTCGAGGCGTACGCCGTCGCATTGGGGGGCAGCAGCTTCCCGGCCACCGAGGAGATGTTGACGATCGACCCGCCCTCGCCCTGGTCGATCAGGTGCTGGCCGAAGCGCTTGCTCATCAGGAACGTCCCGCGCACGTTCACGCGGATCACGAGGTCCCACCAGTCGATCGGCATGTCGACGACGGGCACGCGGTCCGCGCCGCGTGCGGCGGCGGCGTTGTTCACGACGAAGTCGACGCGCCCGAACTCGTCCAGGACCTGCGCAAGCAGCGCCTGCACGGCTTCGTCGTCCGCCACGTCGCTCACGACGGGCAGCGCGCGGCTGCCGGCCGCCTCGATCTCCTCGGCGACGGAGTCGATGTCGCGCCAGCCGGCGGCCTGCTCGTCCTCGGGGTAGCGGTCGGGCGACCGCCCGGTGCCTGTGACGACGACGTTGGCGCCCGAGGCACCGAACGCCTTCGCGATCTCGCGCCCGATGCTGCGCATGCGTCCCGCGCCGGTGACGACCGCGACCTTGCCCTCGATGCCCGTGAGTTCCATGGCTCGCACCTCCCGCGCGCAGGGTACGCGAGCAGAGAGGTGCTGGGGGTGAGCGTGTGGACGGCCGGCGCTACGGCTCGAAGGGATTGATCACGGGCACGCCGAGTTGTTCGAAGTCACGGACGTTCCGGGTCACGACGGTCAGCCGGTTGACCACGGCCACGGCGGCGATCATCGCGTCGTATGTGAGATCCTCGGACTGACGGTACCTCAACCTCGCCCACTCCCGGAAGGCCGCTTCGTCTACGGGTATGACATCAAAGGCAAGCAGGACCCGGCCAAGCCAGCCTTCGATCTCGTCAGCCCTGACCGGATCCTGCTCGCGTGTTATTTCGATGCCAGCCTGGATCTCGCCGATGGTTACTGCGGACAGGTGCAGTTGCTGCGAGGGTACGCGCCGCATCCACTCCATGACTGCTGGGTGCGGACGCGCACGCCGAAATTCAGAGATGACGTTGGTATCGAGTAAGTACACGCTCGACTAGTCGAAACGCGGCAGGGGCCTCATGCGCGGACTTCCGCGAGGTGGGGTCAACTGCTCAGTGCGAGCCCCCGGCTCAAGGAGCACGGCCTTCCGGTCAAGTGGAGCGTTGCGTTCCAGTCGTCGCCAGTGCTCGATGGGGATCACGACGGCCGTCTCGACGCCGCGGCGTGTCACGATTTGCGGCCCCTCGGTGATCGTCGTCGCGATCAGCTCACTGAAACGAGCCTTCGCTTCCTGCACCTGCCAGGTCCCGTTTGTCGGCATGCTTGTCCTCCAACAGACTAGTCATCAGTCTAGTCTGCTCGGCGGAGCTCGTCGAGACGGTGCTGTTATCGGACGGGCTGCGCAGGCTCCTCGAGCCGAGCCCCGTCGGGATCGAGCGAGACCATGGCGACCATGCCACCGTGCGTGAGCGACGCTCCGTTCGAGCCCGGCGCGGCCACTCCGCCGTTCGCGGCGACACCGTTCGAAGCCGTCGCGAGCGCGGGTGCTGGTATTGGAACAGCCTCGATGTCCTCGTCGCCCTCGCCGCGCATCAGCTGGTCCGCCTCCTCGCGCGTCATGCGGCCCTCGGCTACGGCCGTCGCGGCCTGAGCGGGTGACAGCTTGGCCTCGCGGCCGGGGGTGACACGGAGCCGGCGGATCTGCTTGCTGAAGATGAAGAACCCGAGCAGCGTCAGGATCATCAGCGCCGACGCGCCCGCCACGGAGGCCGGCGCGCCGATGATGTCGGCAAGGATCGTCATCGGCAGGACGCCGAGTGGCATCATCCCGAACGACATCATCAGCATCGACAGCACGCGGCCGCGGTAGCGCTCGGGCACGCGCGCCTGGATGACCGAGTTGTTGGTGGTCATGAACAGCATGCCGCCGACGTTGCCGAGCGCGAAGAAGACGGTGGCGACGGCAAAGACCGGCGTGAGCGCGAACGCGATAAAGAACGCGCCCTGGATGACCGCGCCTGCCAGCATGATGCGGCCCTTGAGCGGCATCGTGTCCATGCTCGTCGAGATCAGCGCGCCGATGAGCCCTCCCACGCCGGCCGAGGCCATGAGGATGCCGAGCGCCGTCGGCCCCATCTCGAAGACCTCTTCGGCGAACACCGGCAGCACGAGCTGCACGGGGAACGCGAAGAGCGGCATGACCAGGCCCGTGAGGATGAGGAGCCGGATCAGCGGGTTGGTCATCGAGTAGCGGAAGCCCTCGGCCATCTCCTTCATGAAGCCCGCGTTGTCGGCCTTCGACACCATGCCGTGGCGCGGCAGCAGCAGCGTCGTGGCGATCGCGACGCAGTAGAGCAGCACGGAGAACGTCCACACGGGTCCGATGCCGAGCGGGACGAGCAGCACCCCGGCGATGGCGGGACCGATGATGCGCGTGAAGTTCATGCCGCCCATCTGGAGCGAGACGGCGTTCATCATCTTGTGCTGCGGGATGAGCTGCGGGACCAGCGCGTTCCTCGCCGGCATCGCGAGCGAGATCGTGAGGCCGAGGAACACCGAGCCGACGAGCAGGTGCCAGAATTCGATCAGGTCGGCGAAGATGAGCACCGCCAACACCATGTTCGCCACCGCGACGATCGACTGCGTGAAGAGCAGCAGAGTGCGCTTGTTGTAGCGGTCGGCGATGACGCCGCCGAATGGCGAGACGAAGAGCATCGGCAGCGCGATGCCGAGCGCGACGAGGCCGAGCGCGGAGGCGGCGTTGGTCAGCTCGAACGCGAGGTAGCCGCGCAGGAGCTGGTTCATCTGCATCGCCATGAAGAAGGCGAGGTTGCCGCCGAAATAGACGGCGTAGTCGCGCTCGCTGAGCGCGGTGAAGGTGCGTCCCCACTCGCCGAGGCTGCGCGGCGTCTTCGCGCTGGCGCGCGCTTCCATCATCGACATCGGACGCCGGGCCGGGGCGGCGCCGTTCGCGCCATTCGAGCCGTGGGCTCCGTTGGTCATGCAGCTCCAGTCGGCACGCGCGTGGTCGCAGCGGCGAAGAGGGCCGGCTCGGCGAGCCGGGCGCAGCGGCGGCGCGTCACGTTCGGTGGTGCTTCCACCTTACGTGAGGTTTCGGTTTGCCGCCAGTCTGAGGCGCCCGGACCGCGCCGCGCGGCCTGCTGACGCTCGAGGGGCTACGGGCTACGGGCTGATCGCGATGGCCTCGCCGAACGCGAGCGCGCCCACGGCGCCCGCTTCGGCGCCCCATTCGTCGACGCCCGCACGCAGGAAGTCGAACTGTTCCTCGGTGGCGAGCCCGAGCTGGACTGCCGCGGCGATGATGTGCGGCTGGAAGAACCAGTCGACGACAAAGCCGTGGAAGAACGCGACATCCTCGGACGTGCCGAAGATACCGAACGATCCGCTGGGCTGGACGTCGGCGAAGCCCGCATCGAGCAGCACCCGCCTCAGCTCGCGGCCCATCTGGGGGTAGCCCCCGTTCGCCTCGACCAGGTTGGCGAAGATATTCCACGCCTCCGCTACCTCGGGTTCGACGGGCTCAAGGAAGCACGAGTCGACGATCACCTCGCGGGCGGCGAAGAGGCCCCCGGGCCTGAGCACGCGCCCCACCTCGGCCAGCGCGGCAGCGATATCCGGGATGTGCATGAGCACGGCGTGGCAATGGACCACGTCGAATTCGCCGTCCTCGAACGGCAGGTCCGTGGCGTCGCCGGCATGGAACGTTGCGTTTCCGTGGCCACCGGCCTCGGCGGCGACGCGAGCCATTGCGACCTGCGACTCCTCGAGGTCGATACCGTGCAGCTCGCCCGGCGAGACCGCGTCCGCAAGCCCGACCGAGATGGTTCCCGGACCGCAGCCCAGGTCGAGCACGCGCATACCAGGCTGGAGGTGCGGCAGCAGGTGCGCCGCATGGGTCGCGGCACTCCGACGGTCGAGGAGCTGCCGGAACTCCTCGTTGTACCCCATCGTGTAACCGGCCTCGGGCGTGGGTCCGTCGGGCATCGGTGCTCCAGCCACCGGGCGCGTTCCGAAACGCAGTATCCTTGTCGCAGCCCCATCACCCCGGTGGAGCCGGGTCGACGACCCGGCTCCACGGTCTGGTTTCAACCTACCGGCGTGCCCGGCGTCGTCACTACTCCGAGGCAAGCTCCCCGAGCAGCTCGAGGGTGCGCCGCCGCGCTTCCCTGCCGCCTTCAGGCAGCTGCACGATCGCGGCCAGCATCTCGTCGACGCCGTACTCGCCAATCGACCGCACACGGTCTCCGACCTCGTTCGCGGAGCCGGAGATGATGAGGCCGTCGGCCATGCGGTCGGTGAACTCGCCGCCCGCAGCCTCCTCGAAGCCCGCGGCCTGGAGCATCCGCGAGTAGAACGGCAGTCGCTGATAGAAGCCGAACTGCTGTCGCGCGGCTGCCCGGACCGCCTCGCGGTCCTCGCTGACGACGATGGGCGTGTGGACGATCATCGCGGGCTTGGGGCGGCCCGCGGCGTCGGCGCCCTCCTGCTGGGCTGGTGTGGCCACGTCGCGGATGTAGGGCAGCGGGCACATCCAGGAGATGCCGCCCTCGGTCAGCTCGCCGCTGAGGCGGAACGAACCGGTCCGCAGCGCCGAGATCATCACCTTCACCTGCGTCGGCTCGGCGATGCGGATGTGAGCGTGCAGCTGCTCGCCGTCAAAGTCCACCTCGCCCTCGTTGAGCAGCGCGTTGAGGATCGTGACGTACTCGCGGAGGTGGCTCAGCGGCTTGTTGAACGGCAGGCCCCACGTGCCCTCGATGCCGGGACGATGGCTCGGCCCCACCCCGAGCTTGAGCCGCCCCGGCGCGACCTGATCCACCGTCATCGCCCCCTGCGCCATGGTGATGGGGTGGCGCGGGTACGTCGGCACGATCGAGGTGCCGAACGTGATGCGCTCGGCGCGGTGGGCAGCTGCCGTGAACACCGCGAACGGATCGGGAGCCGCGCCGCCGACGGTCAGCCACGCGGTGTCGAGGCCGAGCTCGTCGGCCTCGACGATGCGTTCGATCAGTCCCAGCGCGTCGGCCGCGACGATGTGGACGCTGAGGGGAACCGTCACCGCTAGCGCCCGACGAAGTTCGGCTGGCGCTTCTCGGCGAAGGCGAGCTTCGCCTCTTGCGCATCCTCGGTGTCCCGCAGGATCGCGGTCCGCGTCTGCTCGAAGCGGTAGCCGTTGCGAAGGTCCATGTCCTCGATCATGTTGAGGTTCTCCTTCGCGAGGCGGATCCCGATCGGCATCTTCGACGCGATCTCCTCGGCCTCGGCCATCGCCACGTCCAGCAGGTCCTCGACGGCGACGACGCGGTCGACGGCACCGAGGCGGTACGACTCCTCGGCGTTCAGGCGGCGCGCGGTGTAGTGCATCATCCGTACGACGTGCTGCGGGAACAGCCGCATCGCGTGGCGCGCCCCGCCGAGCAGCCCGACGTCGATCTCGGGCAGCCCGAAGACCGCGCGCTCCGAGGCGATCAGGTAGTCGCACGAGGCCGCGATGGCGAGCCCCGCGCCGAGCGCCGGGCCGTTGATCGCGCCGATCACGGGCACCTCGCACTCCATGATCGAGTAGAAGTTCTCGCGCGCCGAGCGCGAACCGCTGCGCTCGGGGCGGTCGGCCATGTCGCCGCGCGCGGCTGCCTTGATGTCGGCGCCGGCGCAGAAGACGCGGTCGCCCTGGCCGGTGAGGACGACGACGCGTGCGTCCTTGTCGGCGGTGATGGCGTCGAAGGTGCCCTGGATGTCCCACTCGGGTGACATCGCGTTCACGGGCGGGTTGTCGAAGACCACGAGCCGGATGTGACCGTGGTGCTCGACGCGTAGCTCGGACATGGGGGTGCTCCTCTCGTGCGGCTGCCTGCCGCTTTTGGTGTGTGCTAGCGGCCGACGAACACCGGGTCGCGGCGCTCCAGGAAGGAGTTGACGCCCTCGATGCCGTCCTCGCTCGTGAACATGATGTTGACGAACGGGCTGGTGAGGTCCTGCACGCGCGCGAGGTCGTTCTCCTCGAGCATGTACACCATGCGCTTGATCGCGGCCATGCTCAGCGGCGGGCCGCTAGCGATCTGGGTCGCCAACTCGATCGCTCGGTCCATCAGCTCATCCCGCGGCACGACATCGAGCACGAGGCCGAGGTCGAGCGCCTCCTGGGCGTTGATGCGGCGGCCCGTGAACATCAGCTCGAGGCCGCGCTGCGAGCCCACGACCTTCGGCAAGAGATAGCCGAGGCCGAAGTCGGCGATGATGCCGCGCTTCGTCTGCGCGACCTGGAAGATCGCGTCGTCCGCCGCGATGCGCAGGTCCGTGGCGAGGGCGAGGCCGAAGCCCATGCCGACGCAGAAGCCGTTGATCGCGCTGATGATCGGGACATCGCAGTCGCGGAGGTGGCGGATGGCGTAGTTCTCGCCGTGCGCGCGCCGCCACGGCGGCCGCTTTGCGTCGAGGTCCGCGCCCGGGAAGGTGGTCACGTCGCCGCCGGCGCAGAACGCGCGCCCCTCGCCACTGAGGACGATCGCTCGGACGTCGTACTCGCCTTCGTTGAGCGCGTCGACAAAGCCGTTGATCTCGGTCTGCATGGCCGGCGCCCAGGCGTTGAGCTTCTCCGGCCGGTTGAGCTTGACGATCGCGACCTGGTCGCGGTGCTCGACGGAAATCGCGTCGTATTTCGTCGCAGTCGTGGTCATGGTTCCTCCTCGGGCCGATGCTCGTCGGCCGTGTTTGCGCGTGCGCATGCTACCGCGTGCGCGGGCTGGCGGGGCGGTGCGCTGCTACGGGGCGGGGTCACGCTCGACGCGCGTCGCGCGTGGGCCGCGCACGGGCACGTCGGCGCGCCACGGATCGCCGCCCGCCGCGACGCGCCAGCGCGCGCCGGTACGCCGGCACCACGACGAGCAGCAGCGCGCCGAGCAGGCCGGCGACGCCGAACACCCCGAACGCGGCTCCAGCGAGAGCCGCCACCGCCCGGTGCCGGGCGCCCTCGCTGAGCATCGCCCCGCCGATCGCCATCAGCGTGGAGAGGCCGAGCGCGATCACGAGCACTTCCACGAAGCCATCCCCACAGCGCTGCCTGCCGGCCTCAGTGTACGGCGGCACGCCGGGTGTCCAGTCACCTTCGGCGCGCCCAGGGGATGCACGGTGACCGCGACTCACGCAAGATGGCCGGGTGTCGACGATCTGGCTCCGTCGCCTCCTTGCCGTGTTGGTCGCCCTCGCGTTTGCAGGGGCGCTCGCGATGTTCCTGCTCCTGCAGGCGGCGAGCTCCACCGTTGCGCGCCCGGGGTTCTACACCGACCGGATCGCCGAGGCGGACACATACCGCTTCATCACCACCGACCTCGTGGACGCATTCATCGAGGACGCGCGCGGGCTGGACGCGGAGGAGTTCGACGAGGACTTCACCGACAACCCGATCGAGAGCTCCGGCCTGACCACTCCACAGATCGCAGATGCCCTGCGCCGCGCCCTCCCGCCCGACGAGCTCGAGGCGATCGCCGCCCCGGCGCTCGAGGAAGTCGTGGAGTACCTCGCCGGGGAGCGTGACTCGGTTACCGTCCACATCGCCCTCGGCCCGTACGTCGAGGCCGCGGTCGACGAACTCACGACACTGCTGCGCGAGTCCGGGGCGTACGAGCAGCTGCTGGAGCGCGAGTTGGAGCCGATCTTCGACGAGTGGGCCAGCGAGGCGCTGCCGCCCGATGAGGCCGACTCCGGTTGGGTCACGTTCCTCGGCGGCAGCAGCGGCAACACCCGCAACAGCCTCGTGCGCGTGTTCACACGCGTCGTCACCCCGGAGTGGCTAGCGCGGGAGGTCGAGGACAGCGCCAGCGAAGTCACATCGTACGTCGTCGGCAGCTCCGACGGCTTCGAATTGAGCGTTGCCCTCGACGACGCGCAGGCAGCGGCGGCCGCCGACGAGATCGAAGCCGTCCTCGGCGAGGCGGACGCGTACGAGCTCGCACACTCGACAGTCATCGGGCCCGCTGTCAAGGAGCAGGTCGATGCGGTTGTCCAACTGCCGTATGGCGTCGAGGTGACGCGCGAGGAAGTCCTCGCGGCGGTGCGGGAGGCGATGCCGCCGGAGTGGGTGGAGCAGCAGACCGCCGTCCTCACGGCGGGCGTCGCCTCCTACCTGACAGGCCAGTCCGACGGGTTCACGTTCGGGATCGACGTCCCGAAGGACATGGCGGCCGTTGCGCTGACCGATGCGGCCACCTCCTCGCTCGGCAACGCGTTGGAGCGGCTCCCGCCCTGTGCCACCAGCGCCGACAGTGCGACGGCGCTTGCGGCACTGCAACGCGAGCTACCCGGCTGCACGCCTCCTGACCTCGGCGTGCGCGATGTCCTGGAGGAGGCCACACCCGTCATCCGCGCCGCGATCGACCGGTCGGTCATGGCCCGGGTACCCGACACCGTGACGTACACCGAGCGCGACCTGCGCGCGGCGCTCGAGCGCGATGCGGGCCCAGACGCCCTCGTCGCGATCGACGATGTGCGGGCGCTCTTCACGACGGACTGGACGTACACGGACGAGGATCTGCACGCCGACCTGTCCGCGGACGAGGCGGCAGCGCTCGACGACGTCCGTTCGGTCCTCGGCGACGGCCTGACGCTTGAGTTCGTCACCGAGGACCGCGAGGGCCTCGAGGAGGCGATGGAGGCTATGCGCGAGGTCGCGGACGGCGTCCGATCGGGCCACTGGGTCGCCCTCGTCGTCGCGGTGGCGCTGCTGGGCACGGTGGGCGCGGTCGGCGGGACGAGTTGGCGTACCGGCGTCGCGTGGTCCGGCGCGACGCTGCTCGTGTCGGCGCTCCCGATGGCCCTGCTGGCCGGGCCGGCCTACCAGTCC
Source organism: Chloroflexota bacterium (assembly GCA_009837285.1). Taxonomy (GTDB): domain Bacteria; phylum Chloroflexota; class Dehalococcoidia; order UBA2979; family UBA2979; genus VXMT01. Next base: position 22,244 of record VXTU01000152.1, on the reverse strand, counting down.
GCCTCGGCTGCGATGTTCGACGCGCTGCGCGACGCGATCGTCATCGACCCGGACGCCGCGTTCGTGCTGACCCTGGAGCTGCTCACGGACAAGCTCCTCGACATCGCCGAGGGGAGCGCTGACGATTTCGCCGGCGGGATCTTCCGCAACAGCCTGCTGTTGGCGGTCCTCGGCGCGGTAGCGCTGGCCGTATCGCTGTCGTGGGAGCGCATCGCCAGAGCGACGGGGCGCGGACGAAGCTAACGCGCACTCCTCGGCGCGACGAACGACCCGCAGCGGCCATGGCCGTGAGCGGGGCGCGCCGTATCATGTCGCGCCATGCTGCATCGTCCGGCATCGGGTCCCGACGGCGACGCGCCGGGCGTGGCGACGCCTGCCGCCGGCCCGCCTCGGCGGCGCGCGCCGTCGTGGTGGCCGCGCATCTACTACGGCTGGTACATGGCGACCGCCGGGGCGGCCAGCAACTTCCTCGTGCTCGGCATCACGGTCTTCGGCTTCGGGGTCTTCATCCCGCCATTGCGCGACGAGTTGGGCTGGACGATCGCGCAGATCTCCATCGCCTTCTCGCTGCGCAGCTTCGAGAACGGGCTGCTCGCTCCCTTCACCGGCTTCATGGTCGACCGGCTCGGGGCGCGCCGGATGGCGTTCACCGGGCTCTTCGCGCTCGTCATCGGCCTCCTGCTGTTCTCGCAGTCGAGGACGATCTGGGCGTTCTACGGCGCGAGCCTCGTGATGGCATTCGGTCAGAGCCTCGGCTCGTTCACGCCCTTCAGCGCCGCGCTGATGAACTGGTTCACCCGCCAACGCGGCCGCGCGATGGGCCTCGTCTCAACGGGCAACGGGGCCGGCGGCCTCGCCGCCCCCGTCCTCGCGACGATGATCGTGCTCATCGGCTGGCGCGAGACCGCGATCGCCTCCGCGCTCGTCATCGCCCTCATCGGCTTCCCGCTCGCGATGACGCTGCGCGACCGGCCCGAGCCGTACGGCTACGCCCCGGACGGTGTCCCGCTGGACCAGGCAGCGCGCCAGCGAGCCGCGCGCGGCACCCCGGCCGCCGGCTTGTCGGGCATGAGCGTCGGCGAGGTGCTGCGCACGCCGGCGTTCTACCTGCTGGCGATGTCGTCCGGGCTGGGCGGCGCGATCCTCGGAACGTGGATCGTGCACCAGATCCCGCACCTGGAGGCCACGGGGTTCTCGTTACAGGCGGCCGCGTCGATCGCCGGCTTCTACGCGCTGTTCCAGATCGCGATGCGGTACGTGCTCGGCTGGGTCGGCGACACGGTGGGGCGGCGCCCGATGTTAGTCGCGTCCTTCGTGCTCATCGGCATCGGGCTGCTGGTATTCAGCAGGCTCAACCCCGGCCAGGTATGGCTCATCCCGGTCTACTACCTCACGTTCGCGACCGGGCACGCGACCTTCGTCGTGATGAGCCAGACGGTTGTCGCCGACTACTTCGGCACGAGGCGATTCGCCACGATCCGTGGGCTGGCGCAGAGCACGGCGATGCCGCTCGGGATCGTCGGGCCGGTGTTCGCAGGCTGGATGTTCGACCGCACCGGCAGCTACGAGATCGCGCTCACGGTGCTGTCGAGCTGCGCGATCTTCGCGGCGATCTGCATCCTGCTCATCCGCCGGCCGCAGTGGGGCGAGCTTGCGACGACGCCCGCACTCTCGCCGGCACCCGCCGCGAGCGTGGTCCCTGCCGCTCCGGTGACGGCAGCGGCTCCGGCGGCTGCGATGTCACCGCAGTCGACCCACCGGGGCATGGGTGAGGGCGAGCCGGACGGCGCGGCTCCCGGTCGCGCCTATGAGCCCCCGGCCTCGGTCCAGAGGTAGCGACCCGTCGCCAGCGCGATCACGACGAAGAGCGCGTCGACGATTGGGAAGTAGACGACGTGCGACGTGACCGCCTCGCCGGTCTCGCTGTCCGGGTTGAGCGTCCAGATCCACTCCCAGAAGAAGAGCATCGTGAGCACCACGGCGCCGTAGAACGCGAAGCTCACGCGCAGGTACTCGATCACCGAGGGCTCCTCGCCGGCCTGCTCACGCTTGCGCATGTAGCCGACGACGAGTGCCACGAGCGTCGAGGCGGCCATGAACCAGTTGATGACCTCCCACACCGGGTAGTCGGCGCCACCGTCGTGGTAGACGGGGGTGAGGATGAGGTTGGCCCACGCCGCGACGGCGGTGCCGAGCAGCAGCACGGCGAGCGGCCGCTTCAGCAGCTCCATATCAACCCTCGCTTTCGCAGGACGGTGCATTACGTACGTTGCGGCTCACCATACGCCTGCGGGACACGGTCATGCTCAGAGGGCGGGCGAGCCCTATAGTTAACGTTCGGTGCCACCCCAGGAGACGCGCGTGAGCCTGACGCAGGAACGCCCGGAGGTGTCGACGGCCCCGGTCCCGGTTGGCCCCCTCACGCACAGCGGCCTCACCGAGCTGGGGAACGGCGCATCCGCGACCGCCGCGCCCGCTCCACCCACGAGCAACGGCGGCCCGATGGCGCCCCCTGCGCCGGGGCCCGTGGTCGCCGCCGCGACGAAGCAGCCGCGGATCTTCTACGGCTGGTGGATGGTGGGTGCGGGCTTCCTCGCCGCCTTCACTACGGCAGGCGCCCAGGGGTACATCGCCGGCGCATTCATGGTCCCGATGAGCGACGAGCTGGGGTGGACGCGCGCGCAGTTCCTGTACGGGCAGACCGTCGGGCAGTTCTTCATGGCGTTCGCCGGCTTCTTCGTCGGCGCCTACGTGGACCGATACGGCGCGCGCCCGCTGATGTTCATCGGCGCGGCGCTGCTTGCCGGCGCGCTGTTCGCCATCTCCGAGGTCCACGAGCTCTGGCAGTGGGTGATCCTGCGCGGCGTCTTCAGCATGCTCGGCGCGGCGCTGCTCGGGTTCCTCGCCGTCAACGTCACCCTGTCGAAGTGGTTCGTGGAGCAGCGCGGACGCGCGATCGGGCTCGCGTCGATCGGCGTGTCGATGGCGGGCATCCTCCTGCCCGTGGTCGCCACGTGGTACGTCGACGAGTTCGGGTGGCGCGCGACGTGGCGCGTGATGGCGCTCGGCGTCGTCATGCTGGGATTCCCGGCCGCGGCGATCATGCGCCGCACGCCCGAGGACTACGGGATGCACCCGGACGGCAAGAGCGAGAGCCAGATGGCGAGCGGCGGCGGCGCGCGCGCAATGGCCGACTTCGCCAACTCGTTCACGCGCAGACAGGCCATCCGCACGCAGGCGCTCTACGTGCTGATCGTGACGTTCGGCCTGGGCAGCCTCGGGCTGATGACGATCATCGTGCTCAGCATCCCGTACCTGACCGATTCGGGGTTCAGCCGCGGCACGGCGGCGATCATGCTCTCGATCCTCGCGATCCCGGCGGGCGTCTCGAAGCCGGTCTGGGGCTGGATGGCCGACGTCTGGTCGGAGCGGCTCTCGACGTCGCTGAGCTTCATCATGAACGCGGTCGCGATGGTCATCATCGTGCTGGCCGCCCAGACCCAGGCCACCCTCATGCTCGCCATCGGGTTCTTCATCGTCGGCTGGGGCATCGGCGGACAGATCCCGCTGCAGGAGACGATCTGGGCGAGCTACTTCGGGCGCCGCTACATCGGCGCGGTGCGGTCGGTGGCGATGCCGTTCACGATGCTCATCGCGGCCTCGGGACCGATCCTCGTGGCGACATACTTCGACACCTTCGGCAACTACGACGTGGCCATGTTCGGCATCGGCGCGGCGTGGGCGGTGGCGTCGCTCCTCATCCTCGTCGCGCAACGACCGCGGCTCCCCGCGTCCGCCGAGGTGTCGCCCGCGGCCTGAGCCGCGCCCCTCGTTCTGTCAGCGCTGCCATCGGGCTATCATGGCGGCTGCCGCGCGCCCGCAACCCCGCGTCGGCGTCAGTCACGAAGGGAACCGACGTGTCGTACGAGAACCTCACCATCGAGCGCAGCGATCACATCGCGACCATCACCATGGACCGGCCCGAGGCCCTGAACGCCCTCGACCGCGGTCTCACACGCGACATGCACATGGCGATCGAGGAGCTCTCCGGCGAGTTCCCCGACATCCGCGTCGTGATCCTGACCGGCGCGGGCCGTGGCTTCTGCTCGGGCGCCGACGTGATGGCGCAGGCGCGCGGCCTCACGCCGAGCGAGCCCGAGCCGCACGACCCGCTCAACAGCATCCCGCCGCTGGCGCCCGAGCTGCAGGCGATGCCGCAGCCGGTGATCGCCGCCGTCAACGGCGTCGCCGCCGGCGCCGGCTTCTCGCTCGCGATGGCCTCGGACATCCGGGTCGCCGCAGAGAGCTCGCGCTACTCGGTGATCTTCGTGAAGCGCTCGCTGGTGCCCGACACGGGCTCGTCGCACTCGCTGCCGGCGGTCGTCGGCCGGGGCACGGCGATGGAGATGGCGCTCACCGGCCGCGTCTACGACGCGGCATGGGCGTTCGAGCGCGGGCTCGTCAACTACGTCGTGCCGGACGACCAGGTGCTCGCGGAAGCGCGCGCGCTGGCATCGGATATCGCGAACAACCCGCCGCTGTGCGTGCAATCGATCAAGCAGTTGATGCACCGCACGGACCGGCTGGCCGAGGTGCTCCCGTACGAGCACGACGCGAACACGCCGTCCATGAACACGCACGACCGCCGCGAGGCCGTGATGTCGTTCGTAGAGAAGCGCGACCCGGTCTTCCTCGGAAGGTAGGACGCACCTGGGCGGCTCGGACCTGCGGATAGAGGGAGCGCAAGAGCGCTCCCTCTCCGTTGTCAGTCCGCCGCGTCCACCCACGCTCGAATCAGCTGGTGCGCAATCGTGAACGGCGGGGGGACGCCGAAGCCCACGTCGGGCGAAGGGCCCGCGCCCTCCCCGGCCGACGCGAGGGCGACCGCCACGTCCTCGCGCGTGAACCATTGCGCATCGCCGATCTCCTCGTGGTCGACCTCGATCTCGGCGCTCGCGGCCTCGGCGTGGCAGCCGATCATGAGCGACGACGGGAACGGCCACGGTTGCGTGGAGTGGTAGCGCACCGCGCCCACGCGCACCCCGGTCTCCTCGAACACCTCGCGCCGTACCGCCTCCTCGATGGTCTCTCCCGGCTCCATGAAGCCGGCGACGCAGGTGTACATCGGCGCGCGACGCGCGGTCGGGTTGGCGAGCAGCGCGCGGTCGCCGCGCGCCACGAGCACGATCACGACCGGGTTCACGCGCGGGAAGTGGTCGGCGTCGCATTGGGTGCAGCGGCGCATGTCGCCGCCGAGGCGCGGCGCGGTCGCGCCCCCGCAGGTCGCGCAGAACGGGTTGCGGGCGTGCCAGTCGAGCATCGAGCGCGCCTGCGCGAGGATGCCCGTCTCCTCGAGCGGTAGCGCGGCTCCGGCGTCGCGCGCACCAATGAACATGTCGGCACCAGCGAGGGCGTCGACGGCGGCAGGCTCCGCGGCGCTCACGTCGATCGCGAGGTGCGGCGTCCCGTCCCGCACGCCGAGCAGCACCTGCTCGCCGTCGACGCCCGGCAGTTCCTCGCGGCTGCGCCATGCGAGCCGCGGCGACGCCTCGCCGCCTGCGATGAGCGGATCGAGGTCGCGGAACGCGAGGTAGCGCGCGTCGGGGTGGGTGAGCGTGGCCTCGAGCCATGCGCGGTCGCGCCGCTCGTTCGAGGAGCGGTTGAGGGGGTTGCCGGAGAAGGTGTTGGGGGCCGGGGTCATGCCGCCCGCGACTCCCTGGCGCCCTCGGTCTGGAGGAAGGGGTTGCCCGAGCCGCGCGGGAGCCGCAGCAGGAAGGCGATGGGGATGGCCATGCCGCTCAGCGCGGCCAGGAACAGCACGCCCGTGAAGTAGGTGCCCTGGAGGTCGAAGAACAGCCCGAGGATCATCGGCGCGAGTACCGCGAACGGCACCGACGTGAAGTTCGTGAGCCCCTGAATCGTCCCGAACGAGGGGAGCCCGAACAGCTTGCCAACCAGCACGGGGCGCGAGGGGATCATCCCCCCGAAGCTGATCCCGAACAGCGACGCGAAGATCACGATCTGCCAGTAGCTCGTCGCGTACGCGACGACGAGTAGTGACGACATCTGGATGGCCAGCAGGAGCGCGGGCACGATCCGGAGGTCGAAGTCGCGGCGCGAAAGGAAGTCCATCAACATCCCGCCGAGCACACGCCCGAGCAGGCTCACGAGGGTCATCACCGCCAGGCTGAACGCGCCTGCCTCGCGGGAAAAGCCGAGACTCACGAGGTACGGGATCTGGTGCAGCATGAAGCCCGAGATGCCGGTCGACAGCACGCCGTAGATCAGGGCGAGCACCCAGAAGTTGCGGTCCATCAGCGCCTGTCCGGAGGTCATGCCGCCCTCGACCGGGTTGCCCATCGCGACGACCTCGGCGTCGCTGTCACCGTCCGGGTTGAGACCCTTGTCGGCTGGCTTCGAGCGGATCAGCATCGCGCACGGGAGGCCGAACAGCAGCATGCCGAGGCCGAGGATGAAAGCCGACTCGCGCCAGCCGTAGGTAGCCTCGAGCCACACGACGATCACGACGAACGGCCCGCTCAGCGCGCCGCCCGAGAAGCCGATGCCCAGCGCCTTGCCGCGTTGGCGGCGGAACCAGTTCACGATCGCCGTGTTGAAGCCGACGCCCATCGTCGAGCTCATCCCAATGGAGACGAGGGAGAACGAGGCGAAGAGCATCCACAGCGACTGCATGAAGGCGAGCGACATGATCCCGAGACCGATCATGATCACGCCACCGATCGCGGCCGGCCGGGCCCCGTGGCGGTCGACGAAGGCGCCGATGAGCGGCCCCACGGCGCCACCGACCGGCTGCATGAAGAGCGCCGTCAGCGAGCCGATACTGCGGCTCCACCCGAAGGTCTCGAGGATCGGGACGAAGAGGACGCCGAAGCCGTAGACGAAGGATGCGCTGACGTACCAGTGAATCCCCATCATCCCGGCGATCATGTACCAGCCGTAGAACAGCCCTCGCCGGCGTCGAGGTGGCGCAGCCGCTACTGCGCCCGGCCCCGCCCCGTCGACGGGCACCGACGCCGGCACCGACGCTGACGCTGGGGGCGCGGCGGGCCGGGGCATCAGGTCCTGCATGCCGTCGTGCGTGAGTGCGGCGAGTCTCTCGGCGGCTGCCGGGTCGCGGACAGGAACGGCCACGGGGATCCCGTTTCGTACCGCCCGACGATACCAGCAGAGGCCCTCGCGCGCTCTCGTACGCCCTCCGGGCTCGGCGAGAGATCCACGCCGTCCGCGCGTTCGTAATACGGCCAGAGGGTCGGGGCGCGGCGTCCTGTATCCCCCCGCCGGACGCCGCCTCCCCCCTGCCCACGGCAATCGCGCGGCACGGAGGTAGAGCATGACCGCTACGAAGTACGTGACCTCGGCCCGGGGACTTCTCGGCGTGTGTCTGATGGTCCTCGCGTTCGCGCTCGCCGGGTGTGCCGGCGAGTTCGAGGACGACGATGACGAGGGGCCGTATCAGACCACCTCGAGCGCACAGGCGGACCCCGCCACCACGTCGGCGAGCTCACCGATCACGACCGCGGCGTCGACCGGCGTGTCGTCCGCAACGGATGACTCGGACGACAGCGACGGCGCCGCCACGTCCGTGACGGCGGTCCAGGACGCCGCCGAGGAGGCGGCGCCGGGTAAGGAAGGCATCGGGTACTTCGGGCCGGAGTCCGGCGGGACCGCCAACCCCAACGACCGCCCGCTGGCGCTCATGTACTTCGAGAGCCACGGGGTCAATCCGTTCGTCGACGCCGATGAAGACCCGCTGTCCACGTTCGCGCTCGACGGCGACACTGCGTCGTACGAGATCCTCGGGCTGTACCTCGGGGAGGCGCAGCTGCCCCCACCGGAGTCGGTGCGCATCGAGGAGTACGTGAACAGCCTCCCGCAGGACTACCCGGCCGCCGAGACCGCGCTCGGGCTGCACCTCGACGCCGGCCCGTCGCCGTTCGGGCCGGAGGGCTACGTGCTCCTGCGCGTCGGCGTGAGTAACCCGCGGCCGGACACCGACCGCGATCCCGTGTCGCTCATCTTCGTGATCGACACGTCCGGATCGATGGCGGCCGACAACCGCCTCGGTCTCGCGAAGACCATCGCCGAGGGGATTGCGGACCGCATGATCGACGGCGACCGGGCAGCCCTCGTGACCTACGGCGACATCGCGGTCAGGAACAGTGACTTCGTCGACTACGACGACCGCGCGCGAGTCGTCAGCGCCCTGCGCGGCCTCTACGCCAACGGCAGCACGTACGCCGAGGCAGGCCTGCGCATGGCGTACGGCATGGCTGAGGACGAGTTGGACGAGGGGCGCACGGTCCGCCTCGTGCTCTTCTCCGACGGCGTTGCGAACGTCGGCGCCACCGGGCCGGAAACGATCCTCGAGTTGGTCGACGAGCAGGCGCACCGGCAGGCGACGCTGACGGCGATCGGCGTGGGCATCTCCGGCAACTACAACGACGTGCTGATGGAGGCGCTCGCGAACCGCGGCAACGGGACGTACCACTACCTCTACGACCACGCCGCCGGCGAGCAGTACCTCTCCGAGGACGTGAACGGCGTCTTCACCGAGACCGCCCGCGACGCCCGCATCCAGGTCGAGTTCAACGCCGACGCGGTCCGCAAGTATCGGCTCATCGGCTACGAGAATCGTGCCGTCGCCGACGAGGACTTCGAGGACGACACGCTCGACTTCGGCGAGCCGGGCTTCGCCCGCGACGTGACGGCGCTGTACGAGCTGCGCCTCGAGGAAGGCGCGTCGGCGAGCGACACGCTCGCGAGCGTGCGCCTGCGCTGGCTGAGTCCGGGCGCCGGCGAGGCGATCGAGACATCGGCGAGCATCGCGGTGGGCGACGTCGCCGGCGGCATCGGCGACACGAGCGCGCACTTCCGCCAGGCCGCGGCAGTGGCTGAGCTCGCCGAGCTGCTGCGCAAGTCGTTCTGGGCGCAGTGCAGCGACATCTCGGCGGTTGCGGACCTCCTCGACAGCATCGACGGCGAGCTGGGCGAGAACAGCGACTACACTCGGCTCGTGAGCCGCGTGGCGCGGGCGTCGGAGTACTTCGAGCCCTACTGCAAGGAGTAGCGCCTCGCCGGGACCACGGGAGTGCGAGGAGCCGTCGATGACCACCGAGACCGAGAGCACCATGCCGACCGACATCGGGATCATCGATACGCTCCTCGGCATCCCGTCGGTCGACAAGACCGGTGCGTACGACTGGCTGCGCCCGTTGCTGCGCGACGCGGAGTCGCTCGACGCGTTCGACTTCCCCGTGCAGTACCAGTACCACGCGCTGCCGGACGTGCCGAAGGACGGCACCGTCGACGACATGATCGACTTCACCGTGGAGCAGATGGACAGGCACAACATCCGGAAGGCGCTGCTCAACGTCGGTCTCGACGCCGACAACCCGGGGCGGCGGGCGATGGAGCGCTACCCGGACCGCTTCTTCGCGAGCGTCAGCGTCGACCCCAACCTCGGCGTCCCGGCGCTGCGCGAGCTGCAACACGCCGTCGAGGACCTCGGCGTGAAGGCGGCGAGCGTGACGCCCGCGTTCGTAGCCCCGCAGTGCCCGATCAACGACAAGCGGATGTACCCGGTCTACGCGAGGTGCTGCGAGCTCGACATCCCCATCCTGTGCACGACGGGCGTGCCGGGGCCGCGCGTGCCGATGGCGCCGCAGGACGTCTCGCTCATCGACGAGGTGATGTGGTTCTTCCCGGAGCTAACGTTCGTGATGCGTCACGGCGGGGAGCCGTGGACGTGGCTGGCGGCGAAGCTGCTGCTGAAGTGGCCGAACCTCTACTACTCGACCAGCGCCTTCGCGCCCAACCACTACCCGGACGACATCGTGCAGTTCGCGAACACGCGAGGGGCGGACAAGGTGATGTACGCGGGCTACTTCCCGGCCGGTCTGTCGCTCGACCGCATCTTCCGCGACATGCCGTATGTGCCCTTCCGCGAGCACGTCTGGCCCAAGTTCCTCCACGACAACGCCGTCCGCGTCTTCGGCCTCGACAAGTAGCCCCGGCCCCCTCTCCGATCCGGCCCCCTCTCCCGAGGGCGAGGGTTGGGGTGAGGGAGTATCTGTCGACAAAGACGCCGGGCGACGCCCGGTAGCCGCCCGCCCCCAGACCCACACCCCCCACCGGCGGGGAGAGGGGGTGAGGGGGATGGCCTGCTGGGGGACCCCGCACGACCGGCCCTGGAACTGCGGCTCGCGCTTCTCGAGGAAGGAGAGGATGCCCTCCGCGCCGTCCTCGGTCGCGCCGAGCTGGCGGTTGTAGGCCTGGCTCAGCTCCTGCACGCGCGACAGGCCGTCCTGCTCGACGACGTTGATCATGCGCTTCGACGCGGCCATGCCCAGCGGCGGCCCGCTCGCAATCTCGGTGGCGAGCTCGACTGCGCGCGCCTCGAGGTCCTCGACCGGTACGACCTCGAGCACGAGGCCGAGGTCGAGCGCCTCCTGCGCGTCGATGCGGCGGGCGGTGAAGATGAGCTCAAGCGCGCGCTGGCGGCCGACCTGCTCCTGCAGGAAGTAGCTCAGCCCGTACTCCGGCACGATGCCGCGCTTCATCTGCGCCGCCTGGAAGATCATGTTGTCGGCCGCGATGCGGAGGTCGCAGGCGAGGGCGAGCGAGAAGCCGCCGCCCATCGCGTAGCCGTTGATGGCGCCGATGATGGGCGCGTCGCAGTCGCGCATGAAGCTGACCACCTCGACCTCGGGGTGGCCGCGCCGCCACGGGTCGGGCTCGGCGTCGGGATCCTTGGGCGAGAAGTCCCCGCCGGCGCAGAAGGCGCGACCGGCGCCCGTGAAGACGATGACGCGGGTCTGGTAGGAGCCGCGTTTGAAGGCGGCGAAGTAGTCGTTCAGTTCCTGGATGAGGTCGGGGTTGAGCGCGTTGAGGCGCTCGGGTCGGTTCATCCGCACCACGGTCACGCCGCCCTCGCGAGCCTCGACCTCCACCACGCTCTCGACCGTCGTCGTCATCGCCCACCTCCGTCGTTGTGTCGTGTTCGTGGCGTGCAGGGTACAGGGCGCGGGGTGATGCGTGGATGTGACGCTGCCCAGTGAACGGGCTGATCGGGCGCTCAGGCGCGTCTCGCGCCGCCGCGCGTGCCGATGAATGCCGCCCCCGCGAGCACGAGGGCGGCTACCACCAGCAGCGCAACCATCGGGCCATCGCCCTCCCGACTCGGCCCGTCGGGAGTGCCCGCAGCGGTTCCCGGAGGCTCTGGGGCTGTGGTGCCGGGCGACACGGGCTCGACTATGGGTGTCCCGGGAGGCCAACCCGGCCCGAGCCGCGCGGGGTAGTCCTGCGCGCCTTCGATCCTGAACGTGGTGCACTTGTTGCCGAAATTCAAACGACCGGCATCGTCAAGCCAGGCGTAGGCCAGATATGTTGCTCCGACGGTGACTCTAATAGAGCAACTCGTGCCGCCGAGTCCCTGGCGCATGGTCTCCGTCTCCTCCAAATCGCCTTTCCAGACACGGGACACCCTGAATTCCACAGTCTCTCTGTCTGTGCCGACCGCCACGACCTTTCCGGCAAACACCGCATCCACCTCATCGAGCGTAGGCAGCGGGAACATGCCGCAGACACACGCGGACGTCCGCTCCGTCTGAACGCTGAGAGCGAGCCCTACAAGCAGGGCAATGATGGCGAGGCGCGGCAGCCAGATGCGCATCTGGGCAGAGTAGCGGCCGGGGACTCCCCGCGCGTCACCCGATCGCAGCCGCGCACGATCGAGGGGCCGCCTGTCGGCGACCCCCCGATTGGTTATTCGTCGCTGTCGGCCCTAGCGGCCCTGCCAGATCGGCTCGCGCTTCTCCGCGAACGCCGTCGGGCCCTCGATCGCGTCCTGCGAGGAGAGCACCGTCTTGCCGACCCAGTCGTAGAGCCGGTACGAGTCGTCCATCTTCGCGAGGCGCCAGCCCTGGATCACGGCTTTGGTGCCCTGCACCGACAGCGGCGCGTTGGCGGCGATCATCTCCGCGATCTCGACCGCGCGCGGCAGCAGCCGGTCCGGCTCAACCACCTCGGTCACGAGGCCCCACGCCAGCGCCTGCTCGGGCTCGATGCGGTCGGCGGTGAGCAGCGCGTAGGCGGCGGCGGAGTGGCCGATCACGCGCGGCATGTGGTGGATGGCGTAGCCGGCGAGGATCCCGCGCTTCGGCTCGAACAGCCCGAAGTACGCGTTCGTCGAGCAGATGCGGATGTCGCAGTCGAGCGCGGTCTCGCAGCCGCCGCCGATCGCGAGGCCGTTGACCGCGGCGATGAACGGCTTCTCGTTCTGCGAGTACGGGAAGTTCTCGACCAGCGCCCGCGCCCCGCCGTCGGAGCGGTCGCCGGACTGCCCTTCCTCGGCCATCTCCTTGAGGTCGCCACCGGCCGAGAAGGCGCGGCCCGCGCCGGTGACGATGCCGACGCGCATATTGCCGTCGTTGCTGAAGTCGTCCATGGCCTCGGCGAGCTCGCTCGTGAGTGTGCCGCCCATGGCGTTCAGCCGCTCGGGGCGGTTGTAGGTGAAGATCGCGTAGAAGTCGCGCTTGTCGTAGATGAGGTCGGGCAAGGTGTCTCTCCCTGGTTCGCGCCACCACCGTGGTGACGCACGGCGACCGTATCGACGCGCTGCAAGGCTGGCAAGCGACGAGGACGTCGAGGGTCAGAGACGACGGGCGTCCGCGCGGCTACTCCGCGAAGTCGAACAGCACGGGCGCATGGTCCGAGGGCTTCTTGCCCTTGCGGAAGTCGCGGTCGAACCCCGCCCCACGCAGCCTCGACGCGAGGTCCGGGCTCACCAGCGCGAGGTCGATGCGCAGGCCGAGGCCGCGGTGGAAGTTGCCCCCGCGGTAGTCCCACCACGTGTGCTGCACCAGGTCCGGCTCGACGACGCGGAACGCGTCGGCCAGCCCGGCGCCGAGGATCGTGCGCAGGCGCTCGCGCTCAGGCTCGCTGGTGTGCGTGGCGCCCTCGAACGCCTCGGGGTCGTACACGTCGATGTCGGCGGGGGCGATGTTGAAGTCGCCGGCGATGGCGAGCGGCTGCCCGGCGAGCGCCCGGGCTCGCTCCGCCATGGCGTCGAGGAAGGTGAGCTTGGCCTCGTACATTGGGTCGTCGAGCGCGCGGCCGTTGACGACGTAGACGCTGGCGACGCGCACACCGTTCAGCGTCGCCTCGACCCATCGCGCCTCCTCGGGCAGCGGGGTGCCCGGCAGGTGCGTCGAGACGTCCTCGAGCGCGGCGTCGCTGCGGGCGAGGATGGCGACGCCAGCCCACTGTCCCGCCGAGTGGTCGGCGGCGTGGTAGCCGGCGGCGGCGAGCTCGTCGTGCGGGAACGTCTCGGGCGCGACCTTCGTCTCCTGCAGGCAGACGGCGTCGGGCGCGTGGAGGTCGAGGAACTCAAGCACGCGCGGGAGGCGCGCCCGCAATGAGTTCACGTTCCAGGTGGCGAGCAGCACGACGACGCCCCGCGTATCGCGGCGCGTCGTCGCGCGATGTGCCTGCTACGCGTCCCGGGCGATCAGGCCTGGAACAGGATCTCGAAGACCACGTAGAACACCACGGTCAGGACGAAGCCCGAGATGAGCACGCCCCGGATCGTGTCGTACGGCGCCTTGGACCAGTGCGGCGCGTGGCCGAACGGCCAGCCGAGCGCGTTGAGCTCGATGGCCGCGACGATGACCGCGAAGATCACCCACCACGCCGCGAGCGCGTCGTTCGCGAGGTCCCCCGCGAAGTGGCTCGAGCCGAACAGGTGCGACGTGCCGCCCATGAAGAGCAGCATCGGGATCGAGAACAGCGTGTTGGTGCGTGACGCCAGCGCGGCGCGGCGGGCAGCCGCCGGAGCGCCGGGGTCCGCCTCGCCGCCGTCGGCGACGGTGTTGGCCGAGCCGATGGCGATCTGCTGCGCGGGCCAGATCACGAGCCAGACGTTGCTGAACATGATGATGCCGAGGATGCCGCCGCCGGCGATCGCCGTGCCCTGCACCGTGCTGAAGTAGTCACGCGTGATCTGCTCGTTGAAGGCGAGGATCAGGATGCCCGTGAGCACCGTGAACATCGCACCCCAGCGGAACCACCACAGCGCACGCCAGGTGACGCGTCGCATCGCCTCGGACCGGCCTTCGGGCGTCATCTCCGCGAAGGCGGGAACCTGCACGAAGTTGAAGTAGTAGAGCAGGCCGATCCAGGTGATGCCGGCGAGGAAGTGCGCCCATCGCGACAGGAACGAGTAGCCTTCCTGGGTCAGAATTTCCATATCCGCCGCCTTCCAGATAGCCCCTTGTGGGCGGGAGCTTACCACATGGGATCGCGGCCGGAGCGGGATGCAAATGCCCGATCAGGGCGGGTCTTGCACACTGTTACAAACGTTCACTTATTCGACGACGAGGACACCTTCCATCCCCACCTCGCGGTGCCCCGGGATGGTGCAGTAGAACTCGATGGTCCCGGCTTGCGGGACACGCAGCAGCAGCGTCGCCGACTCGCCCCGGTCCAGCAGGACGTGCACGTCGTACTCGTCGTGGGTGAGCGCGAACGCCGAGGCATCACCGGTGAACGTGTCGATCGTGAAGTCGTGCTCGATGACGCCCCGGTTGCGGAACTCGATGGCGAAGACGGCGCCGGCCGGGGCGCGCAACTCCTCGGCCCCGTATGCGATATCGCGCATGTCGAGCTTGAGCGTGGCCACGGGCGTCTCGCCGTTCAGCGTTGGTCCCGGCGTCGCTGACGGCGTGGGTGTCGACCCTCCGCCGTCACTCCCACTCCCCGACGGGCAGGCGGTAAGCAGAAAGGCGAGAGCGAGCAACGCCAGCGACAGCGTCGAGGTTCGGACTGCACGTCGCAGCGTCGTCATGCGTGCTCCCGCCATGCGCTCATCAGGGGTGCATCCAGTGTCCGTGCAGGCGGTGTTGAACGGAAGCTCAGCCGCACGGCGTTATGTCCCTATTGTGGGTTACGTTGATAAGTCGGTGTGTGTTATGGTCTGAGCGGGTGACAAGCACACCTCGCGGGGTCGGCCGGAAGAGTGGCGCCGGCCGACCTCCGCTCCTCCCCTTTGCTCACAGTAGTTATGTAGCGTCATGCATGTGCCCCCGCGCGTGCATGCGCAGTCGCGAGCGTCCGGCTCCCTCTCCCACCGGGAGAGGGCTGGGGTGAGGGGTCCGGCGCGTTCTTCGATGGGTCGTCACG
The DNA here is from genome assembly GCA_009837285.1 of Chloroflexota bacterium. Lineage (GTDB taxonomy): Bacteria > Chloroflexota > Dehalococcoidia > UBA2979 > UBA2979 > VXMT01. The sequence goes on along the minus strand of VXTU01000152.1, from coordinate 7,046 downwards.
CTCGTGCAGACCCCCCCTCACCCTCACCCTCTCCCCCCGGCGGGGGAGAGGGAACCGGATCGCGGGATGCAGGACGGCATTGCGTGAGAAACAGCGAACCCCGGGATCTGGGTGATCCCGGGGCCCGCAAGCGTTTGCCAGAGTGAGGCCCAACCCGGGCCTCACCGGACGAGGGGCCTAGCCCTCGTCCGGGTGCAGCTCGTCGAGGATGACGCCGGGGCTCGCCGGGAGGTGGTTCATCCGCACCCCGACGGCGTCCTTGATGGCGTTCGCGACCGCCGCCAGCGGCGGGATGATCGGCACCTCGCCGACCCCGCGCACGCCGTACGGGTGACCGGGGTTCTCCTTCTCGACCAGGATGCAGTCAATCATCGGCAGGTCGAGCGCGGTCGGCATGCGGTAGTCGAGCAGGCTCGAGTTCTCCATGCGGCCGGTCTCGTCGAAGACGTACTCCTCGGTCAACGCCATGCCGATGCCCTGGGCGACGCCGCCCTGGATCTGGCTCTCGACGTATGACGGGTGCACCGCCGTGCCGACGTCCTGGACCGCGGTGTAGCGGAGGATCTCCACCTTGCCGGTCTCCGGGTCCACCTCGACGTCGACGATGTTGCCGGCGAAGGCCGGACCGACGGTCGTCGGCTTGGCGCTCGCCTTGCCCTGCACCAGGCCGCCGGTGGCGGACAGCTGCGCGGCGATCTCCTTGAAGGTGAAGCTGCGCTCGTTGCCGTCCTCGTCGGCCGGGCCGCGGATGATGGCGTCGTCGCCGTAGGCCACGTCGTCGCGGTCGACGTCCCAGATCATCGCCGCCCGCTCCTCGAGCTGGGCGCGGATGTCGAGGGCGGCGTCGTGCACGGCCCAGCCGGTGGCGAAGGTCGTGCGGCTGCCGCCGGTCGTGCCGGTCCAGCCGATCGAGTCGGTGTCGACGATGGCGGGCTTCACGTCCTCGTACGGGATGCCCAGCGACTCGGCGTGGGTCATCGCCATCGAGGCGCGCTGGCCGCCGATGTCGACCGAGCCGATCACGAGGCTGACGGTGCCGTCCGCGTTGACGTTCGCGTATGCCGCGGACTCGTTGCCGCCGTTGAACCAGAAGCCCATCGCGACGCCGCGACCGCGGTTCTCGCCCTGCAGCTCGGAGCGGTAGTGGTCGCTCTGCTTGATGGCCTCGATGACCTCCTCGTTGCCGACGACGCCGAAGGCGGCGCCGTCAACGCGGCGCGTGCCCTCCTTCGAGGCGTTCATGGCTCGCAGGTCCATCGGGTCCATCTCGAGCCGCTCGGCGAGCTGGTCGATGAGCGACTCGACGGCGAACTCGGACGCCGGCGCGCCGGGCGCGCGGTAGGCGGCGACCTGCGGCTTGTTGAGCACCACGTCCCACGCCTCGACGTGCTGGTTCGGCACGTCGTACGGACCGAACGCGCAGCGCGCGCCGGCGACGTAGGGCGAGCCGGGGTAGGCGCCAGCCTCGTAGGCGAAGCTGCCGTCCAGCGCCGTGATGGTGCCGTCGGCCTTCGCGGCGATGCGGGCGCGAGAGTACGTGCCGGACGTGGGGCCGGAGGCCTCCATCACCTCGGTGCGGGTCATGTTGACCTTGACCGGGCGGCGCAGCTTCTGCGAGAGCAGCGCGGCGACCGGCTCCAGGTAGAGCTTGGTCTTGCCGCCGAAGCCGCCGCCGATCTCGGTCGGGATGACCTTGATGCGCGACACCGGCAACTCGAGCATGTCGGCCAGCAGGTCGCGGATGCCGAAGGCGCCCTGCGTGGTGGTCCAGACGATGAGCTCGCCGTCGCGGTTCCACAGCGCGGTCGAGACGTGCGGCTCGATGTAGCCCTGGTGGGCCATCGTCGTGCTGAACTCACCCTCGACCACGATGTCGGCTTCGGCGAAGGCGGCGTCGACGTCGCCGATGGCGAGCTCGACGTGCTTCGCGACGTTGGTGGGGCGATCCATGGTGGTCTCACCGGCCGCGCCCATGACCGCGGTGATCAGCTCCTCGGTGCGCATGTCGTCGTGCAACACCGGGGCCGCCTCGGTCATCGCCTCCTGCACGTCCAGCACCGGCGGAAGCTCGTCGTACTCGACCTCGATGAGGTCGAGGGCGTCCTCGGCGATGTGCTGGTCGGTGGCGGCGACGGCGGCGACGGGGTGGCCGCGGTAGAGCACCTTGTCGATCGCGATGATGGCGCCGCGGATCCACTTCAGCGGGGTGAGCCCGCGGATCGTCGGGACGATGCGCTCACCGGGGTCAGGCAGGTCCTTGCCCGTGACCACCGCGAGCACGCCGGGCAGCGCCTCGGCCTTCGAGGTGTCGATGCTCTTGATGTAGCCGTGGGCGATGGAGCTGCGCAGCATGCGCCCGTACGCCATGCGGGGGAAGTTGACGTCCGCGCCGTACTCGGCGCGACCCGTGACCTTGTCGGCGCCGTCCGGGCGGACGGGGCGGGTGCCGATGACCTTGTACGGCCTGTCCGTAGCGACCATGCGGTGCACTCCTTCGCGTGTGCTTCGAGTCGTTCGCGGCATTGTAGCGGAAACGCCGCCTACCGCCGTGTCTGGCTCTCTAACTCCCCGAGGGCAGTACCCACACCGAGAGCGCCGAGGGATGGTCGGCGTCGTGCAGCACCTGCTGCACCGCCGGCCGCGTCTCGACCGCGCTCCATGCGGGCTCGCCGGTGTTCGGGTTCGCGTCGAAGCGCGGGAAGTTCGAGCTCGACACCTCGACGCGCAGGCGGTGCCCCGCGTCGAAGCGGTGCGCGATGCTCGACAGCTCGATCTCGTAGCGCGTGGGCTCGCCGGGCGTGACCGGCGAGGGCTGGGCGAGCGAGTCGCGGAAGCTGGCGCGACGGATGCCGTCGCACAGCCCCATCGCGGTGCCGTCCGGGTGCACGTCGACGAGCTTCGCCGTCCAGTCGGTGTCGGGCGCGTCTGTCACCGCCCACAGCTCCACGACCACCGGGCCGGCGACGTCGAGTGGCTCCGCGAGCACGTCGCCCGTGTAGCACAGTACGTCGTCGCGCAGCTCGATGAGTTGCTGGTCGCGCGGACCCGGCTGGCCGACCGGGAGCTGGAGCAGGCAGCCGCCCTCGGTGGGCACGGGGCGCTCCGGGTCGTAGACGTATCGGTCGGGGGCCTCGCCGACGTCCGGCGCGGCCTCGGTCAGCGCGCCGTCGCCGCGCGAGCTGTTGGCCACGCCGCCGGAGCGGAGGTGCAGGCGCAGCTCGCTCGCCTCCGGCGGCGGCCACGCGTCGGCCTCGCGCCACTCGTTGGCGCCCATGAGGAAGTAGCGCACGGCGGGGTCGTGCGCGGGCGGATCCGCGCCCTTGAGGTGCTGGTCGAAGAAGCGCTTGTAGCCCTCCGGCACGCCCGAGAACAACGCGGGACCCGTCGGCCCGAAGTCCACCTCGCCGTGGTAGCGCTCGTACGAGGTGTGCGACCACGGCCCCATCCACAGCCGCTGCGGCGTCTTGCCGAGGTCGTGCAGCCCGACGAAGTTGCGGATCGTGCCGATCGCGAACAGGTCGAACCACCCGCCGACGTGCATGATCGGCACGTCGAAGTCGGCGTAGTCGCGCGACAGCCGCAGCCCGTCCCAGAAGTCGTCGAGCGTGTCGTGCTCCAGCCACTCCGCCCACCACGGCGCGACGCCCGGCGCAGACAGCCCCGGCATCTCGACGAGCGGGCGGTGCGCCATCGCCGCGCCGGGGTTGGCCGCCGCGCCGAGTAGCTCGGCGCGAGCCTCGTCGCTGAAGCCGTGGTCGGGGCGCAGCAGCTGCGCGGCGGCCAGGCCGATGCCCCACGAGGCGCTGAAGCCGAGCTGGAACGCGCCGCCGTAGTGGGTCCAGTCGTCGTAGTAGTCGCTCGCCGTGATGATCGAGACCGCGCAACGCAGCGACGGCGGCGCCTCGCGCGCGGCGAGCATTGTCGTCGCCCCGAAGTACGAGGCCCCGAAGATGCCAACGTTGCCGTCGCAAGAGTCCTGCGCGGCAAGCCACTCGACGGTGTCGTAGCCATCGGCGCCCTCATGCACGAAGGGGTGGAACTCGCCCTGCGAGGAGAAGCGCCCGCGCGTGTCGGTGACGAGCACCGCGTAGCCGGCCTCGGCGAGCTTGAGCGGCAGCGGCATCGAGCGCAGCCCACCGAAGCCCTCCTTGTCGTACGGCGTGCGGCTGACGATGCCCGGCGCGGGCGCGCCGTCGGCGGGCCGGTAGAGGTCGCCGTAGGTCTCGACGCCGTCGCGCATCGGCACGGTTACGTTCTTCTCGACGAGTACGTTGCTGGGCGCCATCGCGGTCTCCGTTCGGTGGGTGCTGCCCCGGGGTGGCGCGCGGAGCATAGCGCGCCGCCGGCTCCTCGCGTTGCTAGGCGTGCGGGCGCTGGAGTAGCGTGCGCGCACCAGCACCGAAGGAGCATCGAGATGGCCTACGAATCAGAGTTCGTCAACTACACCCTCGAGGGACACGTCGCGACAATCGCGATGAACCGCCCGGAGCGGCTCAACGCCTACGGCTCGCAGATGCGCGAGGACATGACCGGCGCGTGGGCGGAGGCGGTGGGCGACGACGACGTGCGCGTCATCATCCTCACCGGCGAGGGCCGCATCTTCTGCGCCGGCCGCGACATCCGCGAGCAGGCCGAGCGCGGCAGCACGCTGCCGCCGCCGCCCTCGGCGGCGGCCGCCGCCCTCAACTACTTCGGCGTGCCGGACACCGACAAGCCGATCATCGCCGCCGTGCGCGGCGGCGCGTGGGGCCAGGGCTGGTTCATGGCCTGCGGCTCGGACATCGTGATCTCGGCCGACGACGCGCGCTTCGCGATGTCGGAGATCCCGACGGGCATCATCGGCCCGGCGTTCATCCCGCTGAAGATGAACATCCCGTGGCTCGTCGGCTCGGAGATCGTGCTGCGCGGCCACCAGATCTCGGCACAGGAGGCCTACAACGCAGGCCTGCTCAACCATGTGGTGCCGAGCGACCAGGTGATGACGCTTGCGCGCGAGATCGCAGAGGAGATCGCGGCGCTGCCGCCGCGCCACGTCCAGGTGACGAAGCGCCAGCTCGCGATGGCCCGTCCCGAGCCCTCGTACTACCAGTCCGAGGTCGCGTTCGCGCAGGGCCGCGACGAGCTCATGGCGCTGGACGACACGCGGGAGGCGGCGCAGGCGTTCGCCGAGAAGCGCACCCCCGTCTTCCACGGGCGGTAGCCGGGAGCCGCCTCGTGACGACTCCGCGCGCGGCCGGCCCGCTGCACCGCGCCGCCCGCCGCTGGCTCCCCCGCCGCCTCCGCTCCGAGGTCGCCATCGCGCGCCGCCACCTCCGCGACCGCCGGCGCCGCGACGTCTTCGCCACGCGCCACGGCGAGCCCTCGGACTTCCCCCACGCCTTTGAGGGCTATGCGCTGCCGATGATCATCTACCCGGGGCAGGAGCACGTCGCCGAGGGCAAGCTGCACAACCAGCGCCTCATGGCCACGGCGCTCGACGGCGTCCGCATCGGTCCCGGCGAGGTGCTCTCGCTGTGGCGCTGCGCGGGCCGGCCTAGCGCGCGTCGCGGCTACCTGCCCGGCGCCGCGATCGTCGCCGGCGAGCTCGTCACCGAGGACGGCGGAGCGACCTGCCTCCTCTCCACCGTGCTCTACAACGCCGGTCTGCTCGCCGGCCTCGACGTCCTCGAGCGCCACAACCACTCGGTCGACCAGTACGGCGCGGCTCGCTACTTCGAGCCGGGACGCGACGCGACCATCGAGTACGGCGTGCTCGACCTGCGCTTCCGCAACCCGCACCCCTTCGCGGTGCTGCTCGAGCTCACCTCCGACGACGAGCGCGTCGCGGCGACGTTCCGCGCACCGGTTGCGGACCTCCCGGCCGTCGAGGTCGCGGTCGAGTTGCCACCCGCGGGCGCGCACGCCTGGAGCGCGCGCACGCGGCGCACGGTCACGCCGCCGGGCGGCGCGCCGCGTCGCGAAGACCTCGGGTGGTCGGTCTACCGCGTGCCCGACGCGCGCTACCTGAGGTCGGCCGCGCGCGCCTGACGCTGGCCGCTGCGCGGCGGCCCGGTAGAATCACCGATCGTGCCGCACTCCGCGGCGACACCACGTACTCGCCTGCCGACGAGGAACCAGCGATGACCAAAGCGACCGCGAACGAGCACCCGCTGGAGCCGATCTTCCACCCGCGCTCGATCGCCATCGCGGGCGTGCCGCGCGACAACAGCGGGCGGCAGCGCTCAGGCTTCCTCGCCTCGCTCATGGAGCACGGCTACCACGAGGACCGCCCGCTCTACCCCGTCAACCCCAACGCCGACACCATCGCCGGGCTACAGGCCTACGCTTCGGTGCGCGACATCGAGGGTCCGGTCGACCACGTGATCTCCTCGGTACCAGCCTCGATCACCCCGCAACTCGTCGAGGACTCCATCGCCAAGGGCGTGCGCTCGATCCACTTCTACACGGCGGGCTTCGCCGAGATCGGCGACCCCGATCTCGCGCGCATGCAGCAGGAGGTGATCGGCCGCGCGACCGAAGCCGGCATCCGCGTCTTCGGCCCGAACTGCATGGGCCTCTACGTGCCGTCTGAGCGCATCACCTTCCAGGGCGACTTCCCGACCGAGCCCGGCAACGTGATGGTGATCTCGCAGTCCGGCGGCAACTCGATGGACATCGTCCATGGGCTGGCCCGCCGCGGCGTGCGCTTCTCGCGCGCCGTCTCCTTCGGCAACGGCGAGGACGTCGACGCCGCCGACCTCTTCGACTACGCCGCCTCGGACCCCGGGTCCGAGTACGTCGTCGCCTACCTCGAGAGCTCTGCGCGCGGCCGCGCGACCTTCGAGGCGCTCAGGCGCTGCGCGCGCGAGAAGCCGACGATCGTGCTCAAGGGCGGCATGACCGACGCCGGTGGCCGCGCCGCCAACTCGCACACCGGCTCGCTGGCCGGCTCGCGCGAGGTCTTCGAGGCGATGTGCCGCCAGGCCGGCGTCGCGCTCGCCGAGTCCATGGAGGAGCTGCACGACCTGCTCATCGGCGTCACCACCAACACGCGCCTGGTGCGGGGC
>VXTU01000145.1 GCA_009837285.1 Chloroflexota bacterium | reverse complement strand
GCCCCGGGGGGCGGCGCCCCCCGGGGCCGCCCCCTCACCCGCAGCTGACCGCCGCGGTGCGCGTCCGCCGATGCACGGCGAGTCCCTCCGTCGCACCGACTGCGGGACGGGCCCGGTGAGGGCTGAGAACGGGCCAGTACCGCCACCGGCGACGTGCTTGCGTGGCGGCCTCGCCGGGGGCTTCAGCTTCGCCCTCTGGGCGTTCGGCGGCGTCGATGACCTCGCCACCCTTCGCCCGGCGTGAGCCGTTGGTGACGGTCACGGGCGGCAACGCCGCGGGCAAGTGGCCGCGAACCCGGACTACCCTGGCAGCCCGCCGGGCTCGAGCTGCCGTCGTCCGGCTCGCGCGCGTGGCCTCGGCGCTGCAGGCGTGGGCAGTAGCGGCGCTACTCGCCCTGCTGGTCGCGCCGGGCTTCGTCCACGCCCAGGGCTCCACGGCGCCGGCGATCACCAGCACCGGCCCGTTCACCGTCACTGAGGGCGAGACGGCGGTAGCGACACTCACCGCCGACGACAGCGACACGGCTGACGCCGACCTGGTCTGGTCGAAGAACGGAGGAGCCGACAGTGACGCCTTCACGCTGAGCAGCGCCGGCGTGCTCGCCTTCGCCGCGGCGAAGGACTACGAGGATCCCGACGATGCCGACTCCGACGGCGCGTACGAGGTCACCGTGCAGGTCAGCGACGGCACGGACACCGACACGGCGGACCTCGTCGTCACGCTTGCGAACGCGATCGAGCTGACGGCGATCACCGGGCCATCGGAGGTCTCGTTCGCCGAGAACGGCGGCGGGCGCGTGGCCACGTTCAGCGCCTCGAGCGACGCGGACCGCGACGGCGTCCAGTGGACAATTTCAGGAAACGACGCCGACCACTTCACGCTCGACAGTCCGCCGGGCGCGCTGCGCTTCCACATCGACCCTGTCTCACCCAATATCTTCCCCCGTCCGCCGGACTTCGAGGATCCGGACGACGCGGACACGAGTAATGACTACTCGATCACCCTGCTGGCCCTGGTGGGATCCGAGATCACTTCGCCGTTCTCAGTCACGGTGACGGTCACTGATGTCGACGAACCAGGCGAGCTGTCACTCTCCGACACCGGGCCGAGCGTGGGCACGGCGCTCACGGTGACCCTGACCGATCCCGACGGTGTCACCCCCGGCACGCCCGTGTACCAGTGGGAGCGCTCGACGGGGCGGAACTCGTGGGCGGTCATCGACGGGGCAACCCTCGCGAGCTACACGCCGGTCCCCGCAGATACCAACGCCTTCCTGCGGGTCACGGCCACCTACGACGACGGGCTGGGGTCGGGCAGGACCGTCCAGGCTTTGACGAAGGAGGTCGTGACGGGACCGTTGCTGACCGGCCTGACCGCGGAGACGGCGACCTCCGTGGCGGACACCGAGCGGCAGCTCACCCCCACATTCTCGCCCGAGGTGCTCCACTACCGGATCGGCTGCGCCAACAACGAGATGCTGACGCTGTCGGCGACCGGCGCCGGCGGCGCGCGCATCTCCGTCGACGGGGTGCAGGTGGGCTCCGGGAGCAGCACCGCCGTCACCGTGACCGGGACCACCAGGGTGATCGTGACGGTCGCGGATGACGATGGTTCGGAGACCGCGTACGTCGTGCATTGCTTCCCGGCCGATTTCCCGGCCTTCGTGATGACGCGGGAGCCCGGCGCTTCCGGGATCGTCGAAGACCTGCTCCTCTTCACACCTCGTCAATTCATAGCGATCGTGGATCCCAACGGGGTGCCTCGATTCTTCGAGGATCTCGGCTCGAATCCCGGACTGTACTTTCGCTTCCAGACACTCGACTCCACCGGGGAGTACCGGTACTCGCACGGCACCACGGTCGACCGTCACCAGATGGTACGGGACAAAGACCTGGAGGTGATCCGAACAGTAGCCGTCTTGCCGCCGCTGACCGTGACGAATGGACACGACCAGCGCGTGTTGGACGACGATGAGTCGCTGCTGCTCTCCTGGCAGCCCAGAAACCGCAGCCTGGCACACCTGACGTTCAACGACGAAAACGGGGACCCGTGGGGCTCGTCCGTGCGCGTGTCAGACTCCGCATTCCAGGTCGTCACAGCCGGTGGGGTGGCCGAGTTCACGTGGAACTCCTGGGGCAAGGTCCCGCTCGAGGACTGCACCCAGCATCGTTTCCCCGAAGGGTATGGGCACATCAACGCTGCTCAACTCGTCGACGAGATCTTTGTTGTGTCATTGCGAGGTTGCAGCGCGGTACTGGCGATCGATCCAGACCTCGCCGAGAGCCACAAGATCGCTTGGCGCCTGGGACAGACGAACCTGAGCGCGGAGGAATGGGCGTCCCGCGAGCTTGGTCCGGCTCCCCTCTCAATCATCAACGACCCGGAAGGAGAATTCTGCGGGCAACACGCAGCTCAACTCCTGGAGACCGGCCGTCTGGTGATGTTCGACAACGGCGGCCACTGCGTGGTCAATCCATGGACAGACGAAGTGCTCGGGCGTGAAACCAGCTTTGCCCGGGCAGTCGAGTACGCGATTGACCTCGACAGCGGGGAAGCAGTCTTCTTGCGCGACCACACGTTCGGCGGCCTGCGGGAGCGGCGCGCGCATTCGAGTGGCCACGTGGAAGTACTGGATAACGGAGATTGGCTCATCAGCTGGGGTGCCTTCAACAGGCACACGCTCCCCTATACGACATCCGAGATCTTTACCCAGGTGGATCCTGCTACCGGGGAAGAGAAGTTCCGTGTGATCGGGACGACCGAGCATGGAGCAGAGCGAGCCACCGTTATGCCGCCAGCCAACCTCGCTCCGCAGCCCGGCGCACTCACGGCCTCACTCCCGGCCAGCACGTCCACCTCGGTCTTCCACACCGGCGCCTCGGACTCGCCGCAGGTCGTCGTGGCCTTCAGCCGTCCCGTCGTGGACTTCGACGAGACCTCGCCCTCGCTCAGCGTGTCCGGCGGCACGGTTGCCAGCGTGTCCGCCCACGTCGTCGCCGGCGAGCCCGCTCACGCCTACCTCGTCACCCTCACGCCCGACGGCGACGGCGCCATCACCTTCAGCCTCGTCACCGGCGAGGCCTGCGCCGACGGCGGCATCTGCACGGCCGACGGCACGACGCTGTCCGAGGCGCCCGCGGCGTTGGTCATCGGCGCGCCCGTGACCGTCTCCTTCGGGCAGGCCGCCTACTCGGTCGGCGAGGGCAGCACGCTCTCCGTCACCGTGCAGCTCAGCAGCGCCCACCAGGGCGTGCGCGGCGTGACCGTGCCCGTCGTGCTGCAGACGAGCGCCGATGCCTCGGCCGACGACCTCACCGCCGGGGAGAGCGTGACCTTCGCCGCAGGCGAGACCAGCAAGACGCTGACGGTGGAGGCGCTCGACGACGACCTCGTGGAAGGCGAGGAGAGCGCCACGCTCGCCTTCGGCACGCTGCCGCATGGCGTGACCGCGGGGTCGACCGCGACCTCCACCATCACGGTCGGCGACGCCGACCTGGCCCAGTTCAGCTCCGCCCTCACCCAGCAGCAGGCCTCCGAGGGCGGCGAGGTCGCGCTGACCTTCACGATCACCAACGGCGTCACGTTCGAGGACGACCAGACGGTCGAACTCAGCGTCGGCGGCAGCGCCACCCCGGAGGACGACTTCACTCTGGTGGACGAAGGCAACCAGACACTGACGGACCCCTACGAGCTCACCTTCCCGGCGGGCGCGAGCTCGGCGTCGGTCACCGTCCAGATCGTGGACGACAGCGAGATCGAGCACGAAGCCGAGACGATCACGCTGCTCGGGACCCTCGCCTCGACCGGCGCCGCCGTCGGCGTCACGCAGACGCTGACGATCCCACCCAGCGACGTGCCCGACACGCCGGAGGTCTCGATTGCCGCTGGAAGCACGGTGACCGAGGGCACGGCTGCGATCTTCACGCTCACGCGCACGGCCTCGACCAGCATCCCGTTCTCGTCGCCCCTGACCGTCTCCGTCGAGGCCACGGGCAGGGGGTCGTCGCTGGGCGCAGGCCCGCCGACGAGCGCCCGCTTCGAGGCGGGCGACGTCGCGATCGACGTCGCGGTGCCGACGCTCGACGACCGCGTGGTCGAGCCCGCCGGCGCGGTGACGCTGCTGATCCGGGGCAGCACGAGCAACCCGCCCGTCTACCTCACGCGCGGCGTCAACGCCGCCACGGTCTCCGTGAACGACAACGACGTGGCCGCGTTCACGGTGTCGGCCGATCCCGGGGAGGTCGCCGAGGGCAGCGCGGCGCAGGTCACGATCGCCGCCGATGGCGTGACCTTCGCCGAGGCACAGACGCTCGAACTCACCCTTGCCGGCACGGCGACGCCCGGCGACGACTTCACCCTCGCCGCCCACGGCGACGAACTGTCCGACCCGTACACTGTCGCGCTGCCCGCCGGGGCGACGTCGGTGGCCGTGACGATCGAGACGGCCCGCGACGGCGAGGACGACGTGGGAGAGACGATCGAGCTCTCGGCGAGCCACAACGGCAGCGCAGTCGGCGCGGTCACGATCACGATCGGGGCCCCGCCACCTCCACCTGCATCCGTCTTCTTCATCCCGGGCGGCGGTGGGGGCGGCCCCAGCGGGCCCGAGCCGAGCGACGAGGACTTCGAGTGGAACATCGACGGCGACATCGAGGAGCTCGACGAGGACAACGAGCGGGCGACCGGGATGTGGTCCGACGGCACAACCCTCTGGCTGCTCGACAACGCAGACGGCGCCGGCGACGCCGTCTACGCCTACGACCTCGCGACCGGCGCGCGCGTCGAGGAGCACGAGTTCGAACTGGACGAGCGCAACCGCGCGCCCCGCGGCAACTGGTCCGACGGCCAGGGGGTCGCATGGGTCTCCGACAGCGGCCAGGACAGGCTCTTCGCCTACGACCTCGAGAGCGGCGAGCGTGTCGAGGAGCGCGACATCGCGCTCGCGCGCCGCAACCGCGACGCGCGCGGCATCTGGTCGGACGGCGTCACGATGTGGGTCCTCGACGGCGGCAAGGACAGCCTCTTCGCGTACGAACTCGAGGCGGGCAAGTTCCTCGCCGAGTACGCCCTCAGCGATGCAAACGGCGACCCGCGCGGCGTCTGGTCCGACGGCATCACGGTCTGGGTCTCCGACCACGGCGCGAAGCGACTCCTCGCCTACCGACTGCCCTCGCCGCCCACCGAGCCACGGGAGGACGTGGAACCCCTCGAGCGAGTCGCCAGCGAGGAGTTCGCAGAGCCGGGTCGCGTCGGCAACAACAGCCCGCGCGGCGTCTGGTCGGACGGCGCGGTGATGTACGTCGCCGACGCGAACGACGACCGGGTCTACAGCTACAACATGCCCGACGCGATCGACACCCGCCTCGCCTCGCTCACCCTCGAAGGCGTCGAGATCGGCGCGTTCGACCCCATGCGCAGGGAGTACGAGGGCGTAGCTCCCGAAGGTGTCACCTCGACGATGGTCGAAGCGGAGGCCGTGCAGGACGGCGCGGCGGTTCACATCGACCCGATGGACGCCGACGAGGAGGCCGACGGCCACCAGGTCGACCTCGCGGGCGTCCGCGAGATCACCGTCACCGTGACCTCACCCGACGGCAGCCGTGAGCGTGTCTACCGCGTGGCCGCGAGCATGGCGGGCCCGTCGGCGAGCTGCCTGCGGGGCGCGGTCAGCGCCGGCTTCAGCCTCCTCGTCTACGAGGGCGGCAGCGTCGACGACCTCGTGGCCTGCGCCGGGCGCCGCCACGTCACCGCGCTGTACGTGCTGCACGAGGGCGAGTGGGTGTCGCACATCCTCGGCGCGCCCGACTTCGTGAACGCGCCCTTCCGTGCGCTGTTCGCCGACGGCGTCCCATCGCTCCTCCCGCTCGTCGTGCACAGCGAGGGCCCGCCGTCTGGGGCCCCGGCCGTACCCGAGGTCACTGAGCCCTTCGTGACCTGCCTGCGGGCCGAGATCGCTCAGGGCTTCAGCCTCGTGGTCTACGGGGGCGGCAGCGTCGCGGACCTCGATGCCTGTGCGGAAGGCCTCGGCGTCACCGCCGTCTATGCCCTCGACGGCGGCGAGTGGGTGTCGTACATCCTCGCCGCTCCCGACTTCGTGAACGCGCGCTTCAGGGCGCTGTTCGCGGAAGGCGTGCCTGCCGTCACACCACTCGTCGTCAGGGGTGTGGAGCGGTAGGCGTCAGAACTCGGACACCGGAGGTTGAGGCTCTCTTTGATCCGGACGCTGGCGTCGCTCAGCGGGGAGAGGCGTTCCGCCTCGTGATCCGGCCGCTGCGGGTACTTTGGCTCAATACTAACAGCTATTTTACGCTCCTAAAGTCTTATCTTATAGATTTCTCACATCTGTGAGAGCCTGGTCGGCTATCGTTTTCGGCGCGTGTTGATGAACCCGCGATAGACAACAGAACGCTTTGGCGCAGTTCGCGCCCAAGAAGTGCGTTCGATGAGACCGCCCGCTCTCTTCTCCACTGGCCTCGCGATGGGCGCTCTGTGGCTCACCGCCGCGGCGTTGCTGGTCGCCTGTCAGTCCGCACCCGGCTCACCGGCGGGAACCGTGCCGGCAGGGACGCCATCGGTGGCGACGGCTACACCACCGTCGGCCACACCGGTACCGGATAGCCAGGGTGACGCCGCGACTGCCACACCGACCGCTCCCGCCGGGAGGGCTACCCCTCCCCTTGCGGGTCGGAACGGCGAGGGGACCGCGCCGGCCGGCACTCGGACGGCGAGCGCGACGCCAGACAGGGCAGCTCCGACACCGACCGGGGGGAGCGCCGCCCAACCGGAGGGGAGCCCGCCGGCCGGCGCACGCGGCCCGGGCTCGGTGGGGGGCAGAGACACGCGAGAGGCGCCTCCCGCGGGGGCCACCGAATACACCTGGCAGGACGGCGAACACACGCGGCGCGTGTGGCTGGGACCCGCCGAGGACACGGATGCATCGGGCGAAGGGCGCGCATCCGTGCGTTCCGACTCGCAGGCGGACTCCGACGGCTCCCCCGTCTTCTATGACGACTCCGGACGGCGCATGACGCTGCCCGGCGGGGTGCTGCTGGTGCTCGATCCGGAGTGGGATCAGGGCCAGATCAAGGGCTTCTTCGCCGCCAACGGCATCGCGCTCAGCCGCGTCGAGGAAGAGGACTGGGCCACCAACGCCTACTTCATCTCGACCGCTCCCGGCCTGCCCTCGCTGCTGCTCGCGAACGAGCTGGCCGACGAGGAGGGGGTG
>VXTU01000067.1 GCA_009837285.1 Chloroflexota bacterium | reverse complement strand
TCGACGGCTTCTACAAGCGACTGATCCGGTCCGTGGATCTCACCGATGTCAGCACTAGCTTCGCGATGGAGCGCATCAAGTACACGACGGCATTGCCGCTCCACTACGCTGACCGGGGCTGACTCCCCGTGTGCCTGGTTGCGGGTGAGCGGGCACGGTACCGTCGTCGCGCCGTTCGAAGACGCCGAAATCGCGCAGCTTGGCGACCCAGGCGTGGCGCGTTGCGCTTTGACCAGCAGGGCTTCGTAGTCGACGTTGGGATCACGGTAGGGCCGGCCGTCACCCGGCACCGCGAAGATCACGCTCGCTGGCCTGTGGGCGGTGGCGACGATGATGCGTTTGTAGCCACGCCGGGCGCCCAGTGCCCGATGATCGGCGGGGAACTGGTAGGACGTGGTGCGCGCGGCCGATCAGGAGCGCCCGCAGGTGACTGGTGCCGGCACGGGCCCCGGCGTCACGGCGCTTGCCGGCACTCCCATGGTTGCTGAGAGGGTTACCGGCCGAGACGGCGAGAAGGTTGGCGTTGGGCAACACGGTGGCCGGGTGCGGCCAGGATCGCGGCGGCCGAGACGGCGTGGATGCCCGCAGCAGGCGCGGCCGTTCGGCAGCAGGCGCCAAGCCCGCGGCCCGGTGTTGGCCGAGGTCCGCGATGCGGCGCGTGACGGCGTCATCGGGGAGCAGCAGGTCGCCTAACACGACGTGGGCGGCGTCGCTCAGCGCGGCATGCAATGCGGCGCCCAGGCGGTCCAGCTTTTCGCGTACGGGGCGACTCAGCGAGTCGGGGATTGCATCGCGCACGAGGCACGGGACCAAACCGTAGAGGATGCGCCGGCGGTTCATGCCGAACAGGTCTGAGATCACGCCACCGATGTGCGCCCGCTACGTTCCACCACCTTCGTGGCTTGTGAGTCAACGCGCCCGAAAAACTGCTCTAATGGTCCGCTCCATCGCTGTCTAGTCGCGGATGGGGGCCGTGGTCTTGGCACTACGCGAGGATGCCAAGCTGAACGTTCTGCGCCGTTACGCGCGGATCCGCTTCGACAGTCTGAGCGTCAATCCTCAGCGCCAGCAGTTCAAGCTCGATCCGGTGGGTGGGGGTTGCCAACCGAGTTCTCGATGCACGCGTCCCAAACGCGCTGACTATTCTCAACAACCGGAGTACGAACAGTGTCTTCGGAGCCAACGTGTTGCCCTGACCCCGACACTTGCCCCCAGCCCGAAGGCTGCTCCTAGGAGCGCGACGACGACGGTGCCGATCTTCGACAGGGCCGCCGCGGACAGGCTCCGCACGAAGTCTGTGATGTCTCCGATTGCCTTGAGGCTGTTCGCCGCTTCTTTTCCGCCGACCCGATTAATCGTCAGCTCGACCGCGAGTGCGAGGCTCCGCTGCTACTGTCGCTTGTCAAGGGGTAGGTAGAAGGCGCCATAACGGCCTCGATCCCCTGATAGGGGTTCGGCGTTGGAGGATATCGAGTATTGGGCGGTCGTTGCGGGCGGAAGAGTCACTGCGGGTGCTGGGCCGACCGTTGACGAGGCCGCAAGACGGTCGTGGACACGGCCACTAGGTAGTTCTTGTCCGAAAACTCCTAATAGGCTGATTTAATTAAGGAATTTACTCGTTTCGCGTGGTGAGAAACCGGCTTTTCGGCTATCCTTGGGTTGGTACCAAACAACTCACGAATAACCGAGAACGCCGGAGGTGCCATGCGCCAGAAGCGCACTGCGCAACAGAGTCTATTCGACCCCGAACCCGTTCACCATCCCGTCGCCGACGCCCTCGAGGCGATATCCGCCTGGCTCGATGCCCACCCGGAACTGCTCGACGCGATCGCTGCCGATCTCGGTACCGCGGCGTGCGGCCGTGCCGGTCTCAGTTGCGAGACGGTGCTGCGCTGCGCGGTCCTCAAGCACCTGCGCCAGGGGACGTGGCGTAGCCTCGAGTTCACGCTGCGCGACTCGGCCTCGGCGCGCCGCTTCGTGCGTGCGGACCCGATCCGTCTGCCGAAGAAGTCCGCGCTGCAAGCCACGGTTGGCGCAGTGGGTCCGGACACCTGGGAGCGGGTCAACCGGTGCCTGTTGCATACGGCACGCCACAGCGGGGTAGAGACGGGCGCACGCGTGCGCGTTGACAGCGCTCTGACGGAGACACACATCCTGGCGCCCGCGGACAGTCGCCTGCTGTACGACGGCATCCGGGTGCTGACCCGCTTGCTGGGACAGGCTCGGCAACATCTGGGCAGCGAGGCGGTCACCCTCCAACGATCACCGCAGGGCCGCCAAGCGGCGTTACTTGGAGGCGGGTGCGCAACGCGGGCGGGAGCGGCGCGCCCACACCTACCGCCGTCTGCTGCGGCTGGCGCGACGCACACTCGGCGATGTCGATGGCGCGCTCTGCCGGCGGTGGCGACGACGCAAGCCCTGTGGGCGCAACGCTGGATGCGCGATGTGCCCCACTACGCCGACCTGCTACGCCGCGTGATGGACCAGGCCGAGCGCCGTGTCCCGCAGGGCGAGAGCGTGCCGACGGCGGACAAGATCGTAAGCCTGTTCGAGCCGCACACCGACATCGTGCGCAAGGGCGGTCGCGACACGTTCTACGTCCACAAGGTCAACCTCGCCACCGGGCGCAGCGGATTGGTGCTCGACCCGGTGGTGGAGACCGGCAACCCCCCCGGACAGTACACGCTGCCTGACCATGATCGAGCGACTCATGAGCACTACGGTGCGGTGCCCTCGCACGCCCGACCTTCTCTCCATCGGTCGGGAGTCTGCCAGGCAATAGCCTCTTTGTCCCTCACTTTGCCGGTCGCCGCTCGCGGTCGGCGCCTGCCAAGTAGCCGCTCCACGTTTCCATCAGCTCCCGACGTCTTTCAAGCAGGTCGGTCCTCGCGTAGGCGGCCTCCGCCTTGTTCCGTATCGTGTGGGCCAGCGCGGCTTCGGCGAGCTCCCGCGACTGCCCGCCCTCACCGCACCAATCGCGGAAGCTGGAGCGGAACCCGTGCGGAACCGCGTCGATACCAAGATCGCGAAGTAGCTTCGAGATCGTGTTGTCGCTCATGCGGCGCCCCCTTGCCGACGGGAACACCAGCTCATTCTCCCGCAGTTCCTCGGCCTCGGCCAGGATCTCGACCGCCCGATTGCTGAGCGGAACCCGATGCTCTCGCCCCGCCTTCATGCGCGACGCGGGAACCGTCCAGAGTCCGTCCTTGGCGTGCACCTCGTCCCAGGTCATCATCCTGACCTCGCCCGATCGGGCCGCCGTCAGCACGAGGAACTCGAACGCGAGTTTCGTCGAGGTCCGCGCGTTCGACCGGCGCACCGTCTCTAGCGCCGCTCCCACTTCCCCGTGCGGCAGCGCACGCTGGTGCCGCTGCTTCCGGCCGCCTTTCGGCAGCGCCGCCGTCAACGCGTCGCCGGCAGGGTTGTCCGGCCGATGGCCAGCCGCGATCGCGGACTTCATCACTGTCGAAATGCGCTGCCGGACCCGGTGCGCCGTCTCGCGCTTCGAGTTCCAGATCGGCCGCAACGCACGCAGGATGTCGCCGCTGCCGATCTCGTCCACCCGCATGTCCCCGAGCACGGGGTAGGCGTAGTCCCGGAGCGAAGCCTCCCACTGCGCCGCCGACTTCGGATTCCGCCAGGTCGGGCGGTGCAGGTCGATCACCGCGGCCGCCGTTTTTCGGAACGTCGGCGCGTTCGACTTGGGCTGCACCTCGGCCGTGCCCGCCGGCGTGTGCACCGCCGCCGGGTCTTCCCCCGCTTTCGCCAGCCTCCGATATTCGAATGCCTTGTCACGCGCCTCCCCGAGAGAAACGTACGGGAACGTGCCCAGGCCCAAGTCCCGGCGCCTCCCGCGGACAGTGCCTCGCCATATCCAGTGCTTGCTTCCGGACGCTCGAACGCGGAGGATGAGGCCATGCTCGTCGAAATGCTTGTCCGCCCCATCCCGCCCGCTGTGAGCGACGTTCTTCACGAACTGGAAGTTCAGCCGCTTTCTGTTCGCCATGAATATGGTCCCTCAATTGGTCCCACTAAAGAGCCAATTATC
The DNA here is from genome assembly GCA_009837285.1 of Chloroflexota bacterium. Lineage (GTDB taxonomy): Bacteria > Chloroflexota > Dehalococcoidia > UBA2979 > UBA2979 > VXMT01. The sequence goes on along the minus strand of VXTU01000067.1, from coordinate 3,326 downwards.
GGTGAAGTCGACCGGACCGTCAAGACACGGCGAGAGTCTTATCCCTGAGGTAAATCAGTCAGTTGGGTTGTATTTTTTGAGTTGTTCTGGTGCGACTGTCGGCGTGGAAGTGGGGGACTCCCTCTCCGCCACTATTCCATTCTAAATGACTCATATGATTGGAAATGATCCTCGTACGAGAAATGTTGCTGCTACTTCAGATGCCGTTTTTTCCTTTGGTGAGCGCCATGGCGTTGAGCACCAAAAGCAGGCGCGCCTTGTCCCCTGGTCACGCCCATCTGGTTCACGCCGCGGGGTGGATCCGAGTGGTTCACCTGTCTGCGTGCGGCCAACCAGGGTGTCGCCCAGCAACGACGAGGCGTCACAGCCCTACCGCAGGGTCGTCGTCGACGGGACGGCGAGTGTCCACGTGGTGGGCGAGGACGACGTCTGGCGCGACCAGTACCGCGACATCGCGCGCCGATACATCAGCCAGGACGCAGCGGAGGACTACGTGCAGCGCACGATCGACCAGCTCCGGGGCCTCTACCGCGTCCGGCCCTGACGCACGGGTGCGCAACTGGCGCATGCCTGTACCGGGCGAGCCCGTCGAGGCATCTGGCATGACCGGTGCTACGTCTAGGCGGCCCGGCCACAACCGCGTACTCGACGCCCGGAGCCCTGACTCGTGCGTCCCGCCTTGACGACGCCTGAGCTGCACCTGGAGACCCTGTTCCGGATCGACCGGCGGGGACGCGTCGCCGGCACACGGGAACCCGACTCGAGGCGGGGTCCCGTGTTCAAGCTGGTGCGCGGGCGGGCACATTGCGCGTGGGCCGTGCGGGCCGACACCCCGGACCGCGTCGCCGACGCGCTGCACGATCTGGCCGCCGAGGAGAAGCCCGTCGAAGATGGGCGCCTTCCGCCGCTACACGCGGACCGCTACCGTGCGCTGGCGGGCGAAGCGGCCGACTCGGGTCCCGCTTTCACATTCCCCGACGACATTCCGGAGGTCGACGGCGTCGTGTTCCTCCGGACCGTTAACCGGCTTGTCCGGCACTTTCCCGACTGGAGCCAGGCGGAGACGGCTGGACGCGCCCCGATCGCGGCCATCGAACGCGACGGACACGCGGTCAGCGTCTGCTGTTGCGCGCGGCGGTCGGGTCACGCGGCCGAAGCCGGTCTCGAGACCGCCGCCGCGTTTCGGCGTGCGGGCCTCGGCGCGCGCGTTACCGCGGCCTGGGCGACGGCGGTCCGCGCGTCGGGCCGGGTACCGCTGTACAGCACGTCCTGGTCCAATACCGCTTCGCTCGCGGTGGCAGCGAGGCTGAATCTCGTCGCCTACGCAAACGCGTGGAGCTTCAGCGACGGGCGCGACACACTTGCATCAAGATGCTGATTTGCTGATTCAGCGTTACTTTCGCCGCAGTCCAGAGTCACTACCGACACGATTGCTCGTTCAGGGCTGCGCCTCGGGATCGAGAACCGTGTTCCTGATCAAGGAAACGAAACCGTCGTTCAAGCTGTTGCTGCGCCCCGCATGAGCCCTTGCCCGTCGAGGAGCAAGTAGCTGGGATAGCCACTTGTCCCGGCCCGTGCCGGTACCAGCTTGAACACATCATCTCGAAACGGTGGACATAACCCCGGAGCACCGCGAAATCATCCGTTGCGGCTTCATATGAAGACCGCGTGGTACAGGCGGGAAACAGGAGCGACGACCTTAAGTCTTGAAGTTCAGCTGACCCAGGAAATCCAGCTTGCCGACCGGCACACCCTTTGTTCGCAGAATGTCGTAAGCCGTGGTGGCATGGAAATAAAAGCTCGGTAGCGAGAACGACATCAGAAAACCTTCAGCGGTAAAGGTCCACCAGGGCGTAAGTACTTCCTTTCCGGCCAATCCGTTTACTTCCTCGGCGGTGAGTTGCTGCAGACCTGATCGCGCCTCGGCCACAAGATTCTGCAGTGCCTGGTAGTCAAGATCCTCCGCAGGTGGACCCGGCGAATATTCCCCTGCCCGGGCGCCATTGATCGCACCCAGGGAGAGGCTTGCCACCTGGATCAGCTGAAAGCGAAACGGCAGCATGTCCGGATAGAGGCGAGTCTCGACTATCTCGTTCAGGTCGATGTTGTTTTCCTTGCAGTGAGATCGACTCTTGTCGAGATAACCTGATACGGCACCGAGGGTCTGCATAAAACGACCTACGCTGGCGTCATATAGCGAAACAGACATAGCTGACTCATTTTCTCTGGGCACCGACAGTCTACCGTAGCCGAGGCGCCACCGGCGTCAGCGAGAGGCGAGGTCTCGCGCAATCTCTCGCGCGGCGTTCCGGCCCGGCAAGCCCGTCACTCCACGGCCGGGATGCGTGCCCGCGCCGCAATGTCACAACGCCGAGATGGGTCCCCGGTAAGCGGCGTACCCCATGAGTCCAGGCAGGCGATTACGCTCTCCGGGCGCCGACACGGCTGAAGCCTAGCCGGGCGATACCTCGCGGCGCACCTCAACATCCCATGTACTTGCGTCCAACGACGTTCTGCTGGTTATTCTCCTTATTCCCCGCTAGGTTGGTGCCATGGACCAACGCGGACGCCCTAGTGCTGCAGGATTCCACGCTGTCGACGGCGGCAATCTCTACTACGAGGTCGAAGGGGTGGGAGACGCGGTGGTGCTCATCCACGGGTTCCTCGGCAACCTGCGGATGTGGGATTTCCAGGCGCAGGCGCTTGCGGGCAGCTACCGGGTTGTCCGCTGTGACATGCGCGGGTTCGGCCGCAGCACGTCCGAGCATGTCGAGTTCGCCTATTGGGCGGATGTCGCCGCACTCCTCGACCACCTCGGCGTTGATCGAGCTCACATCGTCGGCCAATCGTTCGGCGGTTCGATAGCGTTGGATCTCGCGTTGGCTCGACCGGCTTGTGTAGCCACGCTCACGAGCGTTGCCGGCGGTATCAGCGGGTACCGCCCTGATCTCGAGGAAGACAACGTGCCCTGGAGTGACCTGGACCGGCTCTGGGACGAGAAGAAGTGGGCCGAGCTGGCCGAGCTCGAGACACAGATCTGGGTCGACGGTTGGGGCCAACCGACCACGCGGGTGGGTCGGACGGTACGAGACACCGTCAAGCGGGATGTGCTTTCGACATACCGGGCGGAGAACGAGGAGGGTCTGCCGCAGCCCCTCGAGCCTCGGGCGGCGGATCGCCTTGGGGAGCTGACCGTGCCGGTCCTCGTCATGATCGGGACCTTGGATGAGGCCCGGAGTCGTGCCACGGCGGCTCATCAGGTCGCCGCCGGGCCCCAGCGCAGGCCCCTCGACGTCGCCCGCGTGGCCCACAAGATCCACCACGAA
>VXTU01000049.1 GCA_009837285.1 Chloroflexota bacterium | reverse complement strand
TCGGCGTCTACGACATCGAGGAGCCCGGCAACCCGCACCAGCACATCGACTTCGTCTACTTCACGCGCCCCGCTTCGAGCGACGTCCCGGCGCTGCCCGACAACGCCGAGGGCTGGCGCTGGGTGGACGCGGAGACGCTGCGCGCGCCGGGCGTGGTCCTCCATGGACCCGGCGGGCCCGCCGCCGTCCCCGAGGACGTGCGCCGCCTCGCCCTCGACGCCATCGCAGCCGTCGAGATGCTGGCGGCGGGCGTCGCCTGACGGACGGCCGCCGTGCTCCCGATCCGCACGATCCGCGAGCAGACCGAGGAGTTGCGCGCCGTCTTCGCGCGGCGCGGCGTGGAGGCACCCCTCGACGCGATCGTCGACCTCGACCGCAGCCGCCGCGAGCTGCTGACCGAGGTCGAGTCGATGCGAGCCAGCCGGAACGAGGCCGGCCGGCAGATCGGCGCGACCCGCGACCCCGAGGAGCGTCAGCGCCTCATCGACGAGCAGCGCGCCGTTGCCGACCGCCTCGACGCGCTCGAGGAGCGCCTGCGCGAGCAGGAGGCGGAGCTGCGGACGCTGTCGCTGGAGCTGCCGAACACACTGCACGACGACGTGCAGGACGGCGGCGAGGAGGCCGGCGAGGTCATCCTCGAAGGCGTCGGCACGGCGGAGCCGACGCGCGTCGAGCCGCCACTGGCCGTGGCCGACGCTACGGACCCCGATGCCAGCGAGGGCCGGCCGCACTGGGAGATCGGCGAGGCGCTCGGCCTCATCGACTTCGAGCGGGGGGCGAAGATCTCCGGGTCGCGTTTCTACGTGCTGCGCGGCCAGGCCGCGCGGCTGCAGCGCGCCCTCATCGCCTGGATGCTCGACCTGCACCGCGAGCGGGGCTTCGACGAGGTCTACGTCCCGTTCGTCGTGAAGGAGGAGATGCTGGTCGGCACCGGCCAGCTCCCGAAGTTCGGCGAAACCATGTACCACGACGCCGAGGACGACGTGTGGCTCGTCCCGACCGCCGAGGTGCCTGTCACGAACCTCTACCGCGAGGAGATCCTCGACGGTGACGTGCTGCCGATCCGCCACGTCGCCTACACACCGTGCTTCCGCCGCGAGCGGATGAGCGCCGGCCGCGACATCCGCGGCATCAAGCGCGGCCACCAGTTCGACAAGGTCGAGATCGTCATCTTCAGCGAGCCGGACCACTCGTGGGACGAGCACGACCTGCTGCTCAACGAGGCGCTCGAAGTGGTGCGCCGGCTCGGGCTGCGCTACCGCGTCGTGCGGCTCGCGGCGGCGGACGTGACGCAGTCCTCGGCGATGACGTACGACATCGAGGTGTGGGCGCCCGGCTCGGGCGAATGGCTGGAGGTCTCCTCGGTCTCCAACTTCCTGGACTACCAGGCGCGCCGGGCGGACCTGCGCTACCGCGACGGGGACGGGCGGGTGCAGCATATGCACACGCTCAACGGCTCCGGCACCGCGCTCCCCCGGGCGCTCGCCGCCGTCCTGGAGCAATACGACCACGGCGAGTACATCGAGGTGCCGGAGGTACTTCGCCCGTACCTCGGCGGCACAGGGCAGATCGAGGCCGAGAGCGTTCCCTGACGCCTGCCGCCGCGGGTTGACAGGTCAGTACACGCGTTCTACAGTGCGAACACCCGTACGGGACGGATGTTCTGTAACCGTCGCGGGGGGTGGCGGCGGAGGTGTGGAATGCTCTTCGGGATCATGCTCGGTCTCGTCCTCGGCGCTGCAGCCGTGCTGCTCATCGAGCAGTGGCTGCGCGGCGAACTGGTCGACTGGCCCGGCGCGCCGAGGCGGCTGGGTGGCGGGAGTCACCTCGGTGGCCGCGGCCGGGCCGCCGGCCCGCTCCGCGACTGGTGGTCGTAGCGCGCCAGCGCCTCCGGGATCCGCGCAAGGCGCATGGGTCGGCTCGCCGCTAGACTGGCCGGGTGACCACAGACAGCACGTCTAGCGGCCCTTCGACTGACACGGTGGACCCGCGCCCACCGAGGCTCGTGCGGCTGCTCTGGGATGCGTACGACGAGGTCGAGCGCGTCGCGGGGGCGCTGCCGACGCCCGGCCAGGGCCGCGCGATCGGTCGCCTCAACGCCGGCAGCTGGATCGTCGCGCACGTGGCGCAGCAGCAGGAAGCGTACTGGTGCACGGGCGCGCAGGGCCTGGAGCCCGACGAGTGGCTCGCGGGCGTCGACGTTGGTTTCGGCTCGGAGCCCTCCGTGCCGGACTATGCCGAGTCGCTGGCTGCGTTCGGCCGCGTGAGCGCCCGCGCCATCCCGTACATGCGATCGCTTCGCCGCGAGGACCTGAACGCGGTGATGGAGTCCTCGGGGTCCGCGCAGACCGTGGCCGACCTGCTGGTCCGGTCCATCGGCCACCTCTTCGTGCACACCGGCGAGCTCGCGACCATCGCGTCGCTCGTCGGCGCGCCCGACCTGGGGGCGCCGGGACGGCTGACGCACTCGACGGCTTCACCCCCGCGAGCCGAGGGGTAACGAAAGCCCGGGCGGCAGCGCCCGGGCTTCGTGGTGGGAGCGGTGGCTCCTCGGCCTAGACTTCCTGGACGAGCATGCCCGTCGGCTGGCGACGCCAGCTGCGGAACTTCGCGTTCTTGATCCCGGCCGCCATCGCGTAGTCGCGCGCACGGCGCACCAGGCCCGACGGCACGTAGATGTAGAGCGGCGCCTCGCCGTTCTCGAGAGGCGCCCACACCAGCTCGGCTTGCTGCCGCGTGACGGTCTCGCGCGTCTCGACCTGCGCGACGATCACAGGGCGGTTGACCGGGTGCTCGACCACGACGATGTCGGGGAAGACCTGCGCGGTGGACGCGCCGCCGGCGGTGAACTCCAGCGCCATGGTCGGCGCCGGCAGGTTCGTGTACGTGCGGTAGTCGGGGTGCGCCTCGTTCGGGTACTCGAAGCGGTCGCGCGCGAGCTGGCGGACGACGACCTCGATCTCGAACTCGCGGGACTCCTCGCTGCGCCGCCACGGTGTGCCGGCCTCGCGCCAGTCCATCACGGCGCGCTCGTGCTTGGCGGCGAACAGCCGCATGTCCTTGCCCTGCCCGTACAGGAACAGCAGCAGCGACGGTGGCGCGAGGAGGATCGCAATCACGACGCCAAGCACCGAGGGACCCTCGATGCCGTCGAGCAGGAGCTGGAGGTTCCCGACGTTGACGTCGCCGAAGCGGATGTTGTCCAGGGCGTCCCAGACTCCCGCGCCGCTGAACGTCGGCCCCGGCGTCACGAAGATCGCCGCGAGCGAGAGCATGAGCGCGAAGGCGGCGACGAGGCTGACGGGCGACGGCAGCTTGTACTGGTTGACCAGCGGGCCGGCGTGGTGCGGCGTGGTCGCCTCGACCTGTCCGGCGCCGGCGGGAACTGGCGGTGCGGCGGCAGCCGCCACGGCGGGAGCGGCCTCTGGCTCGGCCTCGGCCTCTTCGGGCGCCTCAGCCTCGGCTTCGGCGGGGGCCTCGGCCGCGGCGGGCTCGGGCTCCCGCTCGGCGTCCTCGGCCGGTTCGGGCGCGGGTGGCGCGGCCGCGGGCGCGGCGTCGCCGCCGACCTGGGCGCGCGCCGCGGCGCGGTCCTCGAACCACAGCTCGTTGATCGCGGTGAAGTGCGCCTGGTCCTCGGGGACGTCGGGCTCGTCGAAGATCGCGTCGACGGGGCAGGCGGGCTCGCAGGCGCCGCAGTCGATGCAGGCCACCGGGTCGATGTAGAGCATCCGGTCTTCGCCTTCTTCGAAGTGGATGCAGTCGACCGGGCAGACCTCAACGCAGGACTGGTCCTGCACGTCGATACAGGGCTGGGTAATGACGAACGTCACGCGCTGCGCTCCCTCCGGTGAGGGGGTGGCTCTCGCCTGATTCCGCGCAATCGTATCCGCGCCCCCGGCGAGCGTCTATGCCGAGCCCCGCGCGAGGTGCGCCACGGGCTGCGAAGAGAGCGTCGAGAGCCTCGAACTGCCGACCAACACGCCCTCGGCACTGGGCCTGCGAGCGCCCGGATCGGGCCGCTGGCGCCTGCCCATGCGGCGAGAATCCCGGCGGTTTCCGCCGCCCCCCACTACAGGTCGAGGGCTACAGGTGGTAGAACATGTGCGACCGCGCTTACGGGAGCGCGGTGTACGGGAGGCGCGCCGCCGTGACGTTCGTCATCACCCAAGCCTGCATCGAGGTCCGCGATCAGTCCTGTGTCGAGGTGTGCCCGGTCGACTGTATCCACTTCGAAGAAGGCGAAGACCGGATGCTCTATATCGAGCCCGTCGCCTGCATCGACTGCGGGGCCTGCGAGCCCGCCTGCCCCGTCGACGCGATCTTCGACGAGCCCGACCTCCCCGACGACATGGTGCACTTCACCGAGATCAACGTGCTCTGGTACAGCGACCCGGACGCCGCCCGCGCCCGCGTTGCGGACATCCCCGCCCTCGAAGGCGCCGAGGAGGCGCGCGCGGCCGCCGAGGCGCGTGCGGAGACCGATGCCGCCGTGGCGGCGGCCGAGGCTGCCGCGGCCGACGAGCCGTCGAAGGGCCTCTACAAGTACGGCGAGGGCGGCATCGAGGGGAAGTGCGTGTTCTGCGGGGCGTACGTCACCAAGGGCGGCGTGATGTTCCGCGAGAAGTCCGTGGTCTGCCCGGACTGCGTCCCGATGGCCGAGCGCTTGAGCAGCCCGTACGGCCGGGTCGCCGGCCGCCGCTAGGCAGCCTGCGGCGGCGTCGGACAGACCGATGAGCCGCTACATCGACGAGATGTCCCGCGAAGACCTGGTCGAGGAGGTCAAGGACCTCATCGTGCGCGGTGTGTTCCGGCACGAAGAGGTTGGCGACCCCACCATCCTCGGCCGCGACGCCCTGCGCGAACGCGTGAAGCGCATGCGCCTGCGCGTGCTGCGCGAGGGTCGCACCGCCAGCTAAACGATCCCCGTCACCTGGCCCCCCGCCGACCTCGGCCGGCGGATCTCGATGTACTCCCAGCGCCCGTCCTCACGGACGCGGTACGAGTGCTCGCGCACGCCGAGGTAGGCACGGAGTGTTGCGCGGTCGTAGTCGGCGCGGGTGAGGGCCGCGCGGGCATCATCGTGCGCCCGAAGCGCTTCGAGGATGCGGGTGCGCGGCCACGTGGGGCCCGGGTCGGCGGCGCGCGAGGCGGGTGCGGTCGCGAAGTGGCCGATCACCGTCTCCTCCGAGGGGATAAGGCCGAGCTCGGAGAAGAGCCACACGTGCACGAGGATCGTCGCCTGCACCTGCGGCTCGGGCCACGGCTCGCCGCTGAAGCCCTCGTGCTCGATGCCGACCGCGTAGTCGTTCGGGTTGGCGCCGGACGGTAGGAGCAGCCACCTCGGCGGCTCGCCGGGGTCGAGGCGGCCTGCGTGCCAGGCCTGACGCCGGATCGGGACGTGCTGCACGACTCGGCCGTCGCGGCCGATCGTGAAGTGCGCCGACTTCTTCGTGACCCTCGGGCGCTCACGCGCCCAGCGGATCATCGTTGTCTGCCACCCCTGCATGACGTGCGACATGACGCCGTGCGGCGTGATGTTGCCGCCTACGGCTGCCGTCGGTATCCGCTCGACGCCCGGCATCCACTCCGCCACGAGCACCGTCCTCCCGCACGCGCCCATCACCGTATGCGGGCACGCACGCCGCGCCGAGGCGTAAACGGCGCGGATGCCGGGTCGCCTGGACGGTCGTGCTACGTCGTCGACGCGGGGGCGGCGGACTCCTCCTCGAGGTAGGGCAGGATCGCGTCCATCAGGTCCGTCTCGGAGTCGAGCGAGCGGCCGATGCCGGAGAGCAGCCCCATGACGCGCGCGATCAACACCACGTCGCCGGGGACCTCGACGAGCGGGTTGGCGCGCAGCACGCGACCCATCCGCACGTTGACCTCCGCGAACATCTGCTGGTCGGCGTAGGCCTGCCCGGAACGGAGCACGTCGCCGAGGAACGCCTCGCCCAGCTCGTAGTAGGTCTCCTCGTCGCGCACGCGCGTGCGGAAGCCCATGTCCTCCATGACGTTCGAGATCTCGGCGCGGTGCTGAGCAATGATCGCGCTGGTCAGCACCACCACCTGCTGCCGGAACTCGTCCGGCAGCCGCTTCGTGAGTCCGAAGTCGACGAGGCCGATGCGGGCGGGCTCGCCGTCCCTGGGCGGCAACACAAACAGGTTCCCGGGGTGCGGGTCCGCGTGGAACATGCCGTGGCGCAGGATCGTCACGTTGTAGATGTCGATCAGCGAGTCCGCGATCGCCCTCGTGTCGACCCCCAGCTCGCGCAGCTCGTCGACGTGCGTGATCTTGATGCCGTCGAGGTAGTCCATCGTCAGCACGCGGAGGCTGGAGCGCTCCCAGTAGATGCGAGGCACCACCACATCGTCGCGGCTGGCGAGCAGCGCCGCGATCTCCTCGGCGGCGCGTCCCTCGTGCTCGAAGTCGATCTCGTCGGGTGCGTTGCGTTCGAGCTCCTGGGCCAGCGGACGGAAGTCGATGACCGTCTCGATGCGAGCCCAGATATTGGTCAGCCAGCGGATCGTCTCGATGTCCCAGCCGACGATGCGGTCGATGCCGGGGTACTGCACCTTCACGGCCACGTCGGTGCCGTCGTGCAGCCGCGCGCGGTACACCTGCGCGAGCGAGGCGGCGGCGACGGGGTCGCGGTCGAACTCGGCGTACAGCTCGTCGACCGGCCCGCCGAGCTCGCGCTCGATGAGTGGTTGCATCTCCTCCCACGGGCGCGGCGGGACGGCGTCGTGGACCATCGACAGGGTTTCGACGTACTCCTCGCGGAGGATGTCGGCGCGGCTGCCGAGGAACTGCACGGCCTTGATGATCAGCCCCTGCTGCCGCACGGAGCGGCGCACGATGGCGCGCGCGGCGGCGAGGTGGAAGCGTTCGGTTGCCTCGGGCAACTCGGAGCGGCGCAGCCGCCGCATGATGCGCAGCCAGCGCCAGCGCAGCCACAGCCGCACCACCGTGGCGGCCATCGGCACGAAGCGTCGCCAGCGACCCGAGGGCGGCCGCGGCGGTTCGCCGATGAGTGCCTGCGTCATCACGTCATCCCCTCGACGTGGTGGTGGGGCGGTGCGGTACGATCGTAGGCGATGGCGGTCTTCAATCCATTCCTGCCCTCGTACCAGGCCAATCCGTACCCGGCCTACGCTGCGCTGCGGGCCGACGACCCCGTCCACTTCAGCGCCGCCATCCAGGCGTGGGTGCTCACCACGCATGAGGACTGCGAGCGCGTGCTCCGCGACCAGGAGACATTCTCGTCGAGCTCCGACACCGCGTCCGGCCAGCTCGCGACCGTGCTGCAGCAGCAGCGCCGCGAGTTCCCGCTGGGCGAGGTGCCGACAGTGCTCAACTCGGACCCGCCAGTCCACACCCGCCTGCGCACGCTGCTCAACCGCGCCTTCACCCCTCGCGCCATCGAGGGCCTGCGCCCGCACATCGAGGACATCGCGGCCTCGCTGCTGGCCGGTGCGGGCCGGGCGGGCGGGCGCTTCGCCGCCGTCACGG
>VXTU01000146.1 GCA_009837285.1 Chloroflexota bacterium | reverse complement strand
CCTCCGGGCAACCCGCCCCCGCCCTAGCCGCCCGCGCGCTCGCGGGTCAGGCGGATCAGCTCGGGGAGCACCTCGAGCGCGTCACCGTTGATGCCGTATCGGGCGTAGCGGAAGATCGGCGCGTCGCGGTCGGTGTTGATCCCCACCAGTACACGCGAGGTCGAGCAGCCCATCATGTGCTGGCTCGCGCCCGAGATCCCGGCGGCCACGTACAGGTCCGGGCTGACGATCTTGCCCGTCAGGCCCACCTGCTCCTCCGACGGCGCCCAGCCCTCGTCCACGATCGCGCGCGAGGCGCCCGGCATGCCGCCGAGGTTCGCCGCGAGCTCGCGGATGAGCGCGAAGTTGTCGCCGCTCTGCAGGCCGCGCCCGCCCGAGACGACGACGTTCGCCTCCTCCAGCCGCGGGCCCACGGCCTCGGCAGGCTGGTCGACGACCACGCGCTCCACGGGCGCCGGGGCGTCGACGGCGACGACCTCCGCCCCGCTGCCCGCCTCGCGGTCGGGCGCGGCGGCGAGGCCGGGCGAGAGCCCGAGGACGCGCGGCGTCGCGGCGAGCCGGTACACGGCGCGCGCTGACCCGCCGTAGACCGAGGCGACGACGGCAAAGCCGCCGTCGGCGTCGGGCCGCACTTCGGTCACGCCCATGACGCAGCCTCCGCCGAGGCGCGCGCCGAGCCGCGGCGCGAACTCCAGCGTGTTGGTGCCGCGCCCGATGACGACGGTGTTCGCCTCCGACGCTCCGACGACCGCCGCCGCCGCGTCGACGACTGCGTCACCAGCGAAGGCAGCAAGATGCTCCGCGTCGGCGACGTAGACACGCTCCGCGCCGCGCTCGCCCGCCTCGGCGACCGCGTCGCCGACGCCGTGGCCGATGACCGCGGCCAACATCGGCTCGCCGGTCTGCGCGGCAAGCGCGGCCGCGCCCCCCAGGGCTTCGAGGTCGCCGCCCGTCAGGCCCTCGGCTGGCGGCTGGGAGATGATCGCGATGATGCCGCTCACAGCACGCCCTCCGCTTCCAGCTTGCTCAGCAGTTCGGCCGCCTGTGCCGCGGGGTCATCGCCCTCGATGAACTCGCACTCGCCGGCCACTTCGTGGATGTAGAGCTCGAGCAGCTCCGCGCCGCCGCCCTCCTCGACGCCCAGCTCTTCGAGCGTCTTCACAGTCGCGGGATGGCGGCGGGCCGCGATCATGCCGCGCCCGGTCGGGTAGCGCGGGATGCCCAGCTCGTTGCTGATCGTCACCACCGTCGGCATCGAGGCGAGCACCTGCTCCTCGCCGAGCGGCGTGGCGCGCTTGATGCGTAGCCGCTCGCCCTCGACGCGCACGTCGAAGGCGACCGTGACGTAGGCGTAGCCGAGCATCTCGGCCAGCGCCGCGGGCGTCGTGCCCTGGTCGTAGTCCGAGGACTGCCGGCCGCAGAGCACGAGGTCCACATCGCCGAGGTCGCGGATGGCCGCGGCCAGCAGGCGCGCCGTGCGGAACGCGTCCGGCGGGCCGTCGGGGTCGTCGACGCGGACGATCTCGTCGCAGCCCATCGCCTTGCAGTGGCGGAGGAGCTGGTTGACGTCCTCGCCGCCCGCCGAGAGCGCCGTGATGGTCACGTCGTGACCGTCGTCGCGAAGGCGCAGGGCCGCCTCGATGGCCTGGTCGTCGTAGGCGTTGATGATCAGTGGGAGTTCGGTGCTGAACGCCCGCCCGGACTCGTCGACCTCGAGCTGGCCCCACAGCGCGTAGCTGTTGACGCCGTCGGGGTCGATGACCTGTTTCGCGCAGATCACGATGTGCATGCGGTCCTCCTTCGAGGCGCCGGTGTGGTTGCTATGTCGCCGGGTAGTCTTCGCCTTCGAGGAAGATGAAGCTCTCTTCGCACCACACGAGCTGGTTGGTGGCGGCCGCGGGGTCGTCGTCGCTGCGGCCAATCATCTCGACCCACTTCCAGGGCGGGTCGCCGTGGTCGAAGCGGCGGCCGGTGAGCACGCCGGTGTAGGTCGCGCGGCCGCCGACGGGCGTGCCCTCGACGGCCGCGCCGCCCTCACAGGTGCAAGGCCGGCCGGCGAGGTCCTCGTCGAAGTAGTAGCGAACGTCCTGGTGCGGTCCGATCTCCGAGGCAGCTCGGGCGTCCTCGGGGGTCGATGCAGCGTCCGCGGTGTCGTCGGGCGGGGTCACTGCTCCGTCCGTTTCTGCCACGCAGCAGCGCGCGGCGCGCCGAGTGTGACGCGCGCGACACAGGCTCGTCAAAGGCTGGGGTGTTCGAGTGAGTGCTCCCGACTCACCCCGCGGAGTCCTCGCCGAGGAAATCGTCCAGCACGGCGAGAGGGAGATCCGGTACACGGCGGAAGTCGTTGTCGTTGGTGACGAAGAGCGCGCAATTGGCGCGAAGCGCCGTTGCGGCGTGGATCGCGTCGGGGGTCCGGAGTCCTGACGCGGCCCGGACGCGGGCGGCGTCTTCGAACACCTGGTATGAGGCCTCCAGAAGTCGAATGGCTCCGGCCGCGAAGAGCTGTCGGTATTGCGTTTCGATCGCCGCGTTACCGTCTCGAAGCGGCTTCACCAACGCCTCGATAACGAGGATGGGACTGCTCACCGGGGTGATGTTCTCGTCCTGCGCCGCTTGCCACACTGGCTCCAACAGCGTGCGGTACGGCTCCACTCGCTCAACGCTGTAGATGAGACTGCTGGCGTCGATGTAAATCAGACCGCCAGTCGGCAGGCTCAGAGATCCCACGAAGCCTTCTCGTGGTCCAGATACTCACGCACCTCTTCGGCAGTCTGGAACAGGCGCTGATCCGGCCCGCCGTTGAGGATCTCCATGATGTCCGGGCCCTCCGCCGCAGATTCGTGCAGCACCACGACGTCCACCTGCTGCCCCGGTGCCAGCTCCGGGCTGACGAACTCTACCCTGCCCCCCGGCAATACCGTCACCCTCTGGTGGATCACCCTCTGCATAGCTTCGTCCTCTGTCAGCGATTGCCCGGATCTGCCCCGTTAGGTTACCCGGATCGGGTGCGGGAGGGGCTGGTTGAAGAGGTAGCCCTTCTCGTTGAACGGCACCGCGTCCGGCTGCGTGTTGCCGGCGGCGTCCCTCGCGCGCGGCGTCAGCGTGTGCTCGCCGGTGCGAGCGTCCCACTCGAACTCGAACCGCGCCCACCCGTACTGCACCTGCGGCTCGACGAGGCGCGCGAGTTGCCAGCTCGCCCCTCCGTTCGCGCTCCATTCGACGCTCGTGATGTCCCCGTGTGGCGAGTGCGCGAAACCGTGCACGCGGTGCGTGCCCGCCGACAGTTCGGCGGGCCACGGGAGGCCGAGCGCGCTCTTGATCGACTGCACCGTGACCGCCTGCCCCTCCGCCTCCCCGTCGGGCGGGTAGTCGTCGCCGATCAACACATACGAGGTGGTGTTGTTGCGCGTCCAGAGCTGCTCGCGCGAGACGACGATGCGGCCGAGCCACTTGATGCTGGTGCTGCCGACCCACCCTGGCACGAGCGCGCGCAACGGGAAGCCGTGGTCGCGCGGCAGGGGCTCGCCGTTGAGGCCGTAGGCGAGCAGCGTGTCCGGGTGCATCGCCTTCTCCGACGTCACGACGCGGCGGAAGCCGCCCTCTGGCGCCCCCTCGTCGAGCCCGACGAGGAGCACGCTCCGGGCGTCGTCCGTGATGCCGGCCAGCATCAGCACATCGGCGAGCGAGACGCCGAGCCAGACCCCGTTGCCGACGGCGCCAGTACCCCACTGCGTGCCCTTCGCCGCGCGCCCCTGCAGGCGGTCGAACATCACGCGGTGGTTCCCGGCGCACTCGAGGTATGAGACGAGTGTGCGCGCGGGCAGCCGACGGAGCTGCTCGTACGTCAGCTCCAGCGGCTGCGCGACGGCGTCGCCGTCGACGAGAAGCCGCCAGCCCGCCGCATCGACCTCCGGGCTCTCCGGCGAGTTGTTGCGGACGAAGAAGAGCCGGTTCGGCGTGACGACGCCTTCCATGAGCTCAAGGCGCGACTCCAGCCCGGCCTCGCCGTGCGTGATGAACGGTTCCGGCTCCTTCGCCAGCCCCGACGACTCCTCGCCCGTATCGTCCGGGAGGCACGCCGCGAGCACGGCGGCGGCGCCCCCAGCCGCGAGCAGCCCGAGGAAGCGGCGACGCGTGACGCCGCGCTCCCGGGCGAGCTGCCAGAGCGGTTCGTTCGTCATCACGTTGCCGTGAAGCTCAGACCGCCTCGACGCCGTCGCGGATGCGCCACTCACCATCCTGTAGCAGGTGACGGATGCTGCGTGTCGCGTCGATGTCTTCGAGCGGGTCGCCGTCGAGGACGAGCAGGTCGGCGCGGCGGCCCGGCCGCACTGTTCCGAGGTCGTCGTCGACGCCGATGGCACACGCGGCCTGGAGTGTGGCCGCCTGGATCGCCTCGTGGTTCGACATCCCGATCCCGGTGAGGAGCGCGATCTCGCGGTGGATGGCGTCGGGGCCGGTGAAGGGGCTGCCCATGTCCGTGCCCGCGACAATCGGCACGCCCGCGCGCCACGCCGCCGTGATGTTCGCGTGGTGCACCTCGGCGACCTCGCGCGCGCGTTGCAGCGTCTCCTCGCCGAGGGCCTCCGAGGCGCTCTCGATGACGAAGTGGATGACCGCCAGCGTCGGCACGATGAACGTGCCACGCTCCAGCATCTCCCCGATCAGCTCGGCGGTAACGAACGAGGCGTGCTCGACGGTGTCGACGCCGCCACGGACGGCGTTGCGGATGCTCGGCTCGCCGTGGGCGTGGGCGGCGACGCGCTTGCCCTCGGCGTGCGCCATCGAGGTGACGATCGAGACCTCCTCCTCGCTGTACTGCTCGGTGCCGGGCCCGTGGCCGGTGCCGATCACGCCGCCCGACACCATCATCTTGAGCAGGTCCGCGCCGTCGTCGAGCTGCCGCCGGGCGGCGCTGCGGACGGACTCGGGGTCATCGGCGTGGAGCCCGACGTGCCATCCGTGGCCGTCCGGCCCGGTCATCCACGCGCCAGCAGTGAAGATGCGGGGGCCGGGCGCGGAGCCCGAGGCGATCGAGTCGCGCAGGTCGAGGCTGAGCGGCCCCACCCCGCCGACCTCGCGCGCTGTCGTCACGCCGTTGCCGAGCAGCGCCGCGGCGCGCCGTGCGGCGCCCCCGGCCTGCTCGCCGAGCGGCAGGTCGAGCGCGTTGTCGAGCGCCTCGGGCGTTGCGTCCATGGTGAGGTGTGTGTGGGCGTCGATGAGACCGGGCATCGCCGTGGCGCCGCCCGCGTCGACCTCCTCGCCGTCCCCGTCGAGGTCCGGCCCGATCGCGGCGAAGCGACCGTCGCGGATGAGCACATCGACGCCGTCGCGGATGTCGCCGGCGCCGTCGATGAGGCGCAGGTTGCGGATCAGCATCTTGAGTACCTCGCTTCAGTCCCTCGCGTCGGGATCATGCTATCGCGCGCATCGTCGGACAGAAGGGGGCGGCGCCGTTCGCGTGCTGGGACTACACCACAAGGGCCGGTCATCCGCGCTGCGGCTCAGGCCACCTGGACGCCGTCGCGGATGCGCCATTCGCCGTCCTGCAGCAGGTGGCGGGCGCTCCGCGTCGCGGCGATGTCGTCGAGCGGGTCGCCATCGAGGATCAACAGGTCGGCGCGAAGGCCGGGCCGCACCGTACCAAGGTCGTCCTCGACGCCGATGGCACGCGCGCCCTGCAGCGTCGCGGCCTGGATCGCCTCATGGTTCGACATGCCGATGCCGGTCAGGTGCTCGATCTCGGCATGGATGGTATCGGGGCCCGTGAGCGGCGCCCCTCCCATGTCGGTGCCGGCGGCGATCGGCACGCCCGCGCGCCACGCGGCCGTGATGCCGGCGTGGTGCCGGTCGGCGAGCTCGGCTGTGCGTTCCAGCATCTCCCCGCGGAGGATCGCGAGCACGAGGCGGATGACGGCGAGTGTCGGCACGATGAACGTACCCCGCTCCAGCATCTCCTCGATCAGCTCGCCGGTGACGAACGAGGCGTGCTCGACGGTATCGATGCCGCCGCGCACAGCGTTGCGGATGCTCGGCTCCCCGTGGGCGTGGGCGGCGACACGCTTGCCCTCGGCGTGCGCCACCGAGGTGACGATCGCCACCTCCTCTTCGCTGTACTGCTGGGGATCCGGCTGGCCGTCCGGGCGGAGAACCGCGCCCGAGACCATCATCTTGAGCAGATCGGCGCCGTCGTCGAGCTGCTGGTGCGCGGCCCGGCGGAGGGAATCACGGTCATCGGCCGGCAGCCCGACCTGCCAGCCGTGGCCGTCTGGTAGCGTGATCCACGCGCCCGCGCTGAAGATCCGCGGCCCGGACGCGGATCCCGATGCAACCCGGTCGCGCAGGCCGAGGCTGAGTTCCGCGACGCCGCCGACCTCGCGCACGGTCGTGACGCCGAGGCCCAGCATGGCGGCGGCGCGGCCCGCGGCCTCACCGGCCTGTTCGGCGTGGGGGCGGGTGGCGGCGTTCTCGATCGCCCGGGTCGTCGCGTCGAGGGTGAGGTGCGTGTGCGCGTCGATCAGCCCCGGGATCGCCGTCGCGCCGCCCGCGTCGATCTCCTCGCCGTCGCCGTCGAGTCCCGGCCCGACCTCGGCGAAGCGCCCGTCGCGGATCAGCACGTCGACGCCGTCGCGGATGTCCCCGGCACCGTCGATGAGGCGCAGATTGCGGATCAGCATGGCGCGTCCCTTCCATCCCATTCCGCCCGGCTCATGCTAGCGCTCGCACGCCCATGAGCGATCGGTAAGCCGCGAGACCTCTGCTAACATGTATATGCGGGCGTGAGGCGTCCGGTCCGGACCGCCCCGCCTGTCGAGGAACGGTTCGGAATCATGCAGAACTTCAAGACCGTGGTCCTGCTAGCCGCCATCAGTGGCCTGCTCATCGCCATCGGCGGGGCGATGGGCGGCTACGCGGGTGTGGCTATCGCCTTCGTCATCGCTCTTGCGATGAACGTCGGCTCTTACTGGTTCTCCGCCGACATCGTGCTCAAGACCTCGCACGCGCACGAGATCGAGCACTCCGACGACCCCGACCTCTTCCGCATGATCGAGACCGTCGCCAACGCCGCGAACATGCCGATGCCGCGCGTCTACATCATCGACTCGCCGCAGCCGAACGCGTTCGCCACCGGCCGCAGCCCGAAGCACGCCGCCGTCGCCGTGACCACGGGCATCCGCCGCATCCTCACCGACCGGGAGCTTCGAGGGGTGATCGGTCACGAGATGGCGCACGTCGCCAACCGCGACATCCTCACCTCCTCGGTCGTCGCGACGATCGCGTCGGCGATCTCGATGATCTCGTTCTTCGCGCTGTGGTTCGGCGACCGCCGCAACGGGCTCGCGTTGCTCGTGGTGGCAATCGTCGCGCCGATCGCGGCGAGCGTGATCCAGCTCGCCATCAGCCGCGCGCGCGAGTACCAGGCCGACACGGACGGCGCCAACTACGTCAGCGACCCCGAGGCGCTCGCCTCGGCGCTCTCGAAGTTGGAGCGCGGCGCGCAGGTGATCCCGATGGACGTGCCGGACGCGACGGCGCACCTGTTCATCGTGAACC
>VXTU01000151.1 GCA_009837285.1 Chloroflexota bacterium | reverse complement strand
CGGCGAGCAGATAGGCGGCTGGCTGGTGGAACCGCAGCGCTGGCAACAGCAGGCAGTTCTCCTCGTAGAACTCCAAGTCGCGGTCGTTGAGGAACTTCACGTTGAGCGAGTTGGCATGATCCTTGAAGGCCCGGAGGTCGATGTAGCGGTGTCCGTGTCGATTCATGGGCACCCTGAGAGTCTGGCGACTCAGCGTCGCATGAGGTAGTCGCATGCCGGAAGCCAGGTTGAGGCGGCCCAACTGGTACCCGATCGGCTCACGCACTCTGGTCGCGCACACGTCGACGCTGCGTCGCGCCCACGCCGCAGCCGCGCATCGATGTAGTCAAGGCTCGGTGCGTGCGTCATGAAGACTCAGTGTCTCGCGCGGTCTGTGCGGGACCCAAGGTAGCAGTTGCCGAGTGATGACCACCGGGAAGGGAGGCCTGCTGCGATATGGTGTTGTCGGACGCCGCCGCCGCATCAGAGACCTGCTTCATCATGTGCATCGCCTTCATGACACACCGACTCACGGTCGCGCTCCTTCCCCTGACGGCGGCGACGCTCGCGATCGCCTGCGCCTCCGATCAGGAGTTAGCACGCCCGCCCGCCTTCTACGCCGAGGTATCAGTCGAGGTCGAGCTCGAGTCCTCGCCCGGCGACCCGCTCGCCCGCTTCGGCAGCAGCGTAGAGCGGAGCGCGATCCGCTGGTGGTACGCGCCCGGTCCGGCTCGCTGGCGCTGGGAGATCGAGACGGTTGGCACGGTGATCGACGACGGCGTGCTGCTGACGGTCGCCGGCGGGGACGAGTCGTGGGAGTACGACGACCGCACGAAGGTCTACCGACGCGGCGTCCTCGCGCATGTGAGGTTCCCGGACGGTGTCGCGGTGTCGCCCGTCACCAGCGCGCCCGTCGGCCCGGCCCACGCGGCGAGCGTCGACACGCTCATGGCGTCGTGGCGCGAGCGCGGCGCCGCACCGGAGATCGCCGGCGAGGCGACGCTGCTCGGCCGCCGCACGCAGATCGTCGAGCTGCGCGGCGCGTCGGGCGGGCTGATGCGGGCGTTCGTCGACCCGGAGCGGATGTTCATCATGCGCTGGGCCGTCTGGGCCGGCGTGACCGGCAGTGGCTGGCAGTCCTACCAGGCCGAGGTCACGGCGCTCGACTACGGAGCGGAGATCGACGCCGCACGCTTCATCTTCGAGCCGCCTCCCGGCGCCCGCGAAGCCGACGCCGAAGCGGGAGGAGCATGTAGCGGAAGCAGCCACTCTGGCGGAGCGTCGGTCCCCGCAGAGCCCGGCTTTCTCCAGCCCGCGTACGCGCCAGCGGGCTACCGCACCGTGGGAACGGGCAGTGAGAGCGGAGCGGGGGACTGCGATCCGGTCGCGGTCTGGGCGCTGCTTGAGGCTGCGGACGGCGGTGCGATACTCCTGCGCCAGCGCTTCAGGCCTGGCGGCATGCCCCGGCTGGACTCCTACTGGCGGCCGGTCGTCACCGGCCTCGACGAGGCCCACCGCCACTCCGGGAGCCACGTGCTCAGCCTGCTCTGGCGCGACGGCGACATCGTGGCGCTGCTCCAGTCGGACGCCGTGCCGTTCGAGGATCTGCTGCGCATCGCCGAGTCCGCTAGCCTCGTGCCGGCACGCTCGCGCTGACGGCGTTCGCCGGCTTCTGCACGAAGCGGCTCACGCGCTGCGGTCGCGGCGGACGCGCTCGCGTTGCGTCCCATCGCCTCGCCGGTCTGACGCAGGGCCGGACGGAAGGCGGGAGTCAGCGAGCGCGCGGCGCGCGATGATGCGCGCAAGGGTGCGCAGGCCCTCGATGCGGAGCCGCTCTTGCTCGTCGCTCAGCGCTCGCTGCGTGTTCACCGTCGTCCGTCTCCCGGCAACCGCTGTGGCCGTCCTGCGCGCGCAGGATCCGTGGCTTTCTGACTCCAGCGTCAGCGGTGGGAACCGGCTTGACCATCCCCTGTAGGGGGACTGCGCGCGTGCAACCCCTTCCAGGGGGTGTGCCCCATGCACGGGGCGTCTTTCATTGCCGGCGAGAGCCCCCGTTCCGCCGCGATGGGGCGCAAAATGGGGCAGTTGGGGCAGCCCCGAAGCGTGCAGAGGAGACGACGGAACGCGCGATGGCCAGCGAGGAGACCACGGAGCGGGAGGGCGAGCAGGCGCTGCTCGCGAACCTGCGCGAGCTGATCGACGAGGCTGGGCACGGCGGTGCGGCGCAACAGCTGGGCGTCGACCGCAAGACCCTCTGGCGCGCGCTGGACTCGGGCCGCCTGACCCCGCGCGTCAGGCAGGCGCTGGAGCGGCGGGGCGCGAACCCGGAGGCGGCGCCGCGGCGGAGCCGCTTAGACGCGATCGAGCACCGCACGGAACTGCTCGACAAGGATGTGGCGGCGCTGGCCGAGGCCATCGAGGCGCTGCGCGATAAGTTCCGGAGGCTGGCGGACCTGCAGGCCGAGGCGCTGCTGGCATGGGAGCGCAGGCTCTCGGCGGTGGAGTCGCGGCAGGCGGCCCGGACCGCAGCCGAGCCGCGCGGAGCGGGCCGAGACGGCGGTGCCGAATCGCGGGCGGGCCACCCCGAGGTCGTGACCCTCGAATCCGTGCAGGACGAGGAGCTCGACTACGCCGGGGCCATGCCGCTCGTCGCCGAGTGGCGGCGCCAGCGCATCGCGCACCTCGACGAGGGCGCAAGGCGTGTCGAGCGGGCGCGCGCACTGGTGCGCATGCTTGAGCTGGAGCTCGTTCTGGTCGGCGAGCACGAGTTGACGCTGCCGCCGTCGACGTACCCGTGGGACGAGTCCCGCCGCCGCGACGAGCTGCGCCGCGTGAGGTTCGCCCTCGTCAGCGCTCGCTGGGAGCTGGCGCAGGCGCTGCTCTGGCGCTGGGTGCGGCTCGCGTTCACGCTCGGACGCTGGCGGAGGTAGCCGCGTCAGCGGCGTGGAGGGTGGGACGTGGTTCTTGCACGCGCCTCAGGCGTCTGCTGAATCGCGCTCGGCGATGTATCGGTCGCACGCTTCCGCAGCCCATGAGCGCGCTGCGTCGTCCTGAGCCCACCGACGCACGAACGCGATGATCGAGTCCTGCGTGGCCGGTGGCGCATCGCTCAGGAAGCGCAGCAGGTCGCCTATGACACCGCGCTGACCGAGGCCAGTATCGCTCGCGAACTCCGGCTCCGAGTCCAGCAGGTGCAACACGAGCCTTGTGAGCACGTCCACGCCTCTTCCTTGGAGTTCCTCTTTGAACCTATCCTCGGTGAACTCATCGTGGGTATGAGTGCGACTCGGGATCGCAGCGACGACCGCGACCCACCACTCGCCGATCTGGCGGAAGTCATGACGAGAGTTCCAAGAGCGATCGGTGTCGACCTCGATCATCCCGTCGACACTCCGTTCGATCATCGTCATCATCCAGCCAATCGGTGCCGAAGGCTTCCGGGTAAGCGTTGCCATTCGTTCGAAGCGCCACGGCCAGCCCGCATCGTGGTACGGCTTCATGGCGTCGATCACGGAGAGCCCAGCGCTGATCGTGCCGCGATGACTGGCGACCTCCAAGCCAGTAAGAACGGCCCAGACGACCGCGTCGCGGTCTTCGTCGCTTCCCGTGGGGCCAGGCTCCGCGAAGGTGGCCACCGACTTGAACGCCGCCTCGGCATAGTCAAGCGTGTCAAAGAGGTCGTCATCTTCGGTAGGCCAAGCCCGTTCCGCCCACGCGATAGCGAGTTCGATGCGGTTCGACCAATGCGCGGAAAGCAGCCAGCGCACCAGCCGTCGGTCTTCGGAGTTCGCCGCGTACACCGTTATCGAGCGGAGGAACCGGAACCCCGGCGGGGCCGATCCGAACAAGCCAGGATGGAACGGCTGCTCCGGATCAATTGCGGGGTACACAGTGTCCAGCATCGGAGCGAGCCGAGCGAGGTATTCCTTGAAGTCTGGCCGCGCCGCCAGGGCTGATGAGAGGTGACTCAGGCCGGTATCCAGGCCTTCGAAGAAGGCCGCCTTGTCCCAAGCCAACGGAGTGTCGAGGAGGGCTGTCCGTCGCTGCTGCGGATTTCCCGCAGGACGATCGAGCTCTGCGATCACCGGCTGCGTGCGTGCGTTGAAGGTCCACCCGTAGACGAGCGCGTCGAAGAGCGATACGTCCGACTGGCGCATGGCCCCAAGGAGCGAGCGCTCCATCACGCGCAGCGAGTTGGGCAATTGCCTCCCTCGCCCGGCGTTCCATCCGTACATCCGGACCTGCTCGGGCCAGTCGGCAACCAAGACGCTGGTGCCCACGAAGGCAACCAGCGGCTCGTTCCGCGTCAGCGAGGACACTGACTTGAACGTCACCCAGAGGACATACACTGTCGCCAGGATCGATAGCTGGACCGAGATCGACGGCAACAGCCCCCAGAACTCGTTGTGAAGGGTGCTCCACCTTCCAAGGAGCACCACGGTCAGCAGCGCGGCGAGTGATACGAGAGGGAAGGCTGCCAGCAACCGCCGCCGTGGCACGACGGCCAGTGCAATCTCGCCACCGAATCCCGCGGACCGTATCTGCAAAGCGATTCCGGTCGCCGTGGCCCCGATCGCGGCGACGGCGATAGTCGTCGCGAGGAGTGCCTGGAGGAGAGGCGCCGAGTCCTGGATGGTCGAGCCTGGCTCCACCCACGTGAGAGAGCCGTCCAGGACGGCGCCAGTGGACCCGGCGATGAGGACGATCGTGAGTAGGTAGAGAGTGGTCGACGAGTCCCAGAGCAGCTGGACCATTCTGGTGTGCTCGCCGGACGCCCGGAGCCGCCGTTCTGCTCGGACTGCGCTGAATCCGTCCGCGAGGAAGAATGCGATGAAGATCGCCGCGTAACTTGCAGAACCTCCTGTCAGCGCGATCCCGAGAGCTACGAGAACGCGCCCTACGTGTTTCCTGTGCCGAGAGCGGCTCAGTGCGCTGATCGCCATGGGCTGCGTGTAGAGGTGGTGCTTCTGGCGGCGCAACAGCACCCGCTCGTTGACTTCCGGCCCCCACGCCGTCACCAAGCCTGCCGCGATGACGGTTCCGCCCGTGAAGGCTCCAAGCCACGTCAGATGGGGTTGAGCGAGAAGAGGAACCAGCGCCGCCGCGATGAAAGGGGCTGCCACGGTCTGGAGCGAGAAGCGCTTGGCTCCCAAGCGGGGTTCCGCCCAGATCGTGGCGACCGCGCCGACGAGAAACAGGCCCCACGCGACAAAGGAAGACCACTCATACCCGTCGAACACGTGACCCCAAGCCTCCCGGTGCACTCATGGATTCACTGCGGCGCAGTCTACGTCCCAGAGCAACCAAGACAGCTCGGCGAGGGGTGGGTCGAGCAGCGATCTGCGGGTTACGCTCGACCCCGGCGGGGAAAGTCCACCTACGCGATCTCTCGTGGCACGACGATGTACCCACTCAGGTCGCCGACCATCTCCCAGCGCTCAGGCTTCTGCCACAGCAGCCACGCGGCCAGCGCGCACGTGAGCCCATCGAGGGTGTCGTCGAGGCGCTTGAGAGCGGCGCCCCTCGCAGCGTCCGCCGTCTCGGGCAGGAGCAGCCGCTGAACGTCCTCGCTGGCGAGCAAGCCAGGGGCCTCCCGCTCGATGAGCGTCCGCAGGTGGCGCTGGTAGCTCTTCATGGCGCTCTGTCGGAAGGCGACGCTGCGTCCGCGCCTGGGCTTGTACGGCAGGTGTTCGTCGAGCCCGAAGGGGCGCACATGGATCGTGTGCGGGAACACCTCGACGCCTGTGCGAGCCGGGCGGCGACCTTCAAGCAGGGGCGCGGGGTCGAGGACGAAGCCGCGTGCAGCGAGAGCCTCGCCGAGTTCGATGCCCGCCGTGTAGCCCCGGCGGACGGCGTAGTGCGCCTGGTGCGGCGAGGCCTTGTAGCGTGCGAAGCGCCTCGCGATCTCCCGCTCGGCCCAGCGCTGGGGGGTGTAGAGCAGAGGCGCGTCGATCGCGACGACGACCGGTCCCCCGGCGGTCGCGATCTCATCGGCGAGACTCTCCGTCTCGCACACGGCCGCTCCAAGGCGCGTGCACCGCAGGTCGTCCGGCGACTCGCCCTGAAGCCAGCAAACGCCGCTCTCACGATGCGCGGTCCAGGCGAGGTCGAGACCGATGAAGCTGGGCATGGGCCGCTTCAGGAGGTCGCCGACATGAGCCCGTGGCGGCGGTGCGCGACGAGGATGCGATGGATCTCCCCGGTGTGCGCGCGAGCCTCCCTCACCCGGTCGTCACTCACGGCGGCGACCTGGTGAAAGGCGCAGTACAGCTTGACCGAGCACATCCAGAGGACTGCCAGCACATCCGTGAACTCTCCATACTCGAGTTCCTCGAGCGGTTCGGTAACAGGCACGTCGAAGTGCGCCAACCGCGTGTTCCTCAGGCGAATCAAAGCCCTGACGAAGGCGGATCGCTCCCGAAGCCATCGCTCGATGCTGGGAATGTCGACACCCGGCGCGAACTCGGGCGACTCCCTCGCCGCCTTCACGAGATTCGGGAGGCTCGCCGTGCGCGCATCCTTGTCGAGCGCCTTGGCGGTCTCAAGGAGCATGCCGTTGTGCAGCGCGGCTTTGGCGTACACGAAGAATCCGGGGTACGTGTCGAGGACACTGCGCGAGTCCGGGTCGTCGACCATCATCGTTTCGAGAATGCCGCTATGCACCCGCGCAGCGGACACGTGGTTCTCGAAGCGCTGCAGCCGTTCCCTGTATTCGTGCTGATCCATGGCACCCACCCCGATTCCCGGCAACAGCCGCGGCTCCGGAGCAAGCTCGCATATTCGCGTTCCGCGCTCAATGGCCCGCATCGCAGAGGTCGCCGGCCTCGTACCGGCGCGCTCGCATTGATGGGCGTTCACCGGGGTTCCTCGTGGCGGCGGCTCAAGCGCTCCGGTCGTGGCGGACGGACTCACTTCGCGTCCCCTCCGTCCGCGTCCACGATCCGGTGCGAGCCGGATCACAGGCGTCGGCAAGCGCGTGGCGCGCGATGATGCGCGCGAGGGCGCGCAGGCCCTCGACGCGGAGCCGTTCCTGCTCATCGCTCAGCGCTCGCTGCGTCTTCACGCCAGTCCGTCTCCCGGCGGGCGTAGCACCCGCCCTGCACGCCTTCCTGCGATCGCAGGACGGGTGTTTGTGTGGGACTCAGCGTCGTTCAGCGAGCGGGCCTCGACCATCCCATGCATCGGACTTCATCGGTGATACGTCCGGGCGATCGAATCGTGATCGGCCACGCCCATCGGGGTTGCCCGGCGGCGTACACTTGTTCGGCAGGGGCCGCGATGCACTCCGGCCTGTAGGTGAGAAGAGACAGCGCCACTGACGGGTCGCGAGCGAGGACTACGAACCGATGCCAGACGACCAACCGGACCCGATGCCCGTCGCCCTCTACGCGCGCGTCTCCAGCGACCGCCAGGACGTCGACCTCTCCGTCGCCGCGCAGCTGCGGGCGCTCCGCGACTACGCCGACAAGAACGGCTACGTCGTCACCCGCGAGTACGTCGACGAGGCCGAGAGCGGCCGCGTGGCCGACCGCCCGCAGTTCCGCCAGATGCTCGACGCCGCCACCGCGGACGACGCGCCCTTCCAGGAGATCCTCGTCTGGAAGTTCTCCCGCTTCACCCGCA
>VXTU01000141.1 GCA_009837285.1 Chloroflexota bacterium | reverse complement strand
CCCGCCCCCCCCCGCGGCGGGTGCGGCCCCCCGCCCCGCGGGGGCGCGGTGGGGGGGGGTACCACCCGCCACCACTGCAGGCGCCGCCACCGGCGCGACCGCGCCGGAGCCGACCTTTGCGGGCGAGGCTACCGACGCGGTCAGCGTCGAGGCGTGGTTCGGCGGTGAGCGCCTGCGGACGCAGCTCGTCGACCGCGCGTCGCTGCGGCCCGGCGACCTCCTCGACGGCCCCGCGCTCGTCGCGCAGCTCGACTCGACGACCGTGATCGCGCCCGGCTGGGCCGCGACCGTGGACGGACAAGGCAACCTGCTGCTGGAGAGACGATGACCACACCGAGCGACCTCCCCGAGTTGTCCGCCGCCGACCTCGCCATCGCGGACGCAGTGCTGTCCTCGATCGCCGAGGAGATGGGCGAAGCGCTCGGCCGCACCGCCTACTCGCCGAACATCAAGGAGCGCCGGGACTTCTCGTGCGCGGTCTTCGACCCCGAGGGCGCCATGGTCGCGCAGGCCGCGCACATGCCGGTGCACCTCGGCTCCATGCCCGCCTCGGTGCTCGCGGTGATGGAGCTCGGGCCGTTCGAGGAGGGCGACGTCTGTGCGGTCAACGACCCCTTCCTGGGCGGCACGCACCTCCCCGACCTCACGACCGTCGCGCCGGTGTTCGGAGCGTCGGGCGCGCTCATCGGCTTCGTCGCGACGCGCGCCCATCACGCCGACGTCGGCGGCATGGCGCCCGGCTCGATGCCCGTCGCGACCGAGCTGCTGCAGGAGGGCATCGTCGTCCCGCCGATCCGGCTCGTGCGGGCCGGGGTGCCCGAGGAGTCGGCGCTCGCGCTGTTCGTGCGCAACTCGCGCGCCCCGGACGAGCGACGCGGCGACCTGCGCGCGCAGCTCGCGGCGACGGCGCTCGGCGCTCGGCGCGTGCAGGCCGCGGCCGAGCGCTTCGGCGAGGACGGACTCGCGCAGCGCTACGCAGCGCTCCTCGACCACGGCGAGCGGAGTATCCGCGCCGTCATCGCCGACATCCCCGACGGCACCTACCGCTTCGAGGACCGCATGGAGGACCCTCCGCCCGGCGCCGACGCGCTCTACCTCCGCCTCGCGCTCACCGTCGAGGGCGACGGCGTGCACTTCGACTTCACGGGCACCGACCCGGAGAGCGAGCGCTCATCGCTGAACGCCGTCGCCGCCGTGACGCGCTCCGCCTGCTACTACGTGATCCGCTGCCTCGCCGGGCCCGACGTGCCGACCAACGAGGGCTGCTATCGACCGGTCGGCTTCACACTGCCCGAGCGGTCGGTCGTCGCGGCCGGGCCGCCGCGCGCGGTCTCGGCGGGCAACGTCGAGGCCTCGCAGCGCATCACCGACGTGGCGCTCGGCGCTCTTGCCTCGGCGCTGCCCGACCGCATCCCGGCGGCCTCGCAGGGCACGATGAACAACGTCACCATCGGTGGCTATGACCGCGCGCGCAGCCGCCCGTACGCGTACTACGAGACCATCGCCGGCGGCGCCGGTGCGGGCCCCGGACGCGATGGACGACCGGCGGTCCACACGCACATGACGAACACCATGAACACGCCCATCGAGGCGCTCCCCCTCGCCTACCCGTTCACCGTCGAGCGTTACGAGGTGCGCGCGGGCTCGGGCGGTGACGGCCTGCACCGCGGCGGCGACGGCCTGGTGCGCGAGTACGCCTTCCAGGACCGCGCGACGGTCACGCTCGTCACGGAGCGCCGCGGCTTCGCCCCGTGGGGGCTGGCGGGCGGCGACGACGGCGAGCCCGGCCGCAACGTGCTCGTCCGAGCCGACGGCACGACCGAGGAGCTGGCCGCGCGGGCGCAGGTCGAGGTCGAGGCCGGCGACCGTGTGCGCGTCGAGACGCCGGGGGGCGGCGGATGGGGAAGTGCGGCGGCCCGCGGGGTATCGCCGCGCTGAGGTGAACCGCGAGCTCTGCGCGCGGCTCGCCGACCCGGGGCCTGGCGCGTCCCTTCACCGAGGCGACTGCTACAATGGATACCGCGACGGGGACTCCGCTGATGCCCGACGACAAGGACCGGCTCGAGCGCGAGATCAACGAGATCCTCGACAAGATCGAGCAGTTCCCGACACCCGAGCGGCGCCGGAACCGCACGATACGCCGCCACCTGCGACGCGTCGGGGATGTCGTCTCCGCGCGGCAGCGCGCGATCGCGCGGGAGCTGTCGCGAGTGTCGCTGTCGCAGCTGCTCCTCCTGAGCTTCCTCCTGATCCTCGGGTCGTTCTTCTTCCGCGGGTTCGGGCTCGGTCAGTGGGTGCTGTTCGCCGGCGTGGCGTTGCTCGTCGCCAGCGGCGCGCTGCTGCTCTTCGGTGGGGGCAAGGGCCCCGGTGAGCGCACCCAGCAGTGGCGAGGGCGCACGATCTCGTACAGCTCGGAGACCCTCGCGGCGCGCATCCGCCGCTGGTTCGGCTCGCGGAAGCCACGCTAGCGACCCTAGCCGCGCTGAACGGCCCACGCGGCCGCGATTCTGTCGTACGATCGAAGGCAGTAGCGGCGGCCACCCCCCGTCGCTCTCTCCCACCACCATCATCAGTCCGGCGCGCCCGTCGAGGGTGAGATGACGTACTTCGCACGCCGCTTGCTCCTGCTCGCGCTCGCCGCACTGCTCCTCGCGGCGTGCGGCGGTGACCAACGTCCCGCCGCAGTCGCCACCGCACCCGCGAGCACGCCGACCGCCACGGTAACGTCGACGCCCACGCCGATGCCGCCCACGCCGACTCCCGAGCCCAGCCCACCGCCGGATCCATTCGGCGTACCGGAGCTCAGCGACCCGGACGTCGACCGTGCATACGAGGACATGCGAACGCTCGTCGTCGATATCGGCATCCGGCCCGCCGGCACCGAGGAGGAGCGCGAAGCGGCCGAGTACATCGCCGCACAGCTGCGTGAAGCAGGTTATGTCGTACAACTCGAGGAGTTCGAGACGAGCTACCGCGGAGACCACTCCACCCTCGCCGCCACGGGCGAAGGCCCCTCGATGCAGGCGCTCGCTCTGGCGGGCTCGCGCAACGGCACGGCCACGGGCGCGCTCGTGCATGCGGGGCTAGGGTCTCCCGAGGCCTTCCGGGACGCCGACGTCGACGGAGCGATCGCGCTCCTCGACCGGGGCCTGATCCCGTTCCGCGACAAGGCGCGCGCCGCGCAGGACGCGGGCGCGATCGGTGTCGTCATCGTCAACAGCGAGCCCGGACTGTTCGGCGGCACGCTCGGCGAGCTGGCCGGGGTGACGATCCCCGTGATCGGCGTGCGTGGACAGGCGCGCGAGCCCCTACGCGCGTTGTCAGAGGACGGAACGCCCGTCACCGTCACCGCCGAGGTCGGGAGCCGCTCGCTCACGTCGCAGAATGTGGTGGGGCGCAATGGCGAGTGCCGTGGCTACCTCGGCGCGCACTACGACACGGTGCCCTATGGTCCGGGCGCGAACGACAACGCCTCCGGGACGGCGCTCATCATCGAGCTGGCGCGCACCCACCGCGCCGAGGGCCTGTGCGTGATCGCCTTCGGCGCCGAGGAAGTCGGGCTGCACGGCTCGCAGGCGTTCGTCGACGCGCACGACGTGTCCGACGCGCTGTTCCTGCTGAACTTCGACATGGTGGCGCGCATCGGGCAGCGGGCGAACGACGGGCCGCGCTTCATCCCCTCCACCGCCGCGCTCTCGGCGCGCGCGGCCGACGTGGCCGACCGGCTCGGCTACGGCATCCTCCCGGGTGACTTCCCGCTTGGGGCCGCCTCCGACCACGTGATCTTCGAGGAGGCGGGCGTCCCCGCGATCACGGTGCATAGCGGGGGCTCCGAGTTCATCCATACGTCCATGGACACGATCGACACGGTATTCCGCGACGACCTGGCGATCTTCCTCGAGGTCTCGTCGGAGCTGCTGCGCGAACTCCTGGCCGAGCCGGGCGGATAACGCACGCCATACTTGCCGCGCTTCGTTGGGCTACGGTACGATGAGCGGGCTCGGATGGTTAGCCGCCTATGCACCTGATCCGTTCTCGATGGCTGTCGCTGCGACTCGGGCTCGCCATTGCGCTGCTCGCGAGCGCCGCAATCGTCGCCGCAGGCTGCGGCGGCGATGACGACGACGAAGAGGAGCCGGCCGAGACCACCACCGAATCCACGCCGATCCCCACCGCCACGCCCTACGCGAGCGTCCCCGCGCCCACCATCGTGGCCACCGCGACCCCGCAGGCGACCGCCGAGACGGGTCAGACCACCGCCTCCGGGGATGAGGTCGAGTACGAGGTCGAACCCGGTGACACCCTCAGCGCCATCGCCACGCAGTTCGACACGACCATCGAAGCGATCATGGAGCTCAACGACATCGAGGACGCGGCGCTGATCTTCGTCGGCCAGGTCCTCACCATTCGGCCGGGGCACGTCCCCGAGGGCAGCGACGCGGCCGACTCCGAGGCAGACGCCGCAGACGATGGCGAAGACGCCGGTGATTCCGGGGGCGAGACCACCACCGACGAGTCGGGCGCGCGGATCTACGTCGTGCTGGCCGGCGACACCGCCTACGGCATCGCGCTGCAGTTCGACGTCACCCTCGAGGAGCTTGCGGCGGCCAACGGCACCACCGTCGACGGCCTGAGCAACCTGTTCGTGGGCGAGGAGCTGATCATCCCGTAGGCCCCGCCACCCCGCCCGTCCCTGGTCGGGCGTGGTCTGGCGCTGCGCCGCGAATCCCCCGATACTACGGACGCTCGCGCCGCCCGCGGGCTTCACCGTGTGTGCGGCGCTTCCGCGGCCCCCGGGGCCGCGACGAGGGGCGGAACCGTACGACCATGACGACTCGACACGCGGCGGCCCGGCAGTGAGCCACGAAGACCGCCTGGCGGAACTCGCCGAACGCAAGCAGAGCGGCCTCCTGGGCGGCGGTCAGGCACGCATCGACGCCCAGCACGAGCGCGGCAAGCTCACCGCGCGCGAGCGCATCGACCAGCTCCTCGACCCCGGCACGTTCGACGAACTCGATGCCCTCGGCGTGGAATGGGGTGAGGACGGCGCGGGCCAGCGCTTCTACGGCGACGCGGTCGTCACCGGCTGGGGGCAGATCGACGGCCGCCCGGTCTGCGTCTTCGCGCAGGACTTCACCGTGTTTGGCGGCTCACTCTCGACCGTGGTCGGCGAGAAGATGGCGAAGGTCATGGACCTCGCCCTCAAGACCGGCGTCCCGATGATCGGTCTCAACGACTCAGGCGGCGCCCGCATCCAGGAAGGCGTCGACTCCCTCGCCGGCTACGGCGACATCTTCCTGCGCAACGTGCACGGCTCGGGCGTGATCCCGCAGATCAGCGTGATCATGGGGCCGTGCGCGGGCGGCGCCGTCTACTCCCCGGCGATCACGGACTTCGTGTTCATGGTCGAGGGCACCGCGCAGATGTACATCACCGGCCCCGACGTCATCCGGAGCGTCACCGGCGAGGAGACCAGCTTCGAGGAGCTCGGCGGGGCGATGTCGCACGCCGCCAAGTCCGGCGTCTCGCAGTTTGCGTTCAACGACGAGCAGGCCTGCCTCGACGAGGTGCGGCGGCTGCTCTCATTCCTGCCCGCCAACAACGTCGAGTCCCCGCCGTTCGTCGACACCGGCGACGACCCCAACCGCACCCTCGACGACATCCTGAACATCGTCCCCGAGGACGACGCCATCCCCTACGACGTGCGCGATGTGATCGAGCGGCTGCTCGACAACGGCGACTTCATGGAGGTCCACGAGTTCTTCGCGCAGAACATCGTCGTCGGCCTCGGGCGCATCGGCGGCCAGACCGTGGGCGTCGTGGCGAACCAGCCGATGTACCTCGGCGGCGTGCTCGACATCGACTCGTCGCGCAAGGCGGCGCGGTTCGTGCGCCTCTGCGACTCGTTCAACGTGCCGGTCGTCACGCTAGTCGACGTGCCCGGCTACCTGCCGGGCGTGGCGCAGGAGTACGGCGGCATCATCTCCCACGGCGCGAAGCTGCTGTACGCCTACGCCGAGGCGACCGTGCCGCTCATCACCGTGATCACGCGCAAGGGCTTCGGCGGCGCCTACGTGGCGATGGGCTCCAAGCACCTCGGCGCCGACATCAACTTCGTGTGGCCCGGCGGGGCGATCGCCGTCATGGGCGGGAGCCAGGCGGTGAACATCATCAACCGCCGCGAGCTCCAGGCCGCCGAGGACGAGGACGCCGTACGCGCGGAGCTCGTCTCCGACTACCAGGAGCGCATCGAGCACCCGTACATCGCAGCCGCCAAGGGCTACGTCGACGACGTGATCGATCCACGAGACACGCGTGCCCGCATCGCGCAGGCGCTGCGCATGCTGCAACGCAAGGCAGAGTCACCGCTGGCGAAGAAGCACGGGAACATCCCGCTCTAAGCCTGGGCGGTCCGGCCGCCGGAACCGTACGCACCCGCGCTCGGCTCGCGAGCACCAACGAGGGGGCCTGATGGCAAAGATCAACGTGCAGAACCCGATCGTCGAGCTCGACGGCGACGAGATGACCCGCATCATCTGGGCGTGGATCCGCGAACAGCTGATCCTTCCCTACCTCGACGTCGACCTCGAGTACTACGACCTCGGCATCGAGTCGCGCGACGCGACCTCGGACCAGATCACCATCGACGCCGCCGAGGCCATCAAGCGCCACGGCGTCGGCGTGAAGTGCGCCACCATCACCCCTGACGAGGACCGCGTCGAGGAGTTCGGCCTCAAGCAGATGTGGCGCTCGCCCAACGGCACCATCCGCAACATCCTCGGCGGGACCGTGTTCCGCGAGCCGATCGTGATGAGCAACATTCCGCGGCTCGTGCCCGGCTGGGAAAAGCCGATCGTCATCGGCCGTCACGCCTTCGGCGACCAGTACCGCGCCACCGACTTCGTCGTGCCCGGCCCCGGCCGCCTCACCATGACCTTCACCCCTGCCGGCGGCGGCGCGCCCGAGGAGCGCGAGGTCTTCGACTTCACCGAGGGTGGCGGCATCGCCATGGGGATGTACAACCTCGACGACTCGATCCGCGGCTTCGCGCGCGCGTGCATGACCTACGCGCTCGACCGTGACCTGCCGCTCTACTTCGCCACGAAGAACACGATCCTTAAGGCCTACGACGGCCGCTTCCGCGACCTCTTCCAGGAGGTCTTCGACGCCGAGTTCGCCGGGCGCTTCGGCGAGGCGGGCCTCACCTACGAGCACCGACTCATCGACGACATGGTCGCGCAGGCCCTCAAGTGGGACGGCGGCTTCGTCTGGGCGGCGAAGAACTACGACGGCGACGTGCAGTCCGACGTGGTCGCGCAGGGCTTCGGCTCGCTCGGACTCATGACCTCCGTGCTGCTCACGCCCGACGGCAACACGGTCGAGGCCGAGGCGGCGCACGGCACGGTCACGCGCCACTACCGCCAGCACCTCCAGGGCAACGAGACCTCGACGAACCCGATCGCCTCGATCTTCGCGTGGTCGCGCGGGCTGCGGTACCGCGGCCGCATGGACAACACCCAGGACGTCGAGGACTTCGCCGACACGCTCGAGCGCGTCTGCATCGAGACTGTCGAGTCGGGCGACATGACGCGCGACCTGGCGATCAACATCGGCCCGGACGTCGAGTGGCTCAACACGCGCCAGTTCTTCGACCGCATCGTCGACCGCTTGAACCGCGAGATGGCAAGCTAGAAGCAGCAACTGAACCCTGGCGGCGGCCGCCGGCGGCTGCCCGGGACATCAACCCGGAATTGCGAACCGCACGAAGCACGCACACGCACGTCCCCCGCGGGCCCTTGCCCGCATCGCAGGCACGGGGGCGCGCCCGCACGAAGGGACAGCACGTTGTCAGAGCGCAAGCAAGTCACGATTGTCGGGGCCGGGAACACCGGCACCTCCATGGCGCAGATCCTCGCCGCGCGCGGCTACGCCGACGTCACCCTCATCGACATCGTCGAGGGGCTGCCGCAGGGCAAGGCGCTCGACATCCAGGAAGCCTCCCCGTGGGTCGGCACCAGCGTCCGCGTGAGCGGCACCAACGACTGGGCCGACACCGCCGGCTCCGACGTCGTCGTGGTCACCTCGGGCGTGCCGCGGCGGCCCGGGATGACGCGCGAAGACCTGCTCGGCACCAACGCCGGCATCGTGCGCAGTGTCGTCGGGAGCGCCATCGAACACTCGCCGGACGCCACCTTCATCATCTTCGCCAACCCTATGGACGCGATGTGCCACGTCGCCCTCGAGGCCACCGGCCTCCCGGCCGCGCGCGTCGTCGGCCAGGGCGGGATGCTCGACAGCACGCGCTACCGCACCTTCATCGCGATGGAGCTCGGCGTGTCGGTGCGCGACGTCTCGGCGTGGGTGCTCGGCGGCCACACGGAGGCAACGATGGTCCCGATCGTCTCCTCGGCGACCGTTGGCGGCGTGCCGCTGACCGCGCTGATGGCGCAGGACCGCATCGACGCGGTCGTGGACCGCACGACGAAGGGCGGCGCGGAGATCGTCGGCCTGCTCAAGACGGGATCGGCCTTCACGGCCCCCGCCGCCGCGACCATCGAGATGGTCGACGCCATCCTCCGCAACGAGCGCCGCGTCCTCCCGTGCTGCACGCTGCTGACGGGCCAGTGGGGCATCGAGAACGCCTACGTCGGCGCCCCAGTCCTCCTCGGCGCGGGCGGCATCCTCGAGATCTACGAGTCGCCGCTGAGCGAGTCTGAGGCGGCGGGGATGGTGGCTGCTGGCGAGGCGGTGCTGGAGCTCGTGGCGGCGACGCCAAGGGAGTGACACAACATCAGATGACGCGGGTCGACCAAGCTGGACTCTGCGACGTCGCCCGAGGAGGACAGCCCCTATTGTCACAGAGGGAGATCGAGGATAACGCGGAGCGGGATTTTGTAGCACAGAACCGTGACGCTAACCGCTTGTTGGGTGCGATGCTGGATGAGTCCTCGAGCAAGCTCAGCTCGCTTAGCGGCGAGCATCTGAGTGACAGCCAGAAGTTCCGGGTCTTCATGCTCTCGCAGTCTTGGAATGCGGCGGTGAGCGCCGTTCTGCAGCTCAGGCGAGGATTCCCGCGAACGGCGCTCCTAGTGCCCCGCTTCATCTCTGAAGGAGTTGTCGCAGCTATCTGGGCAGAAAACGACCCTGAGGCGGCCGAACAGTGTATGCAGGACTACTCCGAAGGGAAGAAGTGGCCCGTCGGTACCTGGCCCGATAGGAAGGTGATGGCAGAAGCTCTACCCCGCTGGTACGACGACAACGCGCTGGAGGCGTTCCGCCTTTTCCGCGATACGGAGAATATCCTCTACTCGCACGCACTCTCCGATCTCGCGATCGACGCGGTCCGTGCTGACTCCCCGCAACTTGAGGTGCTGCTCGGCATGCGGACCACGAAACTGTCCGAGATTGCTGCGCGGCACCTAGTTCCGACGCTGGCCGCACTCCTATACGCAATCGCGCGCTTAGTAGATGAAGTCACTGGTGCTAACACGAGCGCTGCAGCGCAACTTCATAACCAGGCGCTCGAATGGTCGGTAGACAACCCACCGGAAGTTCACATCAGAGACCGCAGAGCCTAGGAGTACATGAGATGACGACGACCGCAGCACCCACCCGCACCGAGACCGACAGCATGGGCGCCATCGAGGTGGCGAACGACGTGTACTGGGGGGCGCAGACCCAGCGCTCGCTTCAGAACTTCAAGATCGGCACCGAGCGCATGCCGCGCTCCATCATCCGCGCCCTCGGCATCGTCAAGCACGCCTCCGCCACCGTGAACGAGGCCCTCGGCAAGCTCGACTCCAAGCGCGCCGACGCCATGCGCGCCGCCGCGCAGGAGGTCATCGACGGCGACCTCGACGACCACTTCCCGCTCGTCGTCTGGCAGACCGGCTCCGGCACCCAGTCCAACATGAACGCCAACGAGGTCATCTCGAACCGCGCCACCGAGATGCTGGGTGGCGAGCTTGGCTCCAAGGACCCCGTCCACCCCAACGACCACGTCAACATGTCGCAGTCCTCGAACGACGTGTTCCCGGGCGCCATGTCGATCGCGACCGCCGAGGAGGCGACGCACCGCCTCCTCCCCGGCCTGCGCCACCTCCACGCCGCGCTGTCGGCGAAGCAGGCCGAGTTCGACGACATCGTCAAGATCGGCCGCACGCACCTCATGGACGCGACGCCCCTTACGCTCGGCCAGGAGTTCTCCGGCTACGTGAAGCAGGTCGAGAACTCGATCGCGCGCGTCGAGGGGGCGCTGCCGCGCATCCACGAGCTCGCCCTCGGCGGCACCGCCGTCGGCACCGGCCTCAACGCGCACCCCGAGTACGCCGAGCGCGTCGCGGCGGAGATCGCGGGCATCACCGGCCTGCCGTTCGTGACCGCGCCGAACAAGTTCGAGTCGCTCGCCGCGCACGACGCGCAGGTCGAGATGTCGGGGCAGCTCAAGACCGTGGCCGCCTCGCTGATGAAGATCGCGAACGACGTGCGGCTGCTCGGTTCCGGCCCGCGCGCCGGGCTCGCCGAGCTGATGCTGCCGGCCAACGAGCCGGGCTCCTCGATCATGCCGGGCAAGGTGAACCCCACACAGTCCGAGGCGCTCACGATGGTCTGCGCGCAGGTCATCGGCAACGACGTCGCCGTGAACGTCGGCGGCGCCACCGGCCACTTCGAGCTCAACGTCTTCAAGCCGGTGATCGTGTTCAACACACTGCAGTCGATCCGCCTGCTCGGCGACGCTGCGGTGTCGTTCACCGACAACATGGTGGCCGGCATCGAGCCGAACCGCGAGCGCATCCAGCAGCTCATGGAGTCCTCGTTGATGCTGGTGACGGCGCTGAGCCCGCGCATCGGCTACGACCGCGCGGCCGAGGTGGCCCACCACGCCCACGTCCACGGCTCGACGCTGCGTGAGGCGGCGGTGTCGCTCGGCTACGTGACGGACGCCGAGTTCGACGAGTGGGTGCGGCCCGAGGACATGACCCACCCGTAGGCGTTTGGACGACCTACCGATGAACCTCCGAGGCCGTACCGTCGCCGCGCCGCGCTTGCTCGCCTCGGCGCTGCTCCTCGCCGCGCTGACGCTCGCGGCTGCGTGCGCGGGCGACGACGGCGACGAGCAGGAGCCGCTGAAGATCGGCCTGCTGCTCGACACCGGCGAGGGTGTGGCCGAGGCGTCGATGGTGCGCCGGCAGGGCTTCGACCTCGCGATACGACACATCAACGACGCCGGGGGCGTCCTCGGACGTCCGGTGACCTACGTGCTGGCCGACCCGACGTCCGACCCGGACACCGCCGTCGAAGTCGCGCGACGGCTCGTGGAGGTCGAGGGCGTCCACGCGCTCGTCGGCCCCAGCTCGAGCGCGAACTCAATCCCGGTCGCCGAACAGGTGGCGCGGCCGGCCGGCATCCCGATGATCAGCCCGTCGGCGACCTCGCCGATGCTGACGACGGCCGACGACGGCGACTTCTTCTTCCGCACCGCGCTCTCGGACGTCGCGCAGGGCCCGGTCCTGGCGCGCTTGACCCGTGAGCGCGGCTTCGAGCGCGTCGGCGTCGTCTACCGCGACGATGCGTGGGGCCGAGGGCTCTACGAGACGTTTGCGGCTGCCTGGGACGGCGACATCACGGCGGTGGCGGTCCAGCCGGAGGCCGAGACCTACCTCCCCGAGCTTCGGGAGACCGGCGACGCCGAGGCGCTGGTCGTGATCACCTTCGCGGATGAAGCGGAGACGATCGTTCGCGAGGCGCTCGACGCCGGCCTGTACGACCAGTTCGTGTTCGGCGATGCCGCGCGCCGGCTGGCGCTCGTCCAGGTGATCGGCGGGGACCGCCTCGGCGGGATGTACGGGACTGCGGGCGTCGCTCGCCCCAATACCGAGTCGCAGGCGGCGTGGGACGCCGCGTACCGAGAGGCGTACGGCGAGCTGCCGGTGACCCCGTACGTGCGCGAGACCTACGACGCCGCCATCGCCCTCGCGCTCGCCGCCGAGGCCGCCGGCAGCCTGCACGGCGGGGCCATCCGCGACCACCTGCGCTGGGTCGGTGCGGCGCCCGGCGAGGTCGTGATCGCGGGGGCGGACGGTGTCGCGCGTGCGCTCGAGGTACTCCGCGAGGGCGGCGCAGTCGACTACCAGGGAGCGGCCGTGTCGCTGGACTGGGACGAGCACGGCGACCTGGTGCGGGGCCACATCGGCATCTGGCGCTTCACCGCGGACGAGCGGATCGAGGACCTCGACGCCGTCGCGTACGGGGAGTAGCGGGCGCGGCGAAGATCGGCGCTACGAACTTCGCCTCGATGTGACGAACACGGCGATGACGCCGCCGAGGACGCCGGCGACGCCGCCGGTGACGAAGGAAGGCGGGTCGGCGGCGAGCTCGAGGAGCAGGCCGACAATCACGCCGACCACGACGCCCGCGCCGATGGCCGTGAAGAGCTGAGTCACTCGGTCGGTCATGGAGTCCCTCGCTGTCCTCGGACGGCGGCGGGGGCTACAGCACCACCAGCGCGGCCCAGATCGTCCCGGCAAGGGCGGCAGCGTAGCAGAGCACCGCGAGGGGCGTCGCGACGGAGCGCAGGCCGAGGTCCTTGAGCGTGTGCCGGATGCGGTGCGCCGCGTGGAAGAACGACAGGAACGCCACGCCGAGGATGATGAGCCGCACGAGCGGGTTGTTGAACAGGGTGTCGAGTTGGTTGAAGTCGACGCCGCCGGCGGGGACGACGAAGCCCGTGAGGATGATCAGGACCGGCAGCAGTAGCGCCGTGATCATGCCGCCCGCGCCGAACATCGCCCACCAGAACGGCTCATTCGAGGGTCGCACGACAGCCCCCTACCACTCGACCAGGAAGGCCGCGAGCACCACGAGTGACGCGCCGACCCACAGGGCGTACATCCCGAATATCATCGCCTCCGGGGGCACCACTCGTCCGCCCAGCTTCACGCGCATGCTCTTCGGCACCGCGCGGAACCACGTCGAGGTGTGCAGCTGTGCGAAGCCGAGGATCACCGCGTGGATGATCCAGAACAGCGGGCTCTCCAACAGGTCGAGGTGGTCGTTGAACGCGCCCCGGCCCTCCCGCACCTGCGAGACGAGCACGAGCAGCAGCACGATGTAGACCGCGACGGCAACTGCCGACAGCTCGCGCAGCAGGAAGACGCGGTACGGCCAGCCGCGGTTCCACCACACGTTCGACTTGGCTCGCGGGAGCGGCCCGGGCATAGCTAGCGACCCATCCCCGGGGGCGTGAACGGCAGGAACGAGATGAAGAAGTTGTTCGTCGCGTCGACCTTGGCCTGCTGGATCGCGGCCGCCGGGTCGACGTCCTTCGGGCAGACCTCGCTGCACTCGCCGACGAACGTGCAGTCCCAGATGCCCTCGTCGGCCCAGATGAGCTGCTGTCGCTGCTCGTTGCCCTGGTCGCGCGAGTCGAGGTTGTAACGCTGCGCCAGCGCCAGCACGGCCGGGCCGAGGAAGTCGTCCTCGTGCTCGTAGACGGGGCAGGCCGCGTAGCAGAGCGTGCAGTTGATGCACATGCTGAACTGCTTGTAGTCCGCGAGCTGCGACGGCGACTGGCGGTACTCGCCCTCGTCGAGCGACTGCTCCTCCTCGCGGATGATGTAGGGCTTGACGTCGGTGAGCTTCTCCATGAAGTCGTCGAGGACCGTCACCATGTCGCGCTCGACGGGGAAGCCGCGCAGCGGCTCGACGCGGATCGGCCCGGGGAGGAACTCGCGGAGGAACGCGTTGCAGGTCAGGCGCGGGTAGCCGTTGACCATGGTCCCGCAGCTGCCGCACACCCCCATGCGGCACGACCAGCGGTAGCTCAGCGTGCCGTCGACCTCGTCCTTGAGCCAGTTCAGCGCGTCGAGGACCACCCACTCCTCACGGTACGGCACCTCGTAGCTCTGGAACGAAGGCTCCGAGTCCGTGTCGGGGTGGTAGCGGAACACCTCGAGCGTCACTGTGCGCTGGTCGGTCATCGTCTCGGTGGTCACGAGGCCTCCCGTCGCTAGTTCCCGTACGTCCGCTCGGCCGGCGGCCAGTTGGTGATCGTCACGCCGGCGTACTCGATGCGCGGCGCGCCGTCCGTGCGGAACGCGAGCGAGTGCTTCAGGAACCCGTCGTCGTCGCGGTCCGGGTAGTCCGTGCGCTGGTGCGAGCCGCGCGACTCGGTGCGCTCGAGCGCCGAGTGCGCGACCGCCTCGCCGACGTCGAGGAGGAAGCCGAGCTCGATCGCGGTGGTGAGCTCGGTGTTGAAGCTCTTGCTGTGGTCGTCGATGGCGACGTTCTCGTAGCGCTCCTTGAGCTCGGCGACCTTCTCGGTGGTGGCCCGGATGCCGGACTCCTCGCGATAGACGCCCGCGCCCTCCTCCATCGTCGAGTTGAGCTCGCGGCGGATGGTGGCGAGGCGCTCGCCGCCGTCGCGCGGCGTGCGGAAGCGCGCGGCGATCGAGGCCTCCTCGTCGGCGCGCTGCGCTTCGAGCGCATCGGCGTCGAGGTCGGGGTGCTCGCGCGCGAACTCGGCGGCGGAGAGCCCGGCGCGACGGCCGAACACAAGCAACTCGGTCAGCGAGTTGGAGCCGAGGCGGTTCGCGCCGTTGATGCTGACGCAGGCGCACTCGCCGGCGGCAAACAGCCCCGGCAGGCTCGTCTCGCCGTTCGTGTTGGTGTGGATGCCGCCCATCATGTAGTGGACGACGGGGCGCACCGGGATCGGCTCGTGGACCGGGTCGATGCCGGCGTAGTTCTTCGCCAGCTCCCGCACGAACGGGATGCGCTCCATGATCAGCTGTTCGCCGAGGTGCCGCACGTCGAGGTGGGTGTACGTGCCGTACTCGCCCGAGTAGACGCGGCCGGCGTCCTGCTCCTTCATGAACGCCTGCGACAGCTTGTCGCGCGGGCCCAGCTCCATCGTGCGAAGCTGCGGGTGGCGCGGGTCGTCGATGGGGACCGGCTCACCGAGGTTGTAGTCCTCAAGGTAGCGCCGGCCTTCGGTGTTGACCAGGATGCCGCCCTCGCCGCGGGCCGCCTCGGTGATGAGGATGCCGGTGCCGGGCAGGCCGGTGGGGTGGTACTGGACGAACTCCATGTCCTTGAGCGCGACGCCGGCGCGGTAGGCCATCGCCATGCCATCGCCGGTCTTGATCGCGGCGTTGGTGGTAAACGGGAACACGCGGCCCCCGCCGCCGGTGCACATGATCACCGAGCGGGCCCGGATCGCGTGGACCTCGCCGGTCCGCATCTCGATCGCGATGACGCCCTGGCAGCGCCCGTCCTCGACGAGCAGGCGCGTCGCGAACCACTCGTCGTAGCGCTTGACGGCGGTGTACTTGAGCGAGGTCTGGAACAGCGCGTGGAGCATGTGGAACCCGGTCTTGTCGGCCGCGTACCACGTGCGGCGGATACGCATCCCGCCGAAGGGCCGGACGGCGACGCTGCCATCCTCCTCGCGGCTCCACGGGCAGCCCCAGTGCTCGAGCTGGATCATCTCGCGAGGGGCCTCGTTCACGAACAGCTCGACGGCGTCCTGGTCGGCGAGCCAGTCGGCGCCGCTGATGGTGTCGTGGATGTGCTCGTCCAGGCTGTCGTTGTCCTTGATCACAGCCGCAGCGCCGCCCTCGGCGGAGACCGTGTGGCTGCGCATCGGGTAGACCTTGGAGACCATCGCGATGTCGAGGTCGGGGTGCGCCTCGGCGGCCGCGATCACGGCGCGGAGACCCGCGCCGCCGCCGCCGACGATGAGGATGTCGTGTTGCAGGTCGTCTGCCACGGCTGCCCCTTTACGCCGCACTCCGCCCGGGCGCCTCGCGGCCCGTGGCGACGCTGACTATTGCCGGGGGTGCGGTCATGGTCAAGCGCACACGGTGCGACGAGCGACTCACCCCTGCATCCGCTCACTGAGCGCGTACAACTGCAGCGCCACGAGGGTCTTCGCGTCCTCGATCTCGCCCGCTGCGACGGCGGCCTCAATCGCCTCGCGCGTGTACGGGATCGGGGCCGACAGGTCCTCCTCGTCGCCGGTCGAGAGCGGCGACTCGCGCAGGCCCGTCGCGAGGTAGAAGTCGATGTACTCCGAGGTGAACCCGGGCGCCATCCACGCCCCGCCGATGCGCACGAGCGAGTCCGCGTCGTAGCCCGTCTCCTCGCGCAGCTCGCGGTGCGCGGTCACGTCGGGCGCCTCGCCCGGCTCGCGCGTGCCCGCCGGGATCTCGAGCAGCCGCCTGCCCGCCGGGTGGCGGTACTGCTCGACGAGCAGCCAGCGCCCGTCGCCGTTGATGACGACGAGGGCGACCGCGCCGGGGTGCCGCACGGTCGCGCGCATCGCCTCGACGCCATCGGGGAAGCGGATCGCGTCGTGGTCAATGTCGAAGACGTGGCCTTCGTAGACGCGTTCAGAGCTGAGGACTTCGGGGAGCTCGGCCTCGGACGTCACAGCGCGGCTGCGGCGGCCACGGGCTCGGCCGTGCGGCCGGTGAGGTCGAGCGTGATCGCGATCTCGTTGCAGCCAGGGAACTTCGGGCAGCGGTAGCACTCGTTCCACACCTTGCGCGGCAGCGCCATCACGTCCGCCTGGATGAAGCCGAACCGCTCGAAGAACTCCGGCTTGTAGGTCAGCGCGAAGACGCGGTCGAGGCCCATCCGGCTCGCCTCCTCGACGCACGCGCGCACGAGGTGCTGGCCGTACCCACGCCCCTGGCAGTCCTCGGAGACAGCGAGCGACTTAAGCTCGGCGATGTCCGCCCACACGATGTGCAGCGCGCCACACGCAACGACCTCGCCGCCTTCGCGGATCACGAAGAAGTCGCGCAGGTTCTCGTACGTCTCGCCCTTGGTGCGCGGCAACATGTCGCCGCGCGCCGCCCAGAAGTTCACGAGGTCCGTGATGCCATCGACATCACCCACCCGCGCGCGGTCCACGACCACGCCTTCGGTCAGCGGCGAGGGGTACTCGATCTCCACAGCCATACACACAGGATAGAACCACCGCGCTCGACAGGCATCACCCCGGCGCGATGGGCGCTACTCGGTGTCGTCGGTGGTGAGCTGGTGGTCGATGCGGAGCCAGCCCATGCGCAGCGCGAGGTTGGCGTAGAACTGCTGCTCCCCGCCCAGCCGGATGAACCGCGCGACACGCGGTGAGCGCGTGACGCGCACGACCGTGCCCGACGGCACGGGGTGCTCGTGGTGACCGTCCACCGTCATCAGCGCCTCGTAGCCGCGCGCCATCTGCAGCCGCACATCCGTCTCGCCGCGCACGACGAGCGCGTTGCCGTACGACAGGTGCGGCGCGACCGCGCCGACGATGAGCTCGCTCGACGTCGGGTACAGGATCGGCCCGCTGATCGCGAGCGTGTACCCCGTCGAGCCCGTCGCGGTGGCGACCACGACGGCATCCGCGCGGTACTCGGCCAGGAGCACGCCGTCGACGCTCAGCCCCACCGTCACCGTACGGCCGAGCCGGTTGCGGCCGATGACGACGTCGTTGAGGGCGTGCATCGCCTCGCCCTCGCCGTGTTCGTCGATGACCGAGGCCTGCGCCATCGCGCGCTCCTCGA
Organism: Chloroflexota bacterium; assembly: GCA_009837285.1. Lineage (GTDB taxonomy): Bacteria > Chloroflexota > Dehalococcoidia > UBA2979 > UBA2979 > VXMT01. The sequence continues at coordinate 21,267 of VXTU01000141.1, read as the reverse complement.
TGCGTCCCTGGCCCAGCAGGATGAGCGCGAGGGCGGCCTCGGCCTCGCCCTCGGTGGCCTCGGCGAGGAAGCCGAGGCGACCCATGCGCACGCCGAAGACGGGGATGCCGTGCTCGGCGGCCAGGCCGGACGCCTGCAGCACGGTGCCGTCTCCGCCGACGCACACGAGCAGGTCGGTGCCGGGAAGCTGGGTGGCGACGGGGCCGTCGTCGGGCGGCGCGGCGCCGTCGCGCTCGAGCGCGGCCATCCACACGTCGCAGCCGGTCTCGGCGGCCTGGTCGCACAGCCGCTTCGCAAGCTCGGCCGCGCCGGCCACGTCGGGGTGGTAGCACACCCCGCACCGCTCGATCGCGCCCACGCCGTTCCCGGCGGTCACGAGGAGCCCTCCGGCGCCCGCAGCCACACGAAGAACTCACGGTTCCCCGCGGGGCCCCGCAGCGGTGACCGCACGACCCCGCGCACCCGCACGCCTCGCTCGATGGCCCACAACGCCACACGCCCAACGACGCGGGCATGCACCTCGGCGTCGTGCACCACGCCACCGCGCTGCACGTCGGCGCGCTCCGCCTCGAACTGCGGCTTCACCAGCGCCAGTACGTCGGCGCCCGGTCGCAGCGAGTCGAGCACGGCCGGGAGCACGAGCGTGAGCGAGATGAACGACACGTCGACGACCGCGAGGTCGGCCAACGGGTCGAGCGGCTCAAGGGTGCGGGCGTTCGTGCGCTCGCGCACCTCGACGCGCGGGTCGTCGCGGAGCTGCTGCGCCAGCTGCCCATAGCCGACGTCGACGGCCACGACCTCACGCGCTCCGCGCTGGAGCAGGCAGTCGGTGAACCCCCCGGTCGACGCGCCGACGTCGAGGCAGCGTAGGCCGCGCACGTCGAGCCTGGTGCTGTCGAGGGCGTGCGCGAGCTTCTCGCCGCCCCGGCTCACGTACGGCGGCGGCTCGCGCACCTCGATGGCTGCGTCCGCCGTCACCGGCTGCGCGGGCCGCGTGGCCACTTCGCCGTCGACACGCACGTCGCGTGCGAGCACGAGCGCTCGCGCACGCTCGCGAGACGGCGCGAGGCCGCGCTCGACGAGTGTTACGTCAAGACGCGGGCGAGCGCGCGTGCGTCGGGCGGGGGTGATGGTCATCTGGATTCGAGGATAGCGCGCAACCGTCCCAGCCGCTTCCGACCGCGCTCTCCGTGCAGGTGGAACTATTCACGGCTGAGGTGCGTATCATCCTGTGAACCCGATTGCTGTCTTTGCATGAAGGAGCAGCACGTTGCCCATACATAGTCGTCGAGGAGTGCTGCTCGCCCTGCTCGTAGCACTCCTCGCCTCGGGTGTGGGGGTGTCTCCCCGCGCCGCAGTCGCATCGTCCGGCGCGGATGAAGGGCACGGGCGCGAGACGATCACCACGGTGCTCTATCCCGGTTGGAACCTCGTTGGCTGGGTCGGCCCTGAGGCGCCGACCTCGGATCTCTTCGACGCGATCCCGGCGCTGCGACAGGTTTCGGCGTGGGACGCCGAGGCACAGGCCTACCTCCATGCGCGGCGAGACAAGTACGACGAGCTGTCGTCCCTCTCACGCGGTATGGGGATCTGGCTCCGGATCGGCGGCGGCTCGACGGTCGAGTGGAGCCGAAACGTGGGGCCGGACGCCTTCGCAGTACGTCTCCATCCGGGAATCAACCTGGTTGCGATCGCCGCTGATGGCGGGGTCACCTCCGTGAGCCGGGTGGCCACGGCGGCCTATCGGTGGAATTCAAAGGCCCAGCGGTTCGCGGCATATCGATTCGGGGACGCCGAACTCGGTCGTGGCGACGCTCTCTGGCTTGAGGTGGGCGCTGCGGTCAACTGGTGGCAGACAGGCACGAGCGACCACGCGGTCGTCTTCCTCGGAGACGTTCCAGCGGACACGCGCGCCGCGATCCTGGGTCAGTACGAGCGCGTAAAGGACTTCTTCGTCGAGCGGTTCGGCATTGTCACACCGGGTCCGCTCCAGTACATCGCACCTAACGTCGAACTGCTCCGGAATGTCTACGTCCCTGAACTCGACTTCGCCTTCAGCAGCATGGGTACCTACTGCCACACGAGTATCAGTAGTCGCGTGAGTAAGCGCGTCCTCGCGTGTACGTACCCGAATACGTCGTCGGGCAGAGATGTGTTCGGGCCGGAGTTCTCGCTGGTACCCGAGTTCGCGGAGAATCTTCGCTTCCATCTCCCCAGCGCATGGCGCTGGCTCGGCAGCTTGCCCGCCGTGCCAATGCCGCACTGGCTCGTGGGAGCCGCCGGGCTCTACGCCGAGACCGCCTATGCCGAGGCCAGCGAACCGTTGGACAGACGGTGGCGAGCGAACGCTCTCGTGGACGGACGGCGCGTCACCGTAGCGTTGAGCGAGCTTGAGACCGTGGAGACGTCTGGCGTGATCATACCTCTGTCGCCCGAAGAGAGGAGAGTCGCGTTCTTCGCGATCGAGCACCTGCTCGGGATCGCCGGGGAACCCGCGTTATTCGAGTACTTGCGGCAGCTTCGCCAGACAGCCGACTGGCGGGGCACGTTCGCAACCGTCTTCGGCATGGCGGTTGAAGACTTCTATGCCTCCTTCGAGGCCTATCGCGCTGAGGCCTTCCCGCCGCTCCCTCACCTTGTCGACGATCTCGAAGAACCCGTCCTCGTCATGCTTGACGGCGTGCCGAAGCAAGATGGCGAAGCTATCCGCGAGGAATTCGAAGCGGTCCGCCGGTTCTTCGCCAGCCGCTTTGAGGCGACGACCGAATTCACGATGTTCGTCGCACCCAACGCCGAGAGCATTCAGACCGAACTGGTCAGGCCGTACGTGCCGACAGATTGTTGGTTGGCTCCGTCCTGGGGCGTCGTGGACCTCCCTCTGGATCTGTGCACCGACGCCCCGGGAGGCTTCGACTACATGTACTACCTCGGCGTTCGAGATGAACTCTCCATCCACCACGTCACCTCGGTTCCCCGATGGTTCAACGTGGGATCGCAATTGTACGTACGCGCCGTGTACGCAGACGACACCGACCAAACGTCGTACATCGATTACCGGGACCGGGCAGTCTCGGCCGCAGGACGATCCCCCGATCCCCTGGAGACGGCGACTATCTTCGACTCGATTGCGTTCCCCGGAGGTGCGCTGGGCTTCCTTGCTGTCGAGTGGCTGGCCAACCACGCCGGTGACCCCGCGATCTTCGACTACTACCGCCGCCTCCCGGAAGCCACGAGCCGTGGTGAAGCGTTCGAGGGCGCCTTCGGCCTCACGCTCGAGAAGTTCTACGAGCAGTTCGAGGCGTACCGCGCCACCCTGGGAGCGCCATGACGATGTCACGTCGGCTGATGCTTCATCACGTCCGGCGTGCGCTCCTCGCAACACTCGTACTGCTTGCGCTCGGTGCGGGCGCCACGCCGGAACACGCCAGCGCCACGACCGGCGCAGGCGGGACATACGACGACCACACGATCACGACGGTGCTCTACCCCGGCTGGAACCTCGTCGGGTGGGTCGGTCCAGACACGCCGACCTCGGAGCTGTTCGACGCAATTCCGGCGCTGCGCCAAGTCTCCGCGTGGGACGCGGAGGAGCAGGCGTACTGGCACGCTCGGCGCGGCAGCCACCAACAGCTGTCGAGGCTCACGACAGGGGCGGGGCTGTGGCTGCGGCTCGGCGGGGACTCGACCTTCGATTGGACACGGGATGTGTCGGACGAGGATGTCATGGTCGCGTTGCATCCAGGGCGGAGCCTGGTGGCCTGGTCGGGCAACGACGGCACGCCAATCGCGGACGCCCTGGCCCGCATCGGTGATTCCCTCTTGCGCGCATGGAGTTGGGATGCGTCGGCGCAGCGGTATCGCCTCCGCGGACCAACGCTGCGCGCGACCGCAACCTCACCAACCCTCAATCAAGGTGACGCCATCTTCATCGAAGTATCGAGATCAGTCGGCTGGTGGCAGCCCGGTAACGCGGCACCCCCACTCACCTTCCTCGGCGACGTCCCCAGCGACAGTCAGGCGGACCTGGTGGCCGAGTACGAACGCCTCAGGGAGTTCTTCGCGCTACGCTTCGGGGCCGCCGCCAGAGGGCCGCATCAATACATCGGCGCCGATGTGAGCGATGTTGCGTCGATCTACCGAGCGGTGTTTGGCCCTCGAGTCTTCGATGAGCGCTTCTGCGGGCGGACGGACCTTGCGTCTGCCAGCATCCATGTCCTGCGTTGCGGCCTTTCCTCGCGGGCCCTGGAGTACATCCGTGCGCTCCTATTCGAGATCCCCGGCAGAACGCATCACGACCGAGGCCCCAAGTGGCTGGTGGATGGGGCACAGACTTACGCGCTCGGTGCGTACCGGGAGGCGTCAGAGAGCCCGGGCTATTCGCACAGCAGATATCGCGGAGAGCAGCTGATCTGGGCAAGGCGGACCGCGCTGCCGCTGAAGGCTTTTGGACCCGGAGAGAATCGCGGGACGAACGCGAACGTGACGTGGGGCCTTGGATTCCTCGCTGTGGAGCGACTCACCGATCGCGCCGGCGACCTAGCCCTCTTCGAATTCTTCCGGCTTAATAGCGAGACGGCCGACTGGCGCCGTGCATTCGAAGCAGCCTTCGGGATCAGCGCTGCTGACTTCTATGAGCACTTCGCTGCCTACCGAGCCGAAGCCTTCCCGCCGTTCCCGCACCTCACGGATGCGGGGAGCGATCCGGTGCTTGTGGTGCTCGAGGGAGTCTCAGACGATCGGGCCGCCGCGATCACTACTCAGTTCGCTGGCGTGCGCCGGTTCTTCACCGATCGCTTCGAGGCTGAGGCCACAGAGTTCACGCTCTACGTCGCGCCCGACGCCGCGGCCGCTCTTGCCGCCGTTCCGGGCTGGCATGACTCTCGCAGCTGCAAGCGCGCGCCGCTGTACGGCGTCGTTGTGATCGCGGTGCAGTACTGCGGTGAGGCGCTCCCGCTCGACTACGTCTACGTTTGGGGGATCGTACGTGAGCTCGCTCACAAACAGCCGATTCCCGCGACGGGCAGCGTCTCTGGCAGAGCTCCGGATTGGTTCGACGACGGAGCCATGGCATACGCCGAGACCGAGTACGGCGAACACGCCGGGATTCTGGTGGCCGACGAGTTCCGTGAGCTCGCGGTGACTGCTGCGGTCTTCAACTCGGTCACACTGCTGGACGTCTCAAACCCGGATGGCGCCCGAGCCGTGGGCCAGTGGCCCACGAAGGCCCTCGGCTTCCTCGCCGTCGAGTGGCTGGCCGACCACGCGGGCGACCCCGCCATCTTCGACTACTATCGCCGACTCCCGGACGCCACGAGCCGCGACGAGGCGTTCGAGGGCGCCTTCGGTCTCACCATCGAGGAGTTCTACGAGCAGTTCGAGGCGTATCGCGCGACGCTGACCGCGGAGTAGACGGCCCCTCGCGCAGCGGCCGGAGGTCAGGCGGACTCGGTGTCCGGGGTCTCCTCGCCCACCACCTGGTCACTCTCCGTCACCAGCAGCGGACGCGCGCGGTTGCGCACCGTCTCGGCGGAGACCACGCACTTGCGGATGTCGGGGTTCGAGGGCGCCTCGTACATCACGTCCAGCAGCAGGCCCTCGACGACCGTGCGGAGGCCGCGCGCGCCGGTCTTCTGCTCGATCGCCTCCTCGGCGATGAGCCGCAGCGCGTCGTCGGTGAACACCAGCTCCGTGTCGTCCATCTGGAACAGCCGCTGGAACTGCCGCGCCACCGCGTTCTTCGGCTTCGTCAGGATCTGCACCATCGTCTCGATGTCGAGCGGGTCGAGGACGGAGACGACGGGGAGTCGGCCGACGAACTCGGGGATAAGCCCGAACTGGAGCAGGTCGTCGTGGGCGACGTGCTTGAGGATCATCGCGCGGTCGGCCTCCGACACTGTCTCAGAGCCGAAGCCGAGGCTACGCGCCCCGATGCCGGTACGTCGCGAGACGATGCCCTCGAGGCCCTCGAACGCGCCGCCGACGATGAAGAGGATGTTGGACGTGTTGATCTGGATGAAGTCCTGGTGCGGGTGCTTGCGGCCGCCCTGCGGCGGCACGCTGGCGACGGTGCCCTCGATGATCTTGAGCAGCGCCTGCTGCACGCCCTCGCCGGACACGTCGCGGGTGATCGAGGGGTTGTCGGACTTGCGCGCGATCTTGTCGATCTCGTCGATGTAGACGATGCCGCGCTCAGCGCGCTGGATGTCGAAGTCTGCAGCCTGGATGAGGTGCAGCAGGATGTTCTCGACGTCCTCGCCTACGTAGCCCGCCTCGGTTAGCGCCGTGGCGTCGGCGATGGAGAACGGGACGTCGAGGATCCTCGCGAGGGTGCGCGCGAGCGCCGTCTTGCCGGTGCCCGTCGGCCCGATCAGCAGGATGTTCGACTTCTCGAGCTCCAGGTCGGCCTGCACGGGGGCGTCGATGCGCTTGAAGTGGTTATAGACGGCCACGGAGAGCACGCGCTTCGCCTGGTCCTGCGAGACGATGTACTCGTCGAGCAGGTCGACCAGCTCACGCGGGGTGCGAGACGGCTTGGCGGCGCTCCCCTTGCGGGAACCGCTCTGGCCCTCCTCGTCGATGATCTCCTGGCAGAGGACGACGCACTCGTCGCAGATGTACACCGCGCCGGGCCCGGCGATGAGCCGTTTGACCTGGTCCTGGTTCTTGCCGCAGAACGAGCAGTGGTACTGGACCCTGTTCCCGCGGGTCGAGGACTTCGCCATGCTTCCCCCAGCGCCCCCGCCGGGTCGCGACGCTAGCCGATGCCGCTCCCGTTGCTGCTCGCAGTGGAGCTGCCGTCGTCGGGCTTCTGCAGGATCTCGTCGATCATCCCGTACTCCAACGCCTGGTCGGCGTTGAGGTAGAAGTCGCGGTCGGTGTCCATGCGGATCCGATCGATGTCCTGCCCCGTCCGCTCGGACAAGATATTACGGATGATCTCGTTGTTGCGCAGGATCTCGCGCGCCGCGATCTCGATGTCCGAGGCCTGACCGCGCGCGCCGCCCATGGCCTGGTGCATGTGCACGGTGGCGTTCGGCAGCGCGTAGCGCTTGCCCTTCTCGCCGGCCGAGAGCAGCACCGTCGCCATCGAGGCTGTCGCGCCGACGGCGATGGTCGACACGTCGGAGCGGATCAGGTTCATCGTGTCGTAGATCGCGAGGCCGGCGGTGATCACGCCGCCCGGCGAGTGGATGTACATGTTGATGTCGCGGTCGGGATCCTCGCGCTCCAGGTAGAGCAGCTGGGCGACGATCATGTTGGCGATGTGATCGTCGATCGGCGTCCCGAGGAAGATGATGCGCTCCTTGAGGAGCAGCGAGTAGATGTCGTAGGCGCGCTCGCCGCGCGCGGTGGTCTCCACGACCATCGGCACGACGTTCATGGGCGAGACCGTCAAGGCGGTGTCCTTCCGTGCCAGGCGGTGCCTGTCGATTGTTCCTGCACGGGGCGGCTACGCGTCGTCGCCGTCCCGGTCGTCGTCTTCACTAGATCCACTATCGGCTGCATCGCCGCCGGGCGCATCCCCGGGGTCCCCGGCCGTGGCCTCGGCGTCGTCCTCGGCGACTGCATCATCGGCGGTCGCGTCCTCGGCCTCGGCCGTCGCCTCGTCGGCGTCGCCCCCGCGCGCGCCGCGCCGGCGCCGGCTGCGGCGGCGCGGTGATCGAGGCTCGATCTCGTCCGGCTGCGAGGCGATCTCGACCAGCCGCTCCAGCGTCTGCGTCGTGAGCAGGCGCGTCGTGATCTGGCCGCGTGTCTCCTCGGTGTCGAGCAGCCCGCGCAGCGTCGCGCGCTCCTCGAGGTCCGTGCTGCCGCCGCTCATGGACTCGACGAGCTCGTCGATCTCGGCCTGGACGTCCTGCTCCATCGGCTCGATGCTCTCGCGGTCGGCGAGCTCACCGACGACGAGGCCGCGGCGCAGGACCAGGTCCGCCTGCTCGCGCAGGGCGTCGCGCACCTCGTCCTCCGTCTGGCCGATGGCCTCGAGCCACTGGTCGAACGTCTCACGCTCGTGGAAGGCGTGGTTGGACTGCTCGTCCACGAGGCGGTCGATCTCACGCTCCACCAACACCTCGGGGTAGTCGAGGTCGGCGGTGGCGAGGAGCAGGTCGATCACCTCGTCGCGGTACGCGGCCTCGTTCTCGGCCTCGATCCGGACGCGTACATTTTCGGCGATGCGTTCCTGGAGTTGCTCGAGGTTCTCGATGCCTTCCTCGTCCAGCGAGCGGGCGAAGTCGTCGTCGAGGTCCGGGAGGACCTCCTGCTTCACCTCGTGGAGGGTGACGGTGTAGCTCGCGGTCTTGCCGGCGAGCTCATCCGCCGGGTAGTCCTCCGGCAGGTCGAACGCGAACTCGTGCGGTCCGCCGCGCTCCAGCCCGACGAGGTGGTCGAGGAAGCCGGGCAGTGAGACGAGACCGTCCTCGGAGACGCGGAACTCCGCGCCCTCCTCGACGTGCGGCTCGCCCTGTCCTTCGACCGTCACGGAGACGTCGACGCGGACCGTGTCCTCCCACTCGACCGCGCGGTCGACGGGCTCGAGCATCGCGTAGCGGCGTCGCACGCTGACCATCGCCTCCTCGGTGTCATCGTCGGTGACCGTCACCTCGTCGCGCGGGACGCGCAGCGACTGGTAGTCGCCGATGTCGACGGTGGGTCGGACGGGCACCATGGCGGTGACGACGAGCGGTTCAGTCGACTTGAGGTCGATCTCGGGCTCGCCGACGGCGTCGATCTCCTGCTCCTCCAGCGCCTCGCTGTAGAGGCCCGGCAGCAAGTCCTCGATCGCCTCCTGTAGCAGCGCGGGGCGGCCGACCATGTTCTCCACGATGTGGCGCGGGGCCTTGCCCGGGCGGAAGCCCGGGATGCGCACCTGCTGCGAGACCTTGCGGACGGCCCGGTCCAGCGCACCCTCCAGGCGCTCGTCCTCGACCTCGATCTCCATGGACACGAGGGAGCGTGGGAGCCGTTCAGCGGTGACTGGCATGGACCTCGCCTCGGAGTGCGGTGGACCGGTTCGTCGGGCGAGGCCGGTGGCCGTGCGCCCGGTAGTCAGATTATGGGTCGGCGAGCCCTGTGCGCCACCGTCTCACCGGGGGCGCTCGCAGCCACCTGGTCGCCAGCGGCTCACCGTCCCCGTACGGCGTCGTTGAGCGCGTCGCCGAACAGCGCGAACGCGTACAGCAGCGCGACCACGAACATCGAGGGCACGATCAGCAGGTGCGGGTGCGCGGAGAACGTGCGCACGCTCCCCGCCTCGAAGATCATCACCCCGAACGACGGGACCGGCGGCTGCACACCCACACCGAACCACGTCAGGAGCAGCTCGGACCCCGCGACAGAGCCCAGGGCCGTCGAGGCGCCGAGGATCAGCAGGAACGACACGTTGGGCAGCAGGTGCCGGTAGATGATGTGCGAGGTCGTCGCTCCCATCGCCACCGACGCGGTCACGAAGTCGCGCTCGCGGATCTGCAGCACCTGCGCGCGGATGATGCGCATGCTCCCGACCCAGAAGAACAGCGACAGCGCGCCGAATACAGTGAAGTACGAGGGCACCCCGTTCTCCACGAGCCCGCTCAGGAAGGAGTTCGCCTCGAGCCACTTCGTGGCCTCGACCACGCGCGGGGAGAGCGAGGCGTTGATGAGGATCAGCATCGGCAGGCCGGGCAGCGAGATGAAGACGTCGCCGACGCGCCCGATCACGCCGTCGGTGCGGCCCCCGCGGTAGCCCGCGATGAGGCCGAGGGTCGGCCCGATGATCAGTCCGCCCGTCACGATCACGAGCGCGGTGATGATCACCGTCGTGCGCGCCGAGTAGATCGCGCGGCTCAGCATGTCGCGGCCGAGCCGGTCGGTGCCGAGCCAGTGGTCGGACGTCGGTCCTTCGAGGCCGCGGAGCAGGTCCTGCTCGGTGAAGCTGTAGGGGGCGAGCCAGTTCGCGCCGATGCCGAACGTGTAGATGATGACGATGATGACGAGGCCGATCATCGCCAGCTTCTTGCGGCGCAGCCGTTGCCAGAGCTGCGTCCATGCGCCGGCTGGCGTCCCAGTCGCTTCGCCGCCGTAGTCGACGTCGGTGCGCGTCGTCGTCACGCGTTGATCGCCTCACCCAGCCGCACGCGCGGGTCGATCCACGTATAGGCGATCTCGACCACGAGGTTGGCGAGCACGAAGGCCGTGGAGAGGATCACGGTGATCGCGAGGATCACGTCGTAGTCGCGGCTCTGTACCGCCTGGAACGCGAAGCGGCCGATGCCGGGGATACCGAGCAGCGTCTCGGTGAAGAACGCGCCCTCGAGGATCCCGACGAGCGCGAACCCGATCACGGTGATCACGGGCAACAGCGCGTTCGGGAGCACGTGCCTGAACGCGACGGTCGTCTCCTTCAGCCCCTTCGCGTGAGCCGTGCGGACGTAGTCCTCACTCAACACCTCGAGCGCAGTGATGCGCACGAGCCGCGCGACGCCCGCGAAGCCCCCGATGGAGAGCACGAAGAGCGGCAGGTAGATGTGCGGGTCCGGGATCGGGACGGCGACCACGCCGCCGATCCACCAGATGTCGAAGATGCCGTCGAGTCCCTCGCCGCCCCAGCCGCCGACCGGGAGGATGTCGAGCTGCGACGCGAACAGCCACAGCGCGGGCGGGATGATCACCAGCACCGGCACGGACGTCAGGAACAGTAGCGACGCGATCACGAACGGGTCGATCCACGTCCCGTTGAACCTCGCGGCTAACAGCCCGAGCGGGATGCCGACCGAGAAGACGGTAACGAGCGTGAGGAAGCCGAGCTGGGCGGAGATCGCCATCTTGCTGCGGATGAGCTCATTGACGGAGAAGCCCTGCTGGATGAACGACTCGCCGAAGTCGCCGCGAATGGCGCCGCTGCCTGAGCCACCCGGATAGAGGTCCCCGACGAGCCAGCGCAGGTACTGCTCCACCACCGTGCCGTCGAGGCCGCGCTCAGCCCGGACGCGCTCGAGCACATCGGGGTCGCGGAGCTGGCCGGCGGCGATGCTCACCGGGTCGCCGGGGCCGAAGCGGGCGATGGAGAACGTCGCGAACGAGACGATCCCCAGGATGACCGGCAGCCACAGCAGACGGCGGATGATGTAGCCCGCCACGATCGGCCCCTAGCGGTTGACCTGCACGAATCGCAGCCGCGGGATCACCATCGGCGGCTCGAACCAGCCCTCGACGTCTGCGTTGATCACCACGTGCGCCTGCGAGAAGTAGAGCGGCAGCCACGCTGCGTCCTCGATGATCAGGAGTTCGGCCTGCTGGTACAGCTCCAGTCGGCGCCCGGCGTCCTGCTCGACGCGGGCCTCCTCGAGGATGGCGTCGACCTCGGCGTTGTTGTAGTTCACGTCGTTGAGCGCGGACCCGGAGTAGAACTTGAGGTCCAGGATGTCCTCGGGGTCCGGGTAGTCCATGATCCAACCGGCGTTGAACATCTGCAGGCTGCCCTCGTCCTGCCGGGCGAGGATCGTCGCGAAGTCGGTCTGCTCGATGCGGACCTCGATGCCGAGCTCCTCGCGCCACTGCTGGATGAACGCCTGCGTGTCGATGCGCCCCTCGGCGCCACCGCCGACCTCGGTCAGCACGATCTCCGGGAGGTTCTCCGGCGAGCCGTACTTCGAGGCCGCCAGCAGCCGTCGCGCCTCGTCGGGGTCGAACTGGAACGTCTTGTCGTCTGGCGTGTAGCCCGGCAACTGCGGCATGAGGATGCCCGTCGCCGGCGCCAGCATGTTGTTGAACGTGACCTCGGCGATCAGCGTGCGGTCGATCGAGAAGCCGAGCGCGCGGCGCACGTTCACGTCGTCGAACGGCGGGACGTTCGTGTTGAGCGCGAGGTACGAGATCGTGAACTGCGGGAACACCTGGTAGAGCGGCCCGATGTCGCTCTCCGGGTCACGCGCACGGTCGATGTCGTTCACGCTGATGAAGGCGATGTCCAGCTCCCCGTTCTCGAAGCGCGTCAGCGTCGAACCGCCGGAAAGCTCGTACAGCACCTCGCGGATCGAGGGCGCGCCGAGGTGGTAGCGGGGATTGGCCTGCAGCACGATGCGCTGGCCCAGTCGCCACTCCTGCAGCCGGTACGGGCCCGTCCCGTTGGGCCGGCGCGTCCAGCCGCGCGGGTTCGCCTCGATCTGCTGGCGGTCGACGATGAACGCCGTGGGGTAGGTGAGCTTCGCGAGGAAGTACGGCTTCGGCGCGTCGATCGTGAACTGGATGGTGCGGTCGTCGATGACCTCGATGCCGGTAATGCTCTCCGCGCCCTCGTAGAAGCGCTCGCGCACACCGATGATGTCGCCGAGGTAGCCCAGCGCCGTCGGCGAGGCGAGCTCGCGCGATGCGGCGCGCTCGAGTGACCACTGCACGTCCTCCGCGGTCACGCGGCGGCCCTGGTGGAAAAAGATGTCGTCGCGCAGCGTGAACGTGTAGACGAGCCCGTCGTCGGAGACCTCGAATGACTCGGCGAGGTCGAGCTCGATGTTGAGCTCAGGCGTGATGGTCAGCAGGCCGCTGAAGATCTCGACGATGAACTCGGCGGACCCGGAGTCACCGGCCACGTGGGGGTCCATCGTGACGGGGTCGGAGCCGGCGAGTCGCAGCCGGCCACTCGCGTCTTCGGCATCGTCACCGCCGGTGTCGAGGCCTGCGGTCTCGCCGTCGTCACCGTCGCCGTCCGTCGTCGTGGTGAGGCCGCCCCCCTCGTCTGTCGTCGCGGTGGTCGTGGTCCCCTCCTCGCCGCCGCCGAGCAGCAGCACGGCGGAGAGCCCGCCGACCACAATCACGAGGGCCGCGAGAACCCCCAGCAGCAGGACGATGACCCGGTTCTGTCCACTCACAGAGCGCCTCCGCTCGATGCGTCGTTAGAAGATACGCACGTAGTCTCCGGAACGGTTTCCGGCTGTGGGGGGAGCGAGTCGCGTATGAGGATCATACGTCATTCGTTATCTCTTCCCGCACGTTCTCGTCGCGTTGTGCCTGCGCCGCCTCGGCTTCCGGCGTCAGGGCGATGTGCACCTCGCTCAGCTGGTCGCCGCGCACGCTTGCGGGTGCGCCGGTGAGGGGGTCCGTCGCCGACTTGGTCTTGGGGAACGCGATCACCTCGCGGATATCGCGCTCGCCGGCGAACAGCGCGACGGTGCGGTCGAGCCCGGGCGCGATGCCGCCGTGCGGCGGCGCACCGTACGTGAACGCCTCGAGCATGTGCCCGAAGCGCTCCTCCGCCTCCGACTCGTCGAGGTCCAGCAGCCGCAGCACACGCGAGAGCAGCTCCCGGCGGTGGATTCGGATGGAGCCCGAGCCGATCTCCTGCCCGTTGCAGACGAGGTCGTACGCGCGCGACCGCGCAGCCGACGGGTCGTCCTCCATCAGCTCCAGGTCCTCCTCGAAGGGGGCGGTGAAGAGGTGGTGCATCGCGCTCCAGCGCTGGCCCTGGTCGTCCCACTCGAACATCGGGAACTCGGTGATGAAGGCGAACGCGAGCACGTTCGGGTCGGCGAGGTCGCGGTCCTCGGCGACGCGCCGCATGAGCACGTCGAGCACGCGCGAGCTGACCGCGTCCTGGTCGGCGACGATGAGCAGCATGTCTCCGTTCGACGCCCCACACGCCGACGCCAGCGCCGCCAGCGCCTCCTCTTCGAAGAAGCGAGCGACGGGCGAGCGTACCGAGCCGTCCTCCTCGTACACGATCCAGACGAGGCCGCCGGCGCCGCTCTCCTTCGCGAGCGCCTCGAGCGCGTCGGCGCCGCGGCGCGGCGTGTCGGAGCCGCCGGGCACGGCGAAGCCGCGCACGCGGCCCCCGGCCTCGATGGCGCGGCGGAACACCATGAACTCGCTGTCGCGCACGATGTCGGTCAGGTCGCTGATCTCGATGCCAAAGCGCAGATCCGGCTTGTCGGAGCCGTAGCGCTCCATCGACTCCGCGTAGGTCATGCGCACGAACGGGCTCGGCGTGTCGAGCTGAGGCGCGACCTCGGCGGCGAGGCCGCCGTACAGCTCCTCCATGAGCCCGAGGATGTCGTCCTCGTGGACGAATGACATCTCGAGGTCGAGCTGGGTGAATTCAGGCTGGCGGTCGGCGCGCAGGTCCTCGTCGCGGTAACAGCGGGCGATCTGGAAGTAGCGCTCCACGCCGGCCACCATCAGGAGCTGCTTCCACTGCTGCGGCGACTGCGGCAGCGCGTAGAAGTCGCCGGGGTGCACCCGGCTCGGCACGAGGTAGTCGCGCGCCCCCTCGGGCGTCGCGAGGCCGAGCACGGGCGTCTCGACCTCCAGGAAGCCCCGGTCGTTGAGGAAGCGCCGCATGAACGCGATGACGCGGTGCCGAAGCACCAGGTTCTGCGCCATCCGGTCGCGGCGCAGGTCCAGGTAGCGGTATCGCAGCCGTGTCGCCTCGTCGACGTTCGTCTCCTGGTTGATGGGGAAGGGGGGCGTGAGCGCCGCGTTGAGGATCGCCGCGCTGCGCGTGGCCACCTCGATGGCTCCGGTGTCGAGGTCAGGGTTCTCGGTCCCTGGCTGGCGGGCCACGACCTCACCTTCGACCTGGAGCACGTACTCGCTCCGTACCTGCGACGCGACCTCGAAGGCCTCGGGGGCGTCCTCGGGGTGGAACACGACCTGCACCAGGCCGGACGCGTCGCGCAGGTCGACGAAGATGAGGCCGCCGTGGTCGCGGCGGCGGTGCACCCACCCGGCGAGCGTGACCGGCTCGCCGGCGTGCTCGATCCGGAGTGTCCCCGCGGCATGGGTGCGTAGCATGCAATCGAGTCTCGCACGGGCGGGGGAGCCGGGGTAGGGGTGTGACGCCACGCCTCGACGCGTTCCCCACACCCTGCCGCGCCTGTACGCTGACCGGGCCGCCCGACCTGCCGATCCGGGGCGGCGTGAGCATCGAGGTCCCCCGTGACCCAGCCGCAAGCGCAGTCGCTGTCGCTCTACCTGCACATCCCGTTCTGCACAGCCAAGTGCGGCTACTGCGACTTCAACTCGTACGAGGGCCTCGACCACCTCGTGCCGGACTACACGCCCGCGCTCGTGCGTGAGCTGGAGCTGTGGGCCCCAGCCGCGCGCAGCCACCGCGTCGAGACGGTGTTCCTCGGTGGCGGCACGCCGAGCCTCACCGCGCTCACTGACATGGAGACGATCATTCGCGGTCTGCGGGACCAGTACGACGTGGCACCGGACGCCGAGTGGACCCTTGAGGCAAACCCCACGGAGCTGACGCAGGAGCACCTCGAGGGCCTGCGCGCGCTTGGCATCAACCGCCTCTCGATCGGCGTGCAGTCGCTCCACGACGACGAGCTCGAGCTGCTCGACCGGCAGCACAGCGCGGAGCGCGCCGTCGAGGGGGTCCACGCGGCGCAGGCGGCGGGGTTCGACAACGTCAACATGGACCTCATCTTCGGGCTCATCGACCAGCCCCTCGAACGCTGGCAGGGCACGCTGGAGCGGGCGATCGACCTCGCGCCGGAGCACCTCTCGTGCTACGCGCTGACCGTCGAGCCGGGCACGCTGCTGTACTACCAGGTCCAGAAGGGCGAACTCTCCGAGCCGGACCCCGACGTGGTTGCCGAGCAATACGAGTGGACGCGCGACCGGCTCGCCCTCGCGGGGTACGAGCAGTACGAGATCTCGAACTGGTCGCGGCCCGGCCACTTCTGCCGCCACAACCTCGTCTACTGGCGCGCCGAGCCTTACATCGGCGTCGGCGCGGGGGCGCACTCGTTCTTCGCCGGGCAGCGCCTCGCGAACGTCGACTCGCCGCAGCGCTACGTCGAGCTCGTCAACGCGTCCCACGAGGAGCGCACAGCCACCGGGGGCGGCACGCTGCAGCAGATCGCCGGCGGCGAGACGCCCGACGACGCCACGCTGCGCGCCGACGCGCTCATCCTGGGCCTGCGGCTCCTCGAGGGTGTCTCGCGGCTCGAGTACGCCGACCGCTTCGGCGAGCCGCCGGAGGCCGCGTTCGGCGAGGCGATCGAGCGCCACTTCCGCACCGGACTGCTCGAGGACCGGGACGGACGCCTGCGCCTCACGAGCCGCGGCCTGCTGCTTGCGAACGAAGTGTTCGTCGACCTGCTGCCGGACACCGAACCGGCCGCGGCGCCCTGACGCCGTCGCCGCGAGGCCATCCGTGCCGATCGATGTCTACCGCTGCTCCAGCTGCCGCCGCGAGGTGCTCGTCCGCTCCTCGCGGCCCATGAGCCCCGCCGAAGCGCAGCGGCGCGTCGAGGAGGAGCTGCGCGCCGCCACGCGCGGCCCACGCGGCCGCATCGCCGCGTCGTTCCAGCTCCGCGACGATATCTGGCTCGGTCTCTCGCAGCTCCTCGGCGGTGACGTCCCGCGCTCCGAGGTCCCCGACGAGTGCCCCGCCTGCGGCCGCCACGACACGCTCAGCGAGTCCCGAACGATCGAGTAGCCCCCGACGCTCAGTCCAGCCCCGCCACCGTGCGCGCCGCGGCGATGACCGTGTCGATGTTCGTGACGAGCTCGGGCTTCCCGGTCCCCTGCTGCGGGTCGGGAGACGGCTCGTCGCCGAGCAGCAGCTCGCAGAGCGCCTGTGAGCAGTGCGCCAGCGCGTGCTCGTCGTAGCCACCTTCGAGGACGGCCACGAGCCGTCCATCGCACAGCCGGTTCGCGGCATCGACGATCATCCGCGCGACCGCTGCGTACCCGCCCGTCGACACGGCGAGCGGTCCGAGTTGGTCGCGCGCGTGCGAGTCCCACCCGCACGACACGAACACCAGCTCCGGCCCGAACGCCTCGAGGGCCGGGACGGCGACTTGCCCGTACGCCGCCTGGAACGCAGCGTCGCCCGCGCCGCCGGGGAGCGGGATGTTCACTTTCGTCCCGACAGCCTCGCCGACCCCGCGGTCCTCGACGGCGCCGGTGCCGGGGTAGAACGGGTACGCGTGCGTGCTGAGGTAGAGCACGCGCGGTTCGCCGTCGAAGATCGCCTGCGTCCCATTGCCGTGATGCAGGTCCCAGTCGACGACGGCGACGCGCTCCACCCCTCGGTCGAGGGCTGCCTGCACGGCCACCGCGACCTGGTTGTAAAGGCAGAACCCCATCGCGCGCTCCCGCGTCGCGTGGTGCCCCGGTGGCCGTGCAGCGACGAAGGCGCTCGTCGCCGCACCGTCGAGCACGGCGTCCGTCGCGGCGAGCGTGGCGCCTGCCACGCGACGTGAGGCGGCAGGCGACGACGGCCCGATGAAGGTGTCGGGGTCGGCCCACCCGCCGCCCGCGGCGGCGTGTGCGTCGACCATCACGAGCAGATCGCGCGTGTGGACGGCCAGCAGCTCCTCGTCGGTCGCGTCGCGCTCCGGGAGGTGGTCCATACGGTCGAGCAGGCCGGTGGTGTCGAGCTGCTGGAGGATCGACGCGAGGCGGTCCGAGCGCTCCGGGTGCTGGACGCCGCCCGGCGGCTGGTGCGCGAAGTAGATCTGGTCCGTGCTGAACGCGACGGTCACAATGCCGCCCCAGCGTCCGCGATGCGCATCGTGTGCTCCCTCCGCGTCGGTTGTCCTCGCGCAGCCTCGCCCACCCGGCGCGCCGCGGCAACTGCCTCTCGGCGGCATCGCCGCTAGACTCGCCGCATGTACGTCATCGGCACCGCCGGCCACGTCGACCACGGCAAGTCCGCGCTCATCGAGGCGCTCACCGGCATCCACCCCGACCGGCTGCAGGAGGAGCGCGAGCGCGGGCTCACCATCGAGCTCGGCTTCGCGTGGATGACCCTGCCCTCGGGCCGCGAGGTCTCCATCGTCGACGTCCCCGGGCACGTGCGCTTCGTGCGCCACATGCTTGCGGGCGTCGGCGCCATCGACCTCGCGCTGTTCGTCGTCGCGGCCGACGAGGGGGTCATGCCGCAGACGCGCGAGCACCTCGAGATCCTCGACCTGCTCGACGTGCGCCACGCTGCGGTCGCGCTCACGAAGGTCGACCTCGCGCCCGACGAGGAGTGGCTCGAACTCGTCGAGGAGGAGCTGCGCGAGGAGCTGGCGCCGACGACGCTCGGCGGGGCGCCCATCGTCCGCACCTCGGCCGCGACGGGCGAGGGCCTCGACGCGCTCCGGGCGGCGCTGGACGGGGCCCTCGAAGGCACGCCGGAGCCGCGCGACGTGGGCCGGCCGCGCTTCGGCATCGACCGCGTCTTCACCATGCAGGGCTTCGGGACGGTCGTGACTGGCACGCTGCTCGACGGGACGCTGCGCGCGGGCGAGACGCTCGAGGCCGTCCCAGGCGGCCCCTCGGCGCGCATTCGCGGGCTCCAGACCCACCAGCAGCAGGTCGACGAGGCGCAGCCCGGTACGCGCGTCGCGATCAACCTCGCGGGCGTCGGCACGGACGAGCTGCGCCGCGGGCAGGTGCTGGCGCCGCCCGGACAGGTCGGCGTGGCGCGCACGATCGATGCGGTGCTGCGCGTCCTGCCCGAGCGCGCGCTGCGCCACAACCTCCGCGTGACGGTGCACCTCGGCGCGGCCGAGACGCAGGGCCGCCTCCGGGTCCTGGGCGCGGACGAGGTCGCCGCGGGCAGCGAGGGGTGGTGCCAGATCCAGCTCGCGCCGCCCATCGCCACCGCGCCGGGCGACCTGTTCGTCGTCCGGGTTTCGGACCGCACGCTCGGCGGCGGGCGCGTGCTTGCCGTGAACACACCCCGTCACCGCCGCACCGACCCTGCCGCCGTCGAGCGCCTGCGCGCGCTCGCGGCGGGCAGCTCTGACGAAGCCGTCCTGGCGGTCCTCGAACGCGTCGAGCCCGCGACACTCGCGGAGCTCGCACGCCACGCGGACGCCGAGGGCGATGCCCTCGCCGGATCTATCGAGGCGCTCGTGGAGCGCGGCGACGTGATGACGCTCGACGGCGCCGAGGCGCGATACCTGAGCGCGGCGGGGGCAGCTCGGCTTCGCACGCGCGCCGAGCGTGCGCTCGAGGCCTACGAGCGCGAGCACCCCCTGCGCCGGGTCATGTCGGGCGAGGAACTGCGCGCGCGCCTCGGCCTCGACGCAGGGGTGCTTGACGCGGTGTTGCCGGCGCTCGCGCCGGGCGTTGTGGCGGAGGCGGGCGGCGTGCGACGCGCGGAGTGGTCGCCGCAGCCCACCGCCGCGCAACGGAGGGCCGCCGAGGAGGCCGTCGCGACGCTCGCGGCGGGCGGGGTCAGCCCGCCGCGCATCGACATCGAGGCCGAACTGGCGGCGTTCCTCGAAGACCGCGGCGAGATCGTGGACTGCGGGGACGGCGTGATGCTCGCCGCCGGTGCGTTCGCGGAGGTGTCGCGGACCGTCGTCGCCTTGATCGAGGCGCAGGGCTCCGCGACGCTGGCGCAACTGCGCGACGCCATCGGCACCAACCGACGCGCCACGCAGGCAATGCTCGAGCGCCTGGACCGCGACGGCGTCACGCGACGCCGCGGCGACGAGCGCGTACTGGCGAGGACTCCCGCGTGACGCAATTCCTCCAACTCGGCCTCGCGCTGATGCTCGGCGTCGGCGCGTCCGTGCAGGTCGCGATGCTCGGCGCCATCGGGCGCGACCGCGGGGCCGTCGAAGCCGGCTGGCTGTCGATCTTCGGCACCGTGGCGGGGATCGCCGCGGTGCTCGCCATTCGCAGCGCCCGGGGCGACATGGTCGACCTGCCGATCCCGTTCGACCGCTGGTGGATCTTCGTCGTCATCGGCCTGATCTCGGTGGGCGTGCTCGTCCTCGGGTTCCACGGGCCGAGCGCGTACCTCGCGGTGGTGGGCCTGTTCGGCGCGGCGTTCATCGTCGGCGGCGCGGCGCTCGCGCCGAAGCTGGGCGTGGCGCTGCTGTTCAGCGCTGTGACGGCCGGGACGCTCGCGGGCGCGCTGGTGATGGACCACTACGGCGCGTTCGGGAACGACGCGCAACGCGTGACGCTGCTGCGGGTGGTGGGCGTACTGGTGGTGCTTGGCGGCGTCGTGATCGTGCGCTGGCGCTAGGGAGGGGCGATCGTGACGCAAGCCGAACTGCGGTATGAACTCCGGCGATTCCGAATCCAGATGGCGGGACTCGTCGTTGCGACGAACTTCGTCTCGGGGGCGATCATGCTCACGGCGATGTACCTCTTGGCATAGCCGCTCGGCTGAGGAGCTGCGCGGCTACGTCGCCGCGGGCTCCTCGCCCGACTCGGCCCCACGCCGGAAACGGCCGATCAACCGCGAGAAGTCGCCTTCCTCCCACGCCACGAGCACCTGCGCCGCGATGCCGATGCTCGAATACGCTCCCGCGATCACACCGACCAGCAGCACGACGAGGAACGACTGGATCGTCGATCCGCCCAGCCACAGCAGCGCGAGGATCGTGAACAGCAGCGTGATCGAGGTGTTCAGGGAGCGGCCGAGCGTCTGCACCAGCGCTGCGTTGACGTTGTCCGCCAGCCGGGCCTGCGGTGCGATGCGCACGTTCTCTCGCACGCGGTCGAAGATCACGATGGTGTCGTGCACGGAGAAGCCGATGATGGTGAGCAGCCCGGTCACGAACATCAGGTTGATCTCCGTCTCGAACACCTTCCCGAAGAGCGAGAACGCGCCGAGCACGATGATCGTGTCGTGCGCCAGCGCGACGATCGCCGCGGAGGCGTAGCGCACCGGCCTCGGCACGCTCGAGAACGCGAAGATGATGTAGGCCATGATGAACACCGCCGCGACCCCGACGGCGATGGTCGCGTTGCGGACGGCCTGCGTGGAGACGACCGCCGAGACCGAGGCGAACTCGAGCACCTCGAAGCGACCGAACTGCTTCCCGAGAGCGTCCTCGATCTCTCCGCGCTCACCAAGGTCCTCGGCAGGCGTCTCGGGCGCCTCGCGCCCCTCGCCGGGTTCGAGGAAGGCGTGCGTGTCGTCCGGCGCGACGAAGCCCGTCACCCCGTCGGCCCCGGCGACCTGGACTCGGTAGGCGAGGAGTTCACCCTCGTCGTCCGTCGGCTCCTCGTCGGTCGCCTCATCTGCGGGCGGCGTGCCTGCGGCATCGTCGGCCGAGTCGTCCGGGGGTGCGGTTGCGTCGGGCTCCTCCTCGGTGGCGTCGTCCGGGGTTGCGTCGGGATCGGGGTCGTCGCCAGCGTCATCGGGCTCGAGCGTCGCGTCCTCGGCGGCTGTCTCGCAGTCGGCCTCGCGAACCTCATCGAAGACGATGGCCTCCGTCCCGGCGGGGAAGACCTCGATGTCGTCGCCGAAGTCGCAGACGGCGAAGTTGAACACACGCAGCGCGACCTCGCCCGCGGCGCCGTCGGCGCCGAGCAGCACCGTGC
>VXTU01000054.1 GCA_009837285.1 Chloroflexota bacterium | reverse complement strand
CACTGGTACCATCCCCCCACTCCCCGTACGCGGGCCCCTCGAAGGCCCGGTGAGGCAGTGACGGCGCGATGACCGCGCGGGCTCAACGACCTCTCCGCTACGCCGACGCCGGCGTCGACGTCGCCGCAGCCGACGCCACCGTCGACCGCTACCGCGAGGCCGCTGAGGGCGCCACGCGGCCCGAGGTGCTCGGCGGTGTCGGCCCCTTCGCCGGGCTGTTCCAGCTCGACACCAGCCGCTACCGTGACCCCGTGCTTGTCTCCAGCGCTGACGGCGTGGGGACGAAGCTGCTGGTCGCCGCGGCGCTCGGCCGCTACGGCGGGGTGGGCCAGGACCTGGTCAACCACTGCGTCAACGACGTGCTCACCGCCGGCGCCGAGCCGCTGTTCTTCCTGGACTACCTCGCGACCGCAGATCTGCCGCAGGAGCGGCGCGTCGAGGTGGTGGCCGGGATCGCCGAGGCGTGTGCCGCCAGCAGCGTGGCGCTGCTTGGCGGCGAGACCGCCGACATGCCCGACCTCTACCGCCCCGGCGACTACGACCTCGCGGGCTTCATGGTCGGGGTCGTCGAACGCGACGCAATCGTGGACGGCTCGCGCATCGAGGTTGGCGACGCGCTGATCGCGCTGCCGTCGACGGGGCTACAGACCAACGGCTACTCGCTGGTACGCGAGATCTTCGGCGTGGGCAAGGGCGACGAGGGCGACCGCGAACGACTCGACGGGTACGTGGAGGAGTTGGGCGCGACGCTCGGTGACGCGTTGCTGGCCGTACACGGCTCGTTCCTCGACGTGGTGCGGCCGCTGCTGCCGGTCATACACGGCATGGCGCACATCACAGGCGGTGGGCTGCCCGGCAACGTGCCGCGCGTGTTGCGCGACGGTATGGCGGCGCGGGTCGACGTCGAGAGCTGGGAGCCGCCGCCGCTGTTCGGCTACATCCAGCGTATGGGCGGCATCGAGGACGGCGAGATGTTCCGCACGTTCAACATGGGCGCCGGGATGGTGCTGGCCGTCGCGCCCGGCGACGCCGCAGCGGTGCTCGCCTCGGCGCCCGGAAGCTGGCGGATCGGCGAGGTGGTGGCCGGGGATGGCGAGGCGGCCGTGCTCGGGTTGCCGGAGTAGGGAGGCGTCGCGTGCGCGCGATCCTGAGCGTCTACGACAAGACCGGTGTGGCGGAGTTCGCGCGTGGCCTGCACGAGCTCGGCTGGGAGCTGTTCTCCACCGGCAACACCCAGCGCGTGATCGCCGAGGCCGGCGTGCCCGTCGGCAGCGTCGCCGACATGACCGGCAGCCCGGAGATCCTTGAAGGGCGCGTGAAGACGCTGCACCCGCGCGTGCACGGCGGGCTGCTGGCGCGCCGTGACCGCGACTCCGACGCCGCCGAGCTGGCCGCGCACGGCATCGAGCCGATCGACCTCGTCGCCGTGAACCTCTACCCCTTCGTGCAGACCGTGACCGGTGGCCCCGTCACGCTCGCCGAGGCGCTCGAGGAGATCGACATCGGCGGGCCGACGATGATCCGCGCGTCCGCGAAGAACCACCCGTGGGTCGTGCCCGTCGTCGACCCGGCGGACTACGACGCCATCCTCGACGCGCTGCGCGCGGGCGGAGTCGACGCCGGGCAGCGCCGCGAGCTGGCCGCGAAGGCCTTCGCGCACGTCGCGCACTACGACACGGCGATCGCCGAGTACCTGCGCGGCGAGGACGACCTGCTGCCGGAGCAGCTCACCGTCGGCATGACGCGCGTCGCGGAGCTGCGCTATGGCGAGAACCCGCACCAGCGCGGCGCGTTCTACACCCTCGATTCCGTGCGAGCGCCGGTCGAGGGCATCGGAGGGTTCGAGCAGCACCACGGCAAGGCGCTGTCCTACGTGAACCTGCTGGACGCCGACGCGGCGTACAACCTGGTGGCCGAGAGCGAGCAGCCGGCCATCGCCATCATCAAGCACACCAACCCGTGCTGCTTCGCCGCGGGCGACGAGGGTGTCGCGGCGCTCTACGAACGCGCGCTTAATGCGGGCGACGCGATCTCGGCGTACGGCGGCATCGTCGCCACCAACCGGCCGATCGACTTCGCGTTCGCTACGGCGCTGCGCGACGTACTCAGCCCGGTCACGGGCGGGCGCATGTTCTTCGAGATCGTCGTCGCGCCGGGGCACGAAGAGGACGGGCTGGAGCACCTCAAGAAGAAGTCGCGGGACCTGCGCATCCTCACCGTCGACGCCGGCGACGCGCGCCGCCCGCGCGTGGAGCTGCGCTCGACGCGCGGCGGCGTGCTGGTGCAGGAGTCCGACCTCTCTGAGGAGACGGCGTTCGAGGTGGTGAGCGATCGCGAGCCGACGACGTCGGAGCTCGCGGACCTGCGCACCGCATGGCTGGTCTGCAAGCACGTGAAGTCCAACGCGATCACGCTCGTGCGCGACGGTGTGCTCGTGGGCATGGGCGCGGGCCAGCCGAACCGCGTCGAGAGCGCGCGGCTGGCGGCCGGAGGCGCGGGGGAAGCGGCGAGCGGCGCCGTGCTGGCCTCGGACGCCTTCTTCCCGTTCCCGGACTCGCTCGAGGTGGCCGCGGCGGCAGGCGTGACGGCTGCGGTGCATCCCGGGGGGTCGATCCGCGACGAGGAGTCGGTGGAGACGGCGAACCGCCTGGGGATGGCGCTGCTCACCACGGGCGCGCGCCACTTCCGCCACTAGCGGGCGGGGCGGGCGCCATCGATGGCCACGGTCGACCTCGTCCTCCCGGTCTACAACGAGGAGGCGATCCTCGAACGCAGCACGGAGACCGTGCTCGCGTGGACCGAGGACCACCCCGAGCACGAGTGGCGCATCGTCATCGCCGACAACGCCTCGGTGGACCGCACGCGCGCGATCGCCGAGGAGCTGCAAGAGCGCCACGAGGGTCGGGTGGTGCTGCACCACATCCCGGTGAAGGGTCGCGGCATCGCGCTGCGGATCGCGTTCCTGACCTCGCACGCCGACGTCTCGGCGTACATGGACGTCGACCTCTCCACGGACATCAAGCACATCCCGGAGCTCGTCGACCCGATCGCGGCGGGCGAGGTGGACATCGCGTACGGGACGCGGCTGCATGCGGACTCGGAGACGGCGCGGGGGTGGCGTCGCGAGACGATCTCTCGGGTGTACGTACAGATCCTGCGGCAGCTCGCGAGGCTGCGGGTGACGGACGCGCAGTGCGGGTTCAAGGCGATCAGCCGGCGAGCCGCGCGCGAGCTGGTGCCGCTGGTGGAGGACACGCAGTGGTTCTGGGACTCGGAGTTGCTGCTGATTGCGCAAGAGAACGGATACCGGCTGCGTGAGGTGCCCGTGCGGTGGGTCGAGGATCGGGACAGCCGCGTGGCGATCGTGCGCACGGCGATGGAGGACCTGCACGGCATCTGGCGGCTGCGCCGGGGCGGCGTGCCGCGGGTGACGCGGCAGCCCGATGCGGGCGCGTGACAGGCGTTACGTTCGTTTGTGGTAGCGTCGCGCCGCCGATGGGAGCACGGAGGCCGGGAGGGGCTGGACAACGGCCCGCGTTTCCTTGACCTTAGCTCCGGGCCGTCGCTAGGATCGCCGCGGTCTGGACGCGGGACGCCGCGTTCCCGTTTGATGGTCGCGCTCGCCGTGACCACTCGGGCCGAAGGGGCACGAGGCAGACATCGAGGTGGCGACATGATCTTCGGTGAAGTCGGCGAGGCGATGGAGCTGACCATCATCTTCTTCCTCATGGCCGCGGCGCTTGCAGCGATCGTGGTGCTGGGGAAGTGGTGGGAGGCGTAGCGAGCCGCTAACGCTCGCTACCCGAAGGCGTTCGCCGCGCGCCTGATCGCGGCACAGGGGAACCAGGAAGAGGGCCGCGATGGCGACCACCGAACGTCCCCAGGGACAGGCGATTGTCGATCGCGCCTACGAGTTCCTCGTCAACAACCGGGTCTGGAAGTCCATCTTCCGCATTGGCTACCCGAACACCCCGCGCAACCAGATGCTCGCGGTGGCGACCAACGTCTTCCTGCACCTCCACCCCACGCGCGTGCACCGCACGCACGTCAAGATCACTCACACCTACTGCCTCGGCGGGTTGTCGTTCTTCCTGTTCCTGGGGCTGACCGTCACCGGCGTTTTGCTGATGTTCTACTACGTACCCTCCGTCGAACGGGCGTACGCAGACATGCAGGCGCTGCAGACCGACGTGCGCTTCGGAATGATGCTGCGCAACACACATCGATGGATGGCCCACGGCATGGTCATCACCGTGATGCTGCACATGATGCGCGTCTTCTACACCGGCGCGTACAAGCCGCCGCGCGAGTTCAACTGGGTCGTCGGCGTGATCCTGCTCGTGCTGACGCTGCTGCTCTCGTTCACCGGCTACCTGCTGCCGTGGGACGAGCTCGCCTTCTGGGCCATCACCGTCGGCACCAACATGATCGGCTCCGACCCGATCCTCGGCGAGGTCAACCAGTTCGTCATGATCGGCGGGTTCGAGGTCGGCCAGAACGCCCTCATCCGCTTCTACACCCTGCACGTGATCGGGTTGCCGCTGGCGGCCGCGATCTTCATGTCAGTGCACTTCTGGCGGATCCGCCGTGACGGCGGACTCGCGCGGCCGCTGTAGAAGAGGAGGGCGACGATGGTAGCCGAAGCACCAGCCCCCGCCTCTTCGCGTCAGCGCGGCGCGATGCCCAGCGTGCGCCCTCGCCGGCAGCGCGAGGAAGAGTTGCTCGTCTGGCCGGACCTGGTCTTCGTCGAGTTCATCGCGGCGCTGATCTTCACGATCACGTTCGTGGCGCTGGCGATCCTCATCAACGCGCCGCTGCAGGACCGCGCCAACCCGGCCAACACGCCGAACCCGTCGAAGGCGCCGTGGTACTTCCTGAACCTGCAGGAACTGCTGATCCACATGCACCCGGCACTCGCCGGCGTGATCGTGCCGACCGTCTTCCTGGTGTTGCTCGCCGCCGTGCCCTACTTCGACACCTCGAACGAGGAGCAGGGCCGCTGGCTCGCCACTCCGCGCGCGTGGCCGAACATGATCGTCGGCATGATCGTGGGCTTCGTCGGCACGTGGGTGCTGATCGTCTACGACTCGAGCAAGCACATCGTGCTCTACGAGCGCTTCTCCGTCGGCAGCGAGGCGTTCCGCGTGTGGCCGCCGTTCATGGCGGAGGAGAACGTGCGCACGTGGCCGGAGACGCTGAACTGGCTGAAGAGCGTGCGCGCCCTCCAGACCGACATCAACTGGCACAACGACCTCACCGGCGTACCGATCGGTGAGACCTTCATCCGTACCGACCTGCTGGGCCTGCCGCGCGGCAGCATCCAGTGGAACGTGCCGGCGTGGATCGTCGAACAGGCGATCCCGATCGGGATCATGATCGGGCTGCCGATTCTGCTCTCGCTGGTAGCGTGGCGCACCGGTCTTGCGAGGACGCGGCGGGATCACATGATCCTGCTCATCTCGGGCTGGTTCGCTTCGTGGCTGGTGCTCACGGTGGCCGGCACGTACTTCCGCGGCGCCGGGCTGGAGCTGCTCTGGCCGTGGGACGTCTATCCGGCGGAATCGTAGGGAGTCAAGCGATCGCCGTGCGGCGGGAGCCTCACCGCGCGCGAGGAGCGTCTGAGTGACGACCGAGACAGAAAGCCCCGAGCAGATTACCGACGCCTGGCGAGAGGCGATCGCGGCGCGCCGCATCCAGGCGGCGGAGGGACAGGCCGTCCCGGCCGCCCAGGTCAGCCGCCCCACGCGCGACGAGATGACGCGCCGGAACTTCATCCGGCTGTCGTTCTGGTCCGGCCTCGGCCTGACGCTGCTCGGCAGCGTCGCCGCCACGCTGGACTTCCTCTACCCCCGCGGCATCAAGGGCTTCGGCGGTCCCGTCCCGGCCGGCAACGCCTCGGAGTACCCGCGCGGCGGTGACCCGCAGCACAACATCATCGGCCAGTTCTGGCTCATGAACCTCGACCCCAACGAGGCGCGGCCCGGCGGCAGCGGCGGCGGCGCGGGCATGCTCGCGCTCTGGCACCGCTGCCCCCACCTCGGCTGCACCGTCCCGTGGCGCTCCGGGTTCACCTACGAGGGCGACCAGGGGTGGTTCCGCTGCCCGTGCCACGGCTCGACGTACACGAAGTCCGGCATCCGCGTGTTCGGCCCCGCGCCGCGCTCGATGACGACCATGAAGGTCGACATCGACGACAGCGGCAACCTCACGGTGCAGACGGGCGACCGCCTGCCGGGCAGCCCGGACAACCCGCAACGAGCAGTTGACCACCCGTCACTGCCGACGTAGGCCGGCACGACTCAGGGCATCTGAGCCGGAGGTGAGATGAACACCAGCAAGCAGGTCAACGTGATGATCGGGCTGCTGTTCGTCAGCTTCCTCACCATCGTCGGGTACCTTTTCAACGAGTCCAATCGCCAGGTCGTGGAGACCGAGGAGATCACGCACCGCAACGCCGAGCGCGGCGCGCGGCTGTTCGTCCAGAACTGCCGCACCTGCCACGACCTCGAAGGCACCGGCGGCATCGGCGCGGCGATCAACAACAAGGCGTTCTGGATCTACGAGGAAGGCAACGCCGCCGGCGTGCCCGCCACCCCCGAGGGCGAGGCCGAGGCGATCCGCAAGTACCTGCGCGAGACCATCGAGTGCGGCCGACCCGGCACCTACATGGCCACGTGGTCGCAGCGCTTCGGCGGCCCGCTCTCCGACACGCAGGTCAACCACCTGGTCACGCTGCTCACCAACGACCCGACCGGCAAGCAGGACTTCTGGGACCTCGTGATCGAGGAAGGGCACCACGCCGACGAGGAGCAGTTCGCGACCGTGCTCGAAGAGGAGCTGGGCCGCCACCCGACCATCGAGGAGATCACGGAGCGCAGCCGCGAGGTGACCGTCGTGATCGACCCGACCGCGCTCACGGTGAACACCGAGTCCTGCGGCAACTGGGCGCCGGAGACCAAGGCGCAGTTCCGCGGCCGCGACCCGTTCGCGGCGCCGGGCGAGGCCACCACCACGGTCGTCACGCCGGCTACGCCCACGCCTCCGCCGGCCGACGTGAGCGACGCCGACGCCACCGTGATGGTCCAGATGACCGAGTGGGACATGATCGTCGACAGCCCGCTGCCGTCCGGGAAGATCGCCTTCCAGGTCGAGAACGCGGGCGCCGTGGCGCACGAGTTCAAGGTCATCCGCAGCGACGTCGCGGCCGACGGCCTGCCCATCGAGGGCGGCAAGGCGAACGAGGGTGGCCTCGAGATCCTCGCGACGATCCTCGAGTTCCCGGGCAACTCGACGCAGGTGACGACGGTCGACCTGTCGCCCGGTCAGTACCTGCTGTTCTGCAACGTGCCCGCGCACTACCAGCTCGGCATGGCCATCTCGGTCACGGTGGAGTAGCAACCAGGAAACGCACGGACGAGGCGCGTCTGCTCTGCGGGCGCCCTCGCAACGAGGCAACACGGATGGCGACCGCGGGAGCGGCGCTGGTGGAGGGAAGTCCACATGGCAGTTGAGACCGGAAAGCGCTACCGCTGCGGCGGCTGTGGCGCCGAGTTCATCGTGACGCGCGGTGGCGACGGCGCCCTCAAGTGCGGCGACGAAGAGCTCGAGCAGATCTAGGGGGCGCACGATGGCCGTAGCACTGGGCAAGCGATACCGCGACGACACCTCCGAGGTCGAAGTGCTCTGCATCAAGCCGGGCGACTGCGACCTGAACATCGACGGCCGCGGCATGGAAGAGCTGCAGCCGAAGGTGCTGCCCTCCGCCGACTAGTCCTGCCCTCGGGCAGATACACGCGAGCGCGCGGCCTCACCGTCGCGCGCTTGTTTCGTGTCCACCACGCGCCGCTCCCGACGGCCGCCTGACCGATGACTTCGCACGCCGCACCAACACCCGAACCGCTGCTGATCGAGGCGCGGGTGCTCACACCCGACGGCGCCTCGCTGCGCCACGCCCATGACGCTGTCGCCTGCCTCGAGGGACGCATCGTTGCGGTCGGGACGCCCGAGGACTGCGCGCGTGCGCTGCCGGCCGACCACCGCCGCATCGTCGTGCCTGGGGCATCCGTGCTGCCGGGCTTCATCGACGCGCACCTCCACGTCCTGGCGGCGGCGATGGCGGAGGCGGGCGTCGACTGCTCCCCGCGCGCTGTGTCGACCATCCCGGAGCTCCTCGACCTCATCGCCCGGGCGGCAGCGGAACGGCCACCGGGGTCGTGGGTGCGCGCCCACGGCTATGAGGAGACGATGCTCGCCGAGCGCCGCCACCCCACGCGCTCGGAGCTCGACGCCGCCGCGCCGGGCCACCCCGTGCGGCTCACGCACCGCTCCGGGCACGCCGAGGTGCTGAACTCGCGCGCGCTCGCCCTCGCGGGCATCGACGAGTCTGTGCCGGAGCCGCCCGGCGCTGCATTCGGACGCTCGCTCGAAGACGGGCGGCTCGACGGGCTGCTGCTCGACATGGCGGACCGTGTCGAAGCCGCGATGCCCCCACCGGACTCCTCTGCGGTCGAAGCGGCGGTCGGCGCGTGGGCGCGGGAGAGGCTGGCCGAGGGCGTCACGACCCTCGTCGACGCCGGGCCGCGCAACAGCCTTTCCGAGTGGGCGACGCTCGCCGGCCTCGCCGCCGACGGGACGCTGCCGCAGCGGCTCGTCGTCATGGAGGGCGCCGCCCATCTCGGCGAGCTGCCGGAGCAGGCGGCAGGCGGCCGGGCGCGACGCGGCGAGGTCAAGGTGCAGCCGCACGCGCTCGAGGGTGACGTCGTCGGCGTGGAGGACCTCGCGGCCGTCGTGCGGGCGGCGGCCGGCGCAGGCCGCCGCGTGGCCGTCCACGCGCCAACCGTCGAGTCGGTGCGCGCGGCGCTCGATGCGTTCCGCGCTGCCGGAGACCCCCGCGGCCACCGCATCGAGCACGCCCCGCTGCTGCCGCGCGACCTCGTCGAGGCGATCGCGGAGGCGGGGGTGGCAGTGGTCGCGCAGCCGGGGCTGCTCACTGAGGTGACCGCGCGTTACGAGCAGCTGTTGTCGCCCGCCGAGCGCGAACGCCTCCACCCGTGGCGCGACGCGATCAACGCCGGGGTGACGCTCGCGTTCTCCTCGGACGCGCCGGTGAGCCGGTCGGGGCCGCTCGCCGCGAGCACCGCGGCGTCTTCGGAGCGCCCAGGCACGCTCGCGCCCGGGCAGGCGATCGAGCCCTTCGAGGCGCTCGCCGCGTGGACATCGGGGGCGGCAGCGGTCTGCGCGCTCGACGACCGGGGCCGCGTGGAGCCGGGCCGCGTTGCGGACCTCGTGGTGGTCGAGGGGCCGCTGGAGACCGACCCGGCCGCGTGTCGCGTGCTGGCGACGGTGGTGGCAGGCGAGGTGCTGTACGAGGCACCCGGCGTCGGTAGTGCGGGGTCGCGTGATTGACGCCCCCGGCGTGGCGCACCTACGATTCAAAGCGCTCGCCCTCGGGGCCCGTACGCGGGCGCGGGGCGGAACGCGGGGCGATCCCGCGGGATAGTTGCGAAGGGTCGACACCACAGGTGACCGAGGTATTCGTCGGGGAGACGGAGTCGTTCGAGGCCGCGCTGAAGCGCTTCAACAAGCGCGTCCAGGCCGACGGCATCCTCTCCGAGGCGCGGCGGGCGGAGTACTACGAGAAGCCGTCCGTGCGCCGCAAGAAGAAGGAGGCCGCTCGCCTCCGCAAGCTGCGCAAGGCGATGCGCGCTCAGGCCAAGCAGCGACGCTAACGGCGCGACCCGCCACGGGCGCGCCGAGGTCTCGCTCCCGGGTTCCCTTGCCCGGTTCCCACGCGCGGATCGTGCGCGCATGACCAGGGACGGCAGGCACTGAACAAGATGCCCTCGATCGCGGAGACCATCCGCGCGGACATGACCGCAGCCATGCGCGCCCGCGACACCGGGCGTCGCGACACGCTGCGCCTGCTGATCGCGGCACTCGACAACGCCCGGATCGCCGCCGGCCACGACCTCGACGACCAGGAGGCCGTGGTCGCGCTCCAGCGTGAGGCGCGTCAGCGCCGCGACTCCATCGAGGAGTACCAGAAGGGCGGCCGCGACGACCTCGCCGAGCGCGAGCAGGCGGAACTCGACATCATCAGCGCGTACCTCCCCGAGGAGCTGAGCGAGGAGGAGATCCGCGCTGCCATCGACGAGGTAGTCGCAGAGGTCGGCGCCAGCGGGCCCGGCGACCTCGGCAAGGTGATGGGCCCGCTCATGGGGCGGGTGCGTGGACGCGCGGACGGCCGACGCGTGAACGAACTCGTCCGGGAGCGGCTGGCGAGCGGTTGACGGATCGCCGCCGACATCGACGTCCGTGTCCCTGAACAGCACCGACGAAACGAACGCCTGGTACTCGCGCCTCACGGCCATCGTGCTGGGCCTGGTCATCGCCGCCGCGCTCACCGCGCTGCTGTTCCCGTGGTACCCCGGCGGCACGAAGCTGCGCGAGGGCGAGGCGTCGCCGTTCACCCTCGCGGCGCCACGCGCCATCTCCTACGAGTCGGACGTGCTGACCGAGGAGGCGCGCGAGGCAGCCGCCGCTGCGGTGCCGGCCAAGCTGGTCTTCGACCTCTCTATCTTCCGCCGCCAGCTCGGCGAGCTGGACCAGCAGCTCATCCAGATCCAGGAGGCGCGTCTCGCAACGCTCGGTGACTCCGAGCGCGAGTCGCGCATCCGCGCGGCCACGGCCGGAGCCCTCTCCGAGCGCGCGATCGCGACGTTCGCCGCGGCATCCGACGCCGAGTTCGGCGCCCTTGCGGACGAGGCGCGCGTCGTGCTCGAAGCGGTCCTCGGTGGCCCCGAGGTGACGGTCGAGCAGGTCGAGGACTCGCGCCGCAGCGTGGCCTCGCGGCTCTCGGAGTCGCTGACCGCGGACGAGTTGGTGGCGCTGACCGAGCTGCTCACGCCGCTCGTCGTGGCGAACGTCGTCGTCGACCCGGAGGAGACCACCGCAGCGCGCGACGTCGCGCGCAGCCGTATCGCACCCGTCAGGGTCACGCGCGAGCGGGGCCAGGTGCTGGTCGAGGAGGGCCGCGAGCTCACCGCCGCGGACCTCGAGATGCTGCGCCACGCCGAGCTGCAGACGGGCGGCGTCGATCCACGCGGTGTCGCCGCGGCCGTGATCGTGGCGCTCATCGCGGGCGCGGCGTGCGGCGCGTATCTCTACGTGGTGCGGCCGGCCGCACTCATCGGCGTCCGCCGGCTCACGCTGTTCGCGCTGCTCCTCGTGCTGCCCGCCGTCGCGCTCAAGTTCGCGCTGCCGCTGCTGCTCCCCGATGTCGAGCGACACTTCCTCGTCTACGCGATCCCCGTCGCCGCGGCGCCGATGGCGGCGGCCGTCCTGCTTGACCTCGGCGTGGCGATGCTGCTGACGCTGCTGCTCGCCGCCGTGGCGGCGTTCGTCTCGATCGCGCTGCCCTTCGCGGACGCGATCGGTGGCGGCCAGCTGGAGACGGCGCGGCTCTGGCTCGCGCTCACATCGGGGTCGCTCGGAGGCGTCTTCGTCGCCTCGCGCGCGCTGCACGTGAACCGCTACCTCGTCGCCGGGGTGACGACGGGCGGGGCGGTGATCGCCTCGCTGCTGGCTATCTGGCTGCTCGACGCCGACCGGCAGATCGCGGACCTCGCGTGGTTCGTGGCCGGCGGCGCGGTCAGCGGGCTGTCGTCGGCGCTGATCGGCGTCGGGTTCTTCCTGCTGCTGAGCCGGCCGTTCGGCATCATCACGCGGGTCGAGCTCATGGAGCTGGCGCAGTTCGGGCACCCGCTGCTGCGACGCCTGCAGGACGAGGCGCCGGGTACGTTCCAGCACTCGGTGCTCGTCAGCAACATGGCCGAGCGCGCCGCCGACCGCATCGGCGCGGATCCGCTGCTGGTGCGCGTCGGGGCGTACTACCACGACATCGGCAAGCTCACCGCGCCCGAGTTCTTCATCGAGAACCAGTCGGAGATCGAGGACCCCCACGCCACGCTCGACCCATTGCAGAGCACGCGCCTCATCCAGCAGCACGTGCAGGTCGGCCTCGACCTCGCCCGGCGAGAGGGCCTGCCGGCGGCGGTGGCGCAGTTCATCCCGCAGCACCACGGCACGCGCCGCGTGCAGTTCTTCTACCGCCGCGCTGCCGCCGAGGATCCCTCGGTCGACCCCGACCTCTTCCGCTACCCCGGCCCGCGCCCGCAGTCGCGCGAGGCGGCGATCATCATGCTCGCGGACTCCAGCGAGGCGGCGGTACGCGCCAGCAGCGACCGCACGGTCGGCGCCATCAGCGCGATCGTGAACGAGATCCAGCGCGAGCGGATCGAGGAGGACCAGTTCGCGGAGTGCGACATCTCGCTGCGCGACCTGCGCATCGTCGCCGACTCCTTCATCCAGACGCTGAACGCCGTCTACCACCCCCGGGTGCAGTATCCGGAGCCCACGGAGCACGAGATCGAGGAGCGTGAGACGGGCGGGATGGGCGAGCCGCTCACACACGGCGGCGCGACGCAGGAGCCACCCGAGCCCGAGCGGTAGTACCACCGAGCGTTCCGGGCCGCGCGCGGGTGACGTATCATCGCGGCATGCAGGCCGCGATCGTCGTGTTCCCCGGTACCTGGAGCGACGGCGACTGTGTGTTCGCCCTCGAACGTCTCGGCGTTACGGCGCGTCGCGTGTGGCATCGCGAGACGGACCTCGGCGACGCCGACCTGGTGGTGCTGCCCGGCGGGTTCTCGTACGGCGACTACCTCCGGTGCGGCGCGATCGCGCGTTTCTCACCCGTGATGCAGTCCGTACGCGCCCACGCCGAAGCCGGCGGGCTCGTGATCGGCATCTGCAACGGCTTCCAGATCTTGTGTGAGGCGGGCATGCTGCCCGGCATCCTGATGCGCAACGCCTCGCTGCAGTTCCGCTGCCAACCGACGCACCTCGTGCCCGCCGAGCACCGCTCGCCGTTCACCGCCGGCATCGAGCCGGGGCGCGTGCTGCAGGTCCCAATCTCGCACGGCGAGGGCAACTACTTCGCCGACGCCGCCACACTCGAGATGCTCGAAGCCGAGCAACGCGTGGCGTTCCGCTACTGCGACGCGGACGGCCGCGTGACCGCCGAGGCGAACCCGAACGGGTCGGTGGCGAACATCGCGGGCGTGCTCAACGAGCGCCGCAACGTGCTCGGCATGATGCCGCACCCGGAGCGCGCCTCGGCGGCGCTGCTCGGTGGCGAGGATGGCAACGCGATCTGGGAGTCCGCGCTCGCCCGCATCGAGGCGGCGCGGGCGGCCTGACCACTACTTCCCGGGAGGAGGCGCGCCATGAGCGCCGACTACATGGACTCCTCGACGGCTCCGTACCCTGCACGGCTCGACATCGAGTACCCGGAGGAGGGGCTGAGCCGGCTGACGACGCTGTTCCGCATCATCCTCGTGATCCCGATCTTCGTGGTGATAGGGCTGCTCAGCGGCGGCGCGCCAGGCGCGCAGCAGATCGGCGATGCCACCTGGATCACGGTGTCGACGAGCGGCTTCCTCGTCGGTCCGACGCTGCTCATGCTGCTGTTCCGTCGCAAGTACCCGCGCTGGTGGTTCGACTGGAACCTCGAGCTGTACCGCCTCTCCACGCGCGTCGGCGCGTACTTCCTGCTGATGCGGGACGAGTACCCCTCGACCGACGAGGAGCAGGCGGTCCGCCTCGATCTCGACTACCCCGACGCCGAGCGTGACCTCAACCGCTGGCTGCCGCTGATCAAGTGGCTGCTGGCGATCCCGCACTACATCGTGCTCACGATCCTCTCAGTCGTTGCGATGGTGCTGCTGGTGGTGGCGTGGTTCGCGATCCTGTTCACGGGCCGCTATCCGCGCGGGATCTTCCGCTTCATGCTGGGACTCAACCGCTGGGGCCTGCGCCTCACCGCCTACATGTGGCTGCTCACCACCGACCGCTACCCGCCGTTCAGCTTCGAGGAGTAGGCTGCGAGCGAGGCGCCGGCGTTCGGCCCGCCGAGCTGCGGCGCAGCGAGGAGGTGAGCCATGGCGGCCGCCAGCATGAACGGCTACCCAGTCACGTTCGACGTCGCATACCCGGAGGCGCCGAGCCGATGGCTGATCCTCGTGCGATGGCTGCTCGCGCTGCCGCACTACTTGGTGCTCACCTTCCTCGGCCTCATTGCCGGGCTCGTGTGGTTCGTCTCGTTCTTCACCATCCTCTTCGCGAGGACGTACCCGGACAGCCTGTACCGCTTCATGGTCGGCGCGCACCGCTGGAGCCTGAACGTCAACGCGTACGTGATGTTCCTCGACCGCTACCCGCCGTTCAGCATGGACGCAGGCGAGTACGAGGCCGTCACGTTCGAGGTCGAACGGCCGGACTTCAACCGCTGGCTCGTGCTGGTGAAGTGGCTGCTTGTGATCCCGCATCTGGTGGTGCTGACGGTGCTCGGCATCATCGCGGCGGTCGCCTTCCTCGTGCTCGCGCTCGGCGTGCTGGTGACGGGGCGGTACCCGCGCGGCCTGTTCGACTTCCTGATCGGCTTCGGGCGCTGGGAGGCGCGGGTGAACGCGTACATGCTGTTCCTCGTCGACCGCTACCCGCCGTTCTCGCTGCGGTAGCGGTGCCAACGGGGTGCGAGGGGGCGAAACGCTCTTCCCCCTCCGCCCGGACTCCGCCAAGCTAGCGGCGATGCCCGTCGATGACGCCACACTCGAACGCATCGCGCTCTCGCGCGCCGAGTACGAACGGCTCGTCGGCATGCTCGACCGCGAGCCGAATGAGCTTGAGCTGGGCATGGCGGCCGCGCTGTGGTCCGAGCACTGCGGCTACAAGCACACCCGCCCGCTGTTCCGGCACTTCCCCACCACCGGGCCGCGCGTCCTGACCGAGGTGGGCGCAGAAAATGCCGGCGCGATCGACCTCGGCGACGGCTGGTGCGCCGTCTTCAAGATGGAGTCCCACAACCACCCCTCGGCGATCGAGCCGTACGAGGGCGCCGCGACGGGGGTGGGCGGCATCCTGCGCGACATCTTCGCGATGGGCATGCGGCCCGTCGCGCTGCTCGACTCGCTCCGCTTCGGCCCGCTCGACGACGCGCGCAACCGGCACTTGTTCTCGGGCGTCGTCGCCGGCATCGGCGGCTACGGCAACTGCGTCGGCGTGCCCACGGTCGGTGGCGAGGTGCAGTTCGACCCCGCCTACGGCGGCAACCCCCTGGTCAACGCGATGTGCCTGGGCGTGGGGCGCGTCGAGCACCTGCTCTCGGCCTCGGCGCGCGGTCCGGGAAACCCGCTCGTGCTCGTCGGTGCCGACACGGGCCGCGACGGCATCCACGGCGCGACCTTCGCGTCGGTCGAGCTGGACGAGGCGTCGGAGGAGCGCCGCCCCGCGGTGCAGGTGGGCAACCCGTTCATGGAGAAGCTGCTGCTCGAGGCCTGCGTCGAGCTGGCCGAGCAGCACGGCGACTGGATCGAGGGCCTGCAAGACCTCGGCGCCGCCGGACTCACGTCGAGCAGCGTCGAGGCGGCCGCGCGCGCGGGCACGGGCATCGATATCGACGTGTCGCGCGTGCCGCGCCGCGAGGCGGGCATGACGCCCGACGAGGTCATGCTGTCGGAGTCGCAGGAGCGGATGCTCGTGATCCCAAAGCGCGAGCACCTGGACGACGTGCTCGCGCTGTTCCGCCGCTGGGAGTTGCATGCCGACGTCGTCGGCGAAGTGACCGACGACGGCTACGCGACGATCCGCGACGGCGATACCGTCGCGGGGCGCATCCCGATCGACGTGCTCACGGACCCCCCGCAGTACGAGCTCGAGACGGAGCGTCCGCCGGACCTCGACGCCCGGCAGGCGGAGGACCTCGCAGCGCTCCCGGACAGTGACGACCCCACCGCCGATCTGCTCGCGCTGTTGGGCTCGCAGAACATCGCGAGCCGGCGCTGGATCTACCGCCAGTACGACCACGAGGTGCTCACGGGCACCGTCGTCCCTCCGGGCGGCGACGCCGCTCTGATCTGGCTCAAGGGCACGGACCGCGCGCTCGCGGTCGCCACTGACTGCAACGGGCGGCTCGTCGAGCTGGAGCCACGCATTGGCGCGGCGTGCGCGGTCGCCGAGGCTGCGCGCAACGTCGTGGCGGTCGGGGCCACGCCGGTGGCGGTCACGGACTGTCTCAACTTCGGCAACCCCGAGCGCCCGCACATCGCGTACCAGATCGAGCAGTCGATCCTCGGCCTCGCCGACGCGTGCCGCGCGTTCGGCACACCCGTGGTGTCCGGCAACGCCTCCCTCTACAACGAGACGCCTGCGGGCGCCGTGCTACCGACCCCGACCGTCGGCATGCTCGGCGTCCTCGACGACGTCGACCGCCGCCTCACCCCCGCCATCCGCGCGGGCGACGAGGTGCTGCTGATCGGCGCGCGGCTGGCGCAGCCCGCGGACACCCTCGCCGGCTCGGAGTACCTCGCGAGCCGCCACGGCCGCGTCGCGGGAGCTCCGACTATCGACCTGGACCTTGAGGCGCGGGTGCAGCGGCTCGTGCTCGACGCGAACGAGCGAGGGCTCCTGACCGCCGCACACGACCTCGCTGACGGTGGCCTCGCCGTGGCGCTGGCCGAGTGCTGCCTCGCCGGCGACACGGGCCTCGACGCAGCCGACGTGCATCTCGGCAGGCGGTTGGATGCGGCGCTCTTCGGCGAGGCGCAGTCGCGGTTCGTCGTCGGCGTGCCAGACGCAGACGCTCGCGCCGCCCTCGAAGCCCTTGCCGAGGACGCGGGCGTGGTGGTGGCCCGTCTCGGCACGACGCGCGGAGACCGGCTGCAACTCGGGCCGATCGACGCCTCGATCGAGGCGCTGCGCGAGGCGTATGAGGGCGGGTTGCCGAAGGCACTGGACGCTGGGTAGGCTTCCTGTACAGAACGTACGTTTGACATAGTGAGTACGTCTGTTCTAACATCGACCCGATGCGCCGGTGGTGGAGGAGGTGTCGCGGCGCGGCGATTGCGCTTGATCCAAGGTCGTGGCTAGCCTGTGTGGGCAAACATCCGGGCTTGTCTACAGCCTCATCGCTCCCTGTGGCGGTGTGTGTACGGCCCTTGTGACAACTGCACAGCCGCTCGGCCGCGCGACCGCCAATATCACTGGCGTCCCGGCTCCGGCACGGCGAGAGGGTTTCGGCGTGAAGGTCGTGTTCCTGGAGACCGTTGAGGGGTCCGGCACCCGTGGCGAGGTGAAAACCGTTGCTGCGGGCTATGCCCGGAACTTCCTGTTGCCGCGCGGCCTCGCCGCTCCGGCAACGCCCACCCTCCTCATGCGGGCGGAGACGCTTGCGCAGGAGGAGGAGGAGCGACAGCGGCTCCTGGACGAGCAGGCACAAGAGCTTGTCGGCAAGCTCGAAGGCCAGAGGCTCGTGATTCCTGTCCGCGTCGGTGAGCAGGGACGTCTGTACGGTTCCGTCACGAATGGTGACATTGCCGAGAAGGCTGGGGAGATTCTCGGCGAGGAAGTGGACAGGCGTCGGATCCTGCTACCCGAGGCGATTCGCCAGGTCGGGGTCTACACCGTTCCGATTCGGCTCTCACGTAATGTGACCGTCGAGCAGGAGGTGGTCGTGGTCGACGTCGAGGCGCCGGAAGGCGTTGACGCCGCAGCCGAAGCTCTCGTGGCGCTTGCGCTCACGGAAGACGAGGAACCGATCACCGAGACGGTGGACGACCCGGACGCGGCAGTCGCCGAGGTCGCGCCGGAGCCGGGTAACGAATCTCCCGAGGAATCCTCGAGCTCCGAGGCTGCCGCAGCGGACCCTGTGGCAACCGACCCTGCGGGTGAGCCCGAGGACGCACCGGACCAGTAGCCTCCGATGGTCACCAGCCGGCCGGCGCAACTCCGGCCGGACACCAGACCCACCGCCGGTGGGCTGCCGCCGCATGACATCGCCGCCGAGGAGGCCGTGATCGCGGCCCTGCTCCTCGACGAGGAAGCCTACCCGCGCGTCATCCCGATCCTCCGTCCGGAGGACTTCTTCCGAGAACAGAACCAGTGGTGTTACGAGGCGTGCGTCGGCCTCGCCGACCGCGGCGAGGCGATCACGCACCCCACCGTCACGCACGAACTGGAGCGCGCCGGACGCCTCGACGCGGCCGGTGGTGAGCCCTACCTCTTCGAGATCACGGGCAAGCACTTCACCGCCGAGGGCGTCGAAGCCCACGCGCGCATCGTCGCGCGCGACGCGATGTACCGGCGCATGATCGACGCCGCCGGCCAGATCGCGCAGGTGGCCTACCGGGGCGGGCCCGACGCGAGCGCCGTGCTCGCGCAGGCGGAGCAGCTTCTGCTCGCGATCCGGTCGGTGGAGTCCGCCGGCGACTTCCGGGCGCTGCGCGACCTGCTGGACGAGTTCCTCGAGGATCCCGGCGAGGCCATCGAGGGCGTGCTCGTCAGCGCGGTGCGTACCGGGTTCATGGACCTGGACGCGCTGCTCGGCGGCTTCAAGCGCGGCGACCTCGTGATCCTGGCGGCGCGCACGGGCGTGGGGAAGTCCGCGCTCCTGCTCAACTTCGCGCGCAACGCCGCGGTGGGCCAGCACGGCACCGTCGCCTTCTTCGCCCTCGAGATGTCCGCCGACCAGCTCGCGATGCGGCTGTTGTCGGCCGAAGCGGACGTCGACGCGACCCGGCTGCGGCTGGGCATGCACAACCAGGACGAGGAGTCGAGCATCATGCACGCCATCGGCGCGCTCGGCGAGGCCGGCGTCTACATCGACGACTCGGCGGTGCTGACCGTGCCGGAGATCCGCGCCAAGTGCCGGCGCCTCCAGGCCGAGCACGGCCTCGACCTCGTGATCGTCGACTACCTCCAGCTGCTGCACTCGGCCTCGCTCGGCGGCGAGAACCGCGCGTCCGAGCTGGGCAAGATCACGCGCGCGCTGAAGGAGACGGCGCGCGAGCTGGACGTCCCCGTCATCGCCGCCGCGCAGCTCTCGCGCGCCGTGGAGGCGCGCACGCCGCACATCCCGATGCTGTCCGACCTGCGCGAGT
Source organism: Chloroflexota bacterium (assembly GCA_009837285.1). Lineage (GTDB taxonomy): Bacteria > Chloroflexota > Dehalococcoidia > UBA2979 > UBA2979 > VXMT01. Next base: position 20,122 of record VXTU01000054.1, on the reverse strand, counting down.
CCGGCTCCATCGAGCAGGACGCCGACGTGGTGATGTTCATCTACCGCGAGGACGTGTACCGCACGCCCGAGGAGTGGCAGGACGAGCACCCAGACGACCCGGGCGGCCAGCACCCGTCGGGCCTCGCGCAGCTGATCGTGGCGAAGCACCGCAACGGGCCGACCGGCACCGTGACCGTGCGCTTCCGCGACCGCACGGCGTCGTTCCAGGACCTCGTGCTGCGCGAGCCGCCGCCGGAGTTCGACGAGTGAGCCAGGGCCGACCAGTCGAAGGCCCGGCGTTCGAGGGCTTCGTGGCGGGTGGCCTCGCGACGACGCTGCCGTCGCAGTTCTTCGTCGAACTGCTGCCCGAGATCGACGACGAGGCGGAGCTGCGCGTGACGCTCTACGTGATGTACGCCATCGGCCGGCAGCGCGGCCCGCTGCGCGCGGTGCGCGCCTCGGACCTCGCGGTCGAAGCGCCGCTGCGACGCGCCCTGGGGGCGTGCGGGGGCGACGACGCCCTCGCGCCAGCCATCGAGCGCGCGGCCGCGCGGGGCAGCCTGCTCACGCTGGCGCTCGACGGCGGTGACACGCTGTGCTTCGTGAACGACGAGGCCGGTCGCCGCAGCCTCGACCGCGTGCGGTCGGGCGCGACGCCGCTGCCCGAGGGAGCGACACTCGCTCCTCGCCGCGCCGAGGCCGGACGCTCGGTCTCGGGCCCGGCGCGCGCCTACGAGCAGGAGATCGGGTTGCTGACGCCCTCGACGTCCGAGGCGCTGGCCGAGGCGTGTGAGCGCTACCCCGAGGAGTGGGTGACGGACGCGCTGCGGGAGGCGGCGCGCAACAACGCACGCTCGTGGGCCTACGCGGAGGCGATCCTTCGCCGGTGGGAACACGAGGGCAGGGACGAAGGAAGCAGGAGTACGCGGGATGCGTCCGCTCAGGGAGCTGCTGCAAACGCAGCGCGCGACCACGGCCCGTACGAGCACCTGATCGTCCGGAGTGAGGCGGACTACCAGCGGATTCACGGGGCTCGCGATCGGCTGAGAGAGGGATCTCCCACCGGGCAGCAGGACGATCCCAAGAAGGACTAAGCGATGCGCCACGTGAAGGATCTGTTGCGCGAGCCCAAACGGGGTGCACCAGGGCCGCCACGCCCGGATCAAGCGAGGGAACCTGAGTGCGCGGAGTGCGGCGGGGCCCGCTTCGTGCGAGTCACCACGGACATCGAACACCCAGACTTCGGTCGCGCGACGCCGTGCCGTTGCGCGCGCGCCGAGGACGAGGCCGAGCGCCGCACGCGGCTGCTGCGCTACTCGCGCCTTGGCGCGCTCGAACGCTTCACATTCGAGACTCTGCTTCCCCACGGCCGGTCGGGAGACACGAGATCGCGGGAGCGTTACTCGGCGGCGGTCGAGGCTGCGCGCCACTTCGCCGAGCGACCCGAAGGGTGGCTCGTGCTCAGCGGCGTGCCCGGCTGCGGCAAGACACACCTCGCGGCCGCCATCGTCAACCGCTCGATTGAGCGCGGCAGCCCGGCGCTATTCTTCACTGTCGCAGACCTGCTCGACCGGTTGCGCGCCTCCTACGACGATGAGGCGGAGTTCGGCTACGACCGGTTGAGCGAGCACGTACGCGACGCCCCCTTGCTCGTGCTCGACGACCTCGACGGCTACTCGGAGACGGCGTGGGCGCGCGAGAAGTTCGTGCAGGTCGTCTCGCACCGTTTCAACGCCACCCTGCCCACGGTCTTTGCGTCGGTCACAGCTCCAGACGAAATCGACGGCCGCCTCGGCGCGCGGTTGAGCGACCCATCGCTCGTGCAGCAATTCGTGCTAGAGGAGCCGGCGCGGCAGCAATTCATCAGCATTGGTGGGATGACGCGCCGGGAGCTCGAACGATTCACTTTCGAGACTTTCAACGAGAACGGCAAGAACTTGGTCCGCAAGGACCGAGAGAATCTCGCTGGAGCGATCCTCAGCACTCGACGCTGGGCGGGCACTCCCGAGGGCTGGATTGTGCTGTACGGGGAGAGCGGCACTGGTAAGACCCATCTGGCAGCGGCCATCGCCAACTATCGCTTGGAGTCGGGCGACCGCGTGGCCTTCGCCACGGTGCCGGACCTGCTCGACGAGTTGCGCGCGACGTTCGACCCGGACTCCGGAGAGCGCTTCGACACGCTCTTCCGCCGCCTCCGCGACGTGGACCTGCTCATCCTCGACGACCTCGGCGCGCACCAGTCGAGCGGGTGGGCGCAGGAGAAGCTGTACCAGCTGCTCAACTACCGCCACCTCGGCCGCCGGCCCACGGTAGTCACGAGCGACCTCGAGCTCACGAAGCTGGAGCCGCGGATCGCCTCGCGGCTCGGGGACCTGCAGGTCGCTACGGTGTACGAGCTGCGCGTGCCCGACTACCGCATGGGCTCATAAGTAACGTGATGACGTAACTGTGCTACGGTGTCGCCGCACCCGCTCCCACGGGGAAGGCGGCGAGGCGACTCGTGGCGATGGCATCAGACCCAATCAGCATCTCGCAGGAGCTGCGCGCGGCCGGCTTCACCGAGGAACAATCGACTCTCCTCGCAACACAGATGGCGGCGCGCGCGGACGACCTGGTGACGAAACTCGACCTGGACCGTGCGGTCGCGGAGATCGAGCTGAAGATCGCGCAGCTCGATCACAAGCTCACGAGCGCGATTCAGGAACTCGACCATAGGCTCACGGGCGAGATTCGGGCGCTCGACCACAAGCTCACCGGCGAGATCAAACGGTTGGACTACAAGATCGATCTCCTGGACCAGAAGGTCGACAGCCTGGAATCGAGGCTGGTCGTCAAGCTCGGGGTGATGATGGCCACCGGCTTTGGGCTCATGCTCGCGGCCGTCGGTATCGCCGCCGGGGTCATCGCCGGGCAGGTCGGATAGCTCCCCTACGCGCCGGCGAGGTGCTCCGCTCCCTCGGGCCGGGGGCTCACGCCCTCCTGCCACATCGACCCGTCCACGCCGTGCTCGCGCTTCCAGACCGGCACCGTCTCCTTGATGCGGTCGACGGCGCGGAGAGCAGCCTCGAAGGCGTCGCCGCGGTGCGCCGCGGAGACGGCCACGAGGAGCGAGACGTCGCCGATCTCCAGCATCCCGATGCGGTGGTGGGCGGCGATCTGGTGCACCTCGCGGTCGGCGTACTCCGCCAGCACCTCGTCCCCGACGGTCGCCATCTGCCGCTCGGCCATCGGCGCGTACGCCTCATACTCGAGCCGGGCGACCGCGCGGCCTTCGTGGTGATCACGGACGACGCCCTCGAACAGCACGACGGCGCCGCTGGCGTCGGTCGCGACGAGTTCACGGAGTGCGTCGCGGTCGAGGGGCGCCTCGGTGATCAGGTAGCGAGGCGCGGGTGCAGCCTCGGCGCCGCCGGAGATGGGCTGGATCAGCGCGACCTCGTCGCCCGGGCCAATCTCGGTAGCCGCGTCAAGGCAGTACTCCTCGTTGATGGCGACGGCGAGGGTGGGCAGGTAGGGCTCGAGCGCGGGATGGGTGCGTTCGAGGTGGCGGTGCAGCTCGGCGACCGTGATGCGGTTGCCGGCGACGTCCTCCTGGAGGTCGCCGCCCATGAGTTCGCGGAGCTGTGCGAAGAGCCGGATCCGTACCTGCACGAAGCTGCTTCCTCGGTTTCGGCGACACCCACCGGGTCGGAGCCGCACCCGTCAGTATACGCCCGGCCGCCGGGCGGGCCGTCCGAGGGGCACACCGGGCGGAGTCGGGCACGATGAGGCTGCGGGACACCGCGAGCACGCTCGCTCCAGTCCTCCGCAAGGGGCTTGGCGACGCACTCCTGCCGCAGCGCTGTATCGTCTGCGGCCGCTTCGGCGCGGCCCTCCACGAGGAGTGCCTCGACGCCCTTCCGGTCGCCGACCCGCCTCGCTGCCCGCGCTGCTGGCTCCCCACTGCCAGCCAGCCACGCGAGGCGCGGAGACGCGACGGGGCGTGCTCGCGGTGCGCAGCCGACCCGCTGCCGTTCGAGGGTCTCCGCACGCCGTACCGCTTCGTCGGGAAGGCCCGGCGCGCGGTGATCGAGGCGAAGTTCCGAGGGGTGAGCGCGCTCCTCGACCCCCTCGGGCGCGCCTCGGCGCGCGTCGTGCCCCGATGGTGGCGGCTCGACGCGGTGGTGCCGGTTCCGCTCCACGGCGCACGACGCCGCAAGCGGGGGTTCGACCAGGCGCGGCTGCTCGCCGCGACCGTGGCGGACGAACTGGACGTGCCGCTGCGCGACGGCCTGCTCCGCCGCGCGCGGGCGACGGGGGCGCAGACTTCCCTCGGTATAGACCGCCGCCGGCGCAACATGGCCGGTGCGTTCGAGGTGCGCGCCGCGCCGCCGCCCTCCATCCTGCTCGTCGACGACGTCGCCACGACAGGCGCAACGCTCGGGGCGGCGGCGCGGGCGCTACTCGACGCTGGGGCCGAGCGCGTCTACGCGCTGGCCGTCGCGCGCGAGGACTAGCAGGCGTGAGGGCTGGTAAGCGCCCGGCGCGTGGACCTAGAATCGATTGAACGGGGCACCGGCGGGAGGCTCCTGTGATCGTCACCGTCACGCTCAACCCCGCGATCGATCAGACCATCGAAATCGACGCACTCGTCGAGGGTGACACGAACCGTGTCGCCTCGAACCGCTGGGATGTGGGCGGAAAGGGCATCAACGTCGCCCGCGTGCTCAAGGAACTCGGCTACGAGCCGCTCGCGTGCGGCTTCGCCCCCGGCGACATGGGGAGAGTGATCGAGGACTCCCTGCTCGACGCCGGAATCGGCTGCGAGTTCATGTTCGTACCGGGCGAGACCCGCACCAACATCACCATCCTCGACACGTCCAGCCACGTGCACACGGTGCTCGCCGCGCCCGGCCCGCGGGTGACCGAGCACGCGATCACGCAGCTGCGGTCGAGCATCGCCCGCAGGCTGCGCCCGCGCATCGAGACGTGGCTCGTGCTCGCCGGCTCCATCCCGCCCGGTACCGACGCGGGCCTGTACGTGGACCTGCTCGGCATTGCGGCGGAGCGACGCGCGAAGACCGCGCTCGACGCCGACGGCCAGATCGTCGCGCAGGTGCTCGCCGCCGGCGCGGCCCCGAACCTGCTCAAGCTCAACGCGCACGAGGCCGGACGGCTGCTCGGCAGCACGATCGACGGTCCCGACGGCGCGCTCGACGCAGCGCGCATGCTGCGGTCGTGGGGCGTGGAGCACGTGGTGATCACGCGGGGGAGCGAAGGCTGCGTCGCGTCTACCTCCAACGGCGACTTCCGCGTCCCGGCGCCGTCCGTGGAGGTCAACTCGGCCGTCGGCGCCGGCGACGCCTTCCTCGCCGGACTGCTCTTCTCGCTCGTGCGCAACCACGGTTGGTCCGAGGCGCTGGTGACCGCGACGGCGGCCGGCGCGGCCGTCTGCCTGACGCCGGGCACGGCGCTGTGCACCGCGGCCGACACGCACCGGCTGGAGAGGCGCGTGCGCGTCGAGGAGGTGGGGCCGCCAGTGGCGGTCTGACGCCGCCGCCAGGTGCGTCGCGACGCTGGCGGGCAGAGCGGGCCCCCGTGCTAGGGTGGAATGAGCAGACGCGCGGGGTGGTGCGAGGGGCAGACATGAGCATGGTGGCGGACTTGGGCGCGGCACTCGCCGACGTTGACCCGGCGGTAGCCGCGTCGATCGCGCGCGAGGAGGATCGACAGCGGACGACGCTGGAGATGATCGCCTCGGAGAACTTTACGTCCGCTGCGGTCATCGAAGCCGTCGGCAGCGTGCTCACCAACAAGTACGCCGAAGGACTCCCCGGCCGCCGCTACTACGGCGGCTGCGACTTTGTCGACGAGGTCGAGACGCTGGCGATCGAGCGCGCCCAGACGCTGTTCGGCGCCGACCACGCCAACGTGCAGCCACACTCGGGCGCGCAGGCCAACATGGCCGTCTACTTCGCGGTGCTCAAGCCCGGCGACACCGTCATGGGCATGCGCCTCGACCAGGGCGGCCATCTCACGCACGGCAGCCACGTCAACTTCAGCGGCCGCCTCTTCGAGTTCGTCTCGTACGGCGTCGACCGCGAGAGCGAGACCATCGACTACGAGGAGATGGCGCGCCTCGCGGAGGAGCACCACCCCAAGGTCATCGTCACCGGCGCTACCGCGTACCCGCGGCTCATCGACTTCGTGCGCGCCCGCGAGATCGCCGACAGCATCGGCGCGCTGCTGATGGCCGACATGGCGCATATCGCGGGGCTCGTCGCCGCGGGCGTCCACCCCACCCCGGTGGGTCACGCCCAGCTCATCACCAGCTCGACGCACAAGACGCTGCGCGGCCCGCGCGGCGGCCTGGTGCTCTGCGACGCCGACCACGCCCGCCAGGTGGATCGCGGCGTCTTCCCCGTCGCGCAGGGCGGCCCGCTGATGCACGTCGTCGCCGGGAAGGCGGTCGCGCTCGCCGAGGCGTCCACCGAGGCGTTCCGGGCCTACTCGCAGCAGACGGTCGAGAACGCCCGTGTGCTCGGCGAGACGCTCGTCGACGCCGGGTTGCGCGTGGTGAGCGGTGGCACGGACAACCACCTCCTGCTCGTTGATGTGACGCCGAAGGGGCTGACCGGGCAGAGCGCGGAGGACGCGCTGGCCCGCGCCGGCATCGTCGTGAACAAGAACGCGATCCCGTACGACGAGCTGCCGCCCGCGACTGCGTCGGGTGTCCGCATCGGCACGCCCGCGCTCACCTCGCGCGGGCTCGAGTCGGACGAGATCCGCCGTGTGGGCCAGCTGATCGCGCGCGTCCTCGACGCGCCCGAGGACGACGACGTCGCGGCGGGCGCGCGCGCCGAGGTGCTGGAGCTGTGCGACGCGTTCCCGGCGCCGGGGGTGCCATCCGCGTAGGGCGTGCACCGAGCGGAGTCGGAGAAGCCTATGACGACCACGCGGCGGTCCGCCGAGGAAACGGCCCGACTCGGCGACGAGATCTACGAACGCGACATCCGTTCGCTCGTGGAAGATGTCCACGACGGAGCTTTCGTTGCCATCGATGTGGCGAGTGGGGACTGGGCGATGGGCGAGAGTGAACTGTCTGCCGCAGACCGCCTGCGCTCCCAACAGCCCGACGCGATCGACGTCTGGCTGCTGAGGATTGGCTATCGGGTAGTTGCCAGCATTGGGGGTGGCGCCCCTCAGAGGAGCCGATGATCGAGGGCGCTGTGAACGCCGCCTCCCAGGCGGTGGTCGTCCTTTCGCTTCGCGGCCCCTCGGGACGCACCCTGGAGGTCGAGGCGGTGGTGGACACGGGGTTCGACCGGTTCCTTACCCTGCCTCCGAGGGTCGTCGCTGAGTTGGATCTTGCGTTCGTCGGTCTGAATTCTGTGCAGCTGGCGGACGGCAGCGAAGCGGCTCTCGACAGCTACGCCGTTACGGTGCTCTGGGACGGCCGTCCCCGGCGAGTGGTTACCTACGTGTCGGACGCTGCGCCGCTCGTCGGCATGGCGCTCCTCGCAGGACACAGCCTGTGCGTCGATGTGGAGCCGGGCGGGCGCGTAGCCATCGAGTCTGCGGCATAGCGCGGCGAGGGTTGCCCGTCGATCGGGGCGACTTATACTTGCCTGCGCGCGTGGGGTGCGCCCATCATCGATGTGGGTACGGTCGCCGCTGAGCCGGCGGCCGCTGCGTAGACGGCCCCGAACTCGCGCATGCGAGGGAGTCGGTGGGGCTGCTGGCCCGTGGGCTGGACCGCCCGGCGAAGGAGACGCTTGAACGAGTACGAACTGCTGTACGTGATCAGCCCTCGTCTGTCGGCCGAGGACGTTGACGCCATGGTCGAGCGGGTCGGAGCGCTGATCGAGGACGGCGGCGGCTCCGTCTCCATGGTCGACAACTGGGGCCGGCGCCGGCTCGCCTACCCCATCCGTCACCACTTCGAAGGCACCTACGTCCTCACCCACCTCAACATGTCGGGCGACCGGACCGCCGAGTTCGAGCGCACCCTCAACATCAACGAGGACATCCTGCGCCACCTGCTCATCTCCGGCGTGATCCCGGGCTACGAGGGTCCGCCGGAGCAAGAGGTCGACATGCGTCGCCCCGCCGGCGGTCGCCCCTCCTTCGCCGACCGGCCGCCGGCCGACGCCCCGGACGGGGATGCCCCGGCAGGCGAGTCGGCCGGGGAAGGCGAGACTCCCGCTGCCGAGGCGCCAGCCGAAGCAAGTGATGCGCCCGCGGCCGAGGCACCGGCCCCCGACGCCTCGGCCTCGACCGAAGCCGCCGACACGCCAACCGCCGAGGCACCGGCACCCGAGGCTGATGAGCCGACAGAAGCCGCGGACACACCCGCGGCCGAGGCGCCGGCCCCGGACGCCGACGCGCCTGCGGAGGCAGAGGCAGCGCCGGCTGAGGCCGATGAGCCGACCGAGGCGCCCCCGGCGGCCGTCGCCGGTACCGAGTGATTCGCCCTCGCCGGTCGCGCACGGCGGACGCGGGCGCGGTACAGTACACGCACATCGCAAGCTCCCCACTGCACCATGGGGGAAGTGCGCCATGCTGAACAAAGTGATGATCATCGGGAACCTGGGTGCGGACCCGGAAATGCGCTACACGGCCAACGGCAGCGCGGTCACCGAGTTCCGCGTTGCCTCGAACCGCCGCTACACCACGCGCGACGGCGAGGCACGCGACGAGACCGAGTGGTTCCGGGTCGTGACCTGGAACAGACTCGCGGAGATCTGCAGCCAGTACCTGTCGAAGGGACGCCAGGTGTACGTCGAGGGCCGCCTGCGCACCCGCTCCTGGGAAGGTCAGGACGGCGTCACCCGCTACACCACGGAAGTCATCGCCGAGGAGGTCAAGTTCCTCGGCGGCCAGCGCGACGCCGCGCCGTTCGGCCGCGAGGGCGCGCCGGCGATGGCCGTGGGCGCGGACGCCGAGGGCGACCTCGAACCCGACGACCTGCCGTTCTAGCCTGAGAGGGATGCCCCCGGCGGGGACCGGCGGGCGGGGGAGGACCTTGTGACGAACGAACCGACGCCGGAACCCACCGCCGCCGCGCCTCGTGACGAGGGCGCGGCGCGCTCCTTCGATCGTGGCGACCGTCCGCCGCGCGGCGACCGCGGCGACCGCGGCGACCGCCGCGGTGGCGGTCGGCGCCCGGGCGGTGGTGGCGGTCGGCGTCGGCCGTGCGACTTCTGCCCGCCCGGCACGCGCGTGATCGACTACAAGGACGTCACCCTGCTGCGGCGCTACCTCAACGACCGCGGCAAGATCGAGGGACGCCGTCGCGTCGGATGCACGGCCAAGTGCCAGCGGCTGCTGGCGCAGGCGGTGAAGCGCGCGCGCCACATGGGCCTCCTGCCCTACACCTCCGAGCACGTACGCGTCTCCGGCGTGCCCGCCGGGCGGCCCTCGCGCCGCTAACGGCTCCGCCCGCCTCATAGTCGTCGGACGCAGCGGCATTCGGCCGGGGAGCAACGGGGCGTGGCCACTTACCGACCCCCGGGAACCTCACGCCGTGAACGCGAGGAGCGCGACCGGCGCAGGGAGCGGCTGGTCATCTACGGCGTGGTCGGCGTCCTCGTTGTTGCGATACTCGTCGTCCTCGCCGGTCTCTACTTCACGCAGTACCTGCCGCCCCGCGCCCACGTCCTGAGCGTTGGCGGCAACGACTACGACGCGTCCGCCGTCGCCCGCCGCGCGCTCTACGAGATGCGCTACGGCGATGAGGGTCTGAGCGGCTTCGACACCGCTGTCAGCGAGACCCTCGAGCTCATCGAGAACGCCGAGGTGGTGCTCGCGCGGGCGCCCGCCGTCGTCGGCGATGTGTCCGACGAGGACGTGCGTGCGGACCTGTACGAGCGGCTGGCGGTGGAGCCTGAGGCCACCGAGAGTGAGTTCGTCGACGCGCTCGCGGAGAGGCTGACCGACTCGCGGCTTTCTCGCGCGGAACTTGAGGAGATCGTGACCGCGAGCATCCTCGTGGGGCGGCTGCGCGACGCGTTCGTCGACGAGTACGGCGAGGTGACGCCGCAGGTGCTACTCTCCCGCATCCGCCTCGCCGACGAGGCGGCCGCGGAGGAGATCCGCGAGCAGGTGGTCGGCGGCGCCGACTTTGCAGCGCTCGCGGACGAGCGCAGCTCGGACGCGGCGAGCAGCGGCGCGGGCGGCGACATCGGCTGGTTCCCGCTCGCCGCGCTGCCGCCGGAGGCGCGGGCAGCGCTGGAAGGACTGGAGCCTGACGCAGTGAGCGCGATCGTTCGGGACGGGCCGTTTTACGATGTGTACCTCGTGCGCGAACGTGACGAGGCGCGCGCGATCGATGAGGCGCAGCGCGAGTCGCTGGGAGCCACGCGGTTCCTCGAGTGGCTCGACGACGAGCGCGAGACCGTCGAGGTATCCGTCGACCTGTCGGCGGGCGAGGAGCGCTGGATCCTCGACCGCCTGATCAGCGACCTGGGGAGTTAGGCGAGCGGCGGTGTCAGGAGGCAGCCGGTGACTGACGCGATAGGCGTTTCGCTGCTGGGCGCGGGCAACGTGGGCGCCGGCGTGGTCCGCGCGATCACGGCCGGCTCCGAGCGCTACTCGGCCGCGGTCGGGCGCCCGCTCGAGCTGCGTCACGCGCTCGTGCGCGACGCGTCGAGGCCTCGCGAAGGCCTGGCGCCGCACCAGATCACGACGGACCTCGACGTGGTGCTCGGCGACGACCAGACCTCGATCGTGGTGGAGCTCATGGGTGGCGAGGAGCCCGCGCGCTCGTACATCGCGGAGGCGCTGGGCTCCGGACGACACGTGGTCACCGCCAACAAGGAGGTCATCGCCAAGCACGGGTCCGCGCTGCGAGACCTGGCGTCCGAGGGCGGCGTGAGGCTGCTCTACGAAGCCTCGGTGGGCGGCGGCATCCCCATCATCAGCCCGCTCTTCCGCGACCTCCTCGCCAACGAGATCACGGCGGTCACCGCCATCATCAACGGCACGACGAACTACATGCTGACCGCGATGACGCAGGACGGCGACGACTACGCCGACGCCCTGGCCGAGGCGCAGCGCCTCGGCTACGCCGAGCCAGACCCGACCGCCGATGTCGAAGGCCACGACGCCGCCTTCAAGCTCGCGATCCTGTGCGCGCTCGCCTTCCACGTGGAGGTGCGGCCGGAAGACGTGGTGCAGCGCGGGATCACGCAGGTGACCGCGCGCGACATCCGTTACGCCTCGACGCTCGGTTACGCGATCAAGCTGCTCGCCGAGGGACGACTGGTCGACGGCGAGATCATCGCGTCCGTGCAGCCGACCCTGATCGGACGCGAAGAGCCCCTCTCGAAGGTCGACGGTGTGCTCAACGCCGTGCAGGTCGAGGGTGACCTTGTCGGCCGCGTGGTGCTGGAGGGCCCCGGCGCGGGAGCGGCGCCGACATCGAGCGCGGTGCTGGCGGACGTGCTGGACATCGCGCGTGATATCGTCGCCGAGCGTCGGCCGCCGCCGCCGCAGACGTATCGCTCGATGCGCGTCAGGTCACCGGGCGAGCACCGCGCGAGGCGCTACGTGCGCATGACGGTCGCGGACCGGCCGGGGGTGCTCGGCGAGATTGGCACCGCGCTGGGTGCGCGCGGGGTGAGCATCGCCTCGGTCGTCCAGTTCGAGGTGGATGAAGACGCGCGGACGGCCGAGATCGTGCTCACCACGCATGCCGGCCCCGGCGAGGCACTGGAGGCGGCGCTTGCGGACATTGCCGCCGCCGAGGTGGTGGTCGAGGTAGGAAACGTGCTCGCGATGGCGGGCTGAGCGAGGCGCTTCTATGACTGGTGAACGTGTGACGACCGAGCCGACCACGGGCAACCTTGATCCCGCGGCCGCCGCTGACGGCGTGTCCGGCTGGGCGGAACGCCAGGTCGCCGCGCTCCGCGACAACGCCGACCGGCTCCGCCACGAGGTGGACGTGCTGCGCTCCGCGATGCACGAGCAGCAGCGCACCGTCGCCGGCATGGAGAGCACCCTCACCTCGATCGAGGAGGGGGTCCGCCGCCAGGAGGCGGAGCAACAGGCCGTCCGCTCCATGCAGCAGCGCGTCCAGGCGACCCTCGAGGGGGCCGAGGCGGTGATCAGTCGGCTCAACGAGCGGGTGCAGGCGCTGGAGCAGCGTAGCTGGTCGGCCGACTCGGGCCCGCGGGCCGCTTCGGACGCCGACGGGTCCCTCGGTCCCGGGCGGACCGAGGAGATCGATAACCGTCTCCGGGCCGCGACCGACCTTGCCATGCAGGGCCGGCAGGCGAAGGAGCGCCTGGACCTCGCCTTGCCGGAGATCGGCTCCTCGATCAGCCAACTGGACGCGAAGACGGAGACGCTGCGCACCGAGCTGCGGCGCACCAGCGAGGAGCTGGCTCAGGAGCGCGCCCGCCGCGACCGCGAGAACGAGCTGCTGGAAGTGATCGACCAGCAGCGCGCGATGCGCATCCGGCTCGAGGAGCGCCTCGCGACGTATGGCGAGTATCTGGAAGAGGCGCGCGAGCGCCTGGGCGCTGCCGCCGAGGAGCGTGCCGCGCTGGCGCGCCAGGCCGAGCGCACGGACGAGCGGCTGCTCATGCTGAGCGAAGCGCTCGACCAGCAGCGCGAAGCCATCGTCAATCACTTCCAGCGGCTGCTCGAGGCCGAGCGCGCCGCCAGCGACAAGCAGATCGAGGGCATCGAGGGTCGCCTCCGTGAAGGACAGCAGCTGGTGACGCGGCTGCGCGAAGGCACCGATCCGCGGACGGCCCCGGAGCACCCGCTGTGAGCGCGGCCGAGAGCCGCTTCATCCTCGACCGCTACGCCGACCTGCTTCCGGTCACCGATCGCACGCCGCGCATCACCCTCGGCGAGGGGGGGACCCCCCTCGTGCGCTCCCGGAAGCTCGAGGAGGAGCTGGGGCTGGGCGCCCTGTACTTCAAGCTGGAGCTCGCCAACCCGACCGGCTCCTTCAAGGACCGTGGGATGGTGCTCGCCGCCGCCAAGGCCGCCGAGGACGGCGCCGAGGCCGTGATCTGCGCCTCCACCGGCAACACCTCGGCCTCGATGGCTGCATACGCGGCACGCTACGGGATGCGCGCGTACGTAATCGTGCCGGCGAACCGCGTCGCCACGGGCAAGCTCGCACAGGCCGTGGCTCACGGCGCGGAGATCGTCACCGTCGACGGCTCGTTCGACGACGCGCTGCGCGTCGCACGCAGTCTGGCCGAGGCCTACCCGGTGGTGCTCCTCAACTCGGTGAACCCGAACCGCATCCAGGGTCAGAAGACCGCCGCGTTCGAGATCGTCGACGAGCTCGGCGGGGCGCCCGACGTGCTCGCGATCCCCGTGGGGAACGCGGGCAACATCACGGCTTACTGGATGGGCTTTGTCGAGTACCACCGCCGCGAGCGCGCCGCGACGCGTCCACGCATCTGGGGCTTCCAGGCGGCGGGCGCCGCGCCGCTCGTCCACGGCGGCCCTGTTGAGGAGCCCGAGACCCTCGCGACCGCGATCCGCATCGGCAACCCGGCCTCATGGCAGGGCGCGATCACCGCCCGCGACGAGTCCGGCGGGTCGATCAGCGCTGTCACGGACGAGGAGATTATCGAGGCCTACGAGCGCCTCGCGGCCGACGAAGGCGTCTTCTGCGAACCTGCGTCGGCGGCTTCGGTGGCCGGCCTGTTCGCCATGGCCCGCGCCGGTGAGTCCCTCGAGGGGCTGACCGCGGTCTGCGTCATCACCGGGTCGGGGCTGAAAGACCCGGAGACCGCGCTCGGCATCGAGGCAGTGACGCACGAGACGGCCGCCGAGTCCGAGGAGGTCGCGGCGGCGCTGGGTTGGCGCGCGCCATAGGACGCAGTGTGGCGTACCCCCACGGGGTACGGTGTCGTGCTACGATCGTGCGCGGCGCCGGACACGGCGCCCGCTCTTGCCCACGTCTGCTGTCGCGTCCGCCGGCGGCGAGTGTCGGGGATGAAAGGGACTCTGCGTGACGGCGATCCACCCGTCCCCGCTGACCCGTGGGGGGTTCGACATCGACGCGGCCGAGGACGCGATCCGCACGCTGATCGAGGCGATCGGCGAGGATCCCGGCCGCGAGGGCCTGCGCGACTCGCCCCGCCGTATCGCGGCGATGTACCGCGAGGTGTTCGAGGGGCTGGAGCAGGACCCGCGAGTCGTGCTCTCGGTCGGCTTCGAGGAGGGCCACGACGAGCTCGTGATCCTGCGCGAGATTCCGTTCCACTCGATGTGCGAGCATCACTTCATGCCGTTCCACGGCCAGGCGCACGTCGGCTACCTGCCGGACGGGCGCATCGTCGGTCTCTCCAAGATCGCACGCGCCGTCGAGATCTTCGCGCGGCGACCGCAGGTGCAGGAGCGGCTGACCAACCAGGTCGCGGAGTGCATCGAGGACGTGCTGGACGCGCGCGGCGTGGGCGTGGTGATCGAAGCCGAGCACCTCTGCATGACCGCGCGAGGCGTGCGCAAGCCCGGTTCGAAGATGGTGACCTCGGCGATGCGCGGCGCGTTCCGCAGCGACGCCAATACACGCGCCGAGTTCCTGGAGCTGATCCGTCCGCAGCGCTAGCGCCGCGGACCGAGGTGGGAGACCACAATCCGGATGATGCTGTCCCGATGACCCTCGCGAATGGTCTGCACGCGGCGATCGCCGCGCCAACCCCCGTCCGCCGGGTCGCGATGATCTCGATGCACACCTCGCCGCTCGCGCCGCTCGGCGGCCGCGAGACCGGCGGGATGAACGTGTACGTCCGCGCGGTCTCGGCCGCGCTCGCCTCCGCTGGCATCCGCGTCGACGTGTTCACGCGCCGCACCGACCCCTTCGCCCCCGAGGTTGAAGCCGTGACCGACGCCGTGCGGCTGATCCAGGTCTCGGCGGGGCCCGCCGAGCGCGTGGAGAAGGAAGAGATGGACGGCTTCGCGGACGAGTTCGCCTCGGGCGTGCTCGCGTTCGCGGCCGACCAGGGCGTCGCCTACGACGTGGTCCACTCGCACTACTGGCTGTCCGCCGTCGCCGGCCGCACGCTGGCGCGCGCCTGGGACGTGCCGCACGTCGCGATGTTCCACACGCTCGCCGAGGTCAAGCTGGCCGTGGGCTACTCGGAGTACGAGCCCGACGCGCGCATCGACGCCGAGCGCGCGCTCGTCCACGACGTGGACCGCGTGGTCGTGGCGACCGACCACGAGATGCGGCTGCTCGACGAGCTCTACGGCGTGCCCGCCCGCCGGGTCGCCATCATCCCGCCGGGGGTGGACCGCGAGCGCTTCCGCCCGCGTGACCGCGCCGCCGCCCGCACCGAGCTCGGCCTCGACGCTGACTCGCGCATCCTGCTGGCCGCCGGGCGCATCGAGGCGCCCAAGGGCCTCGACGTGTTGATCGAGGCGCTGGGCGAGATGACGGAACGCGAGGGCGTGCAACTGCTGGTCATTGGCGGTGACGACCGCTCGCGCGCCGAGGTGGCGCGCCTGCGCCGCGTCGCCGAGCGCGCGGGCGTGGGCGACCTCGTGCGCTTCGTCGGCTCGATCACGCACGAGCAGATCGGGACGTACTACAACGCCGCCGACGTGGTGGTCATGCCGTCCCGGTACGAGTCGTTCGGGCTCGTGGCGGCCGAGGCGATGGCGTCCGGCGTGCCGGTCGTCGCCTCGCGCGTCGGTGGGCTCGTCTCGACGGTGGCGGACGGGCTGACCGGCTATCTCATCCCGTGGCGCAGCCCGGACCTGTTCGCGCGCCAGCTCGACCGCCTGCTCGGCGACGAGGCGCTGCGCGAGCGGATGGGCGAGCGCGCTGCGGAGGCGATGCGCGTCTACGACTGGAGTTCCGTCGCCACGCAGCTCATCGACCTCTACGCCCACCTCGTGCGCGACGCCGTCGCCCTGCCCGCGCCGGCCGGCAGCGCCCCGTAGCGCGGAGCGAGCGTTCTACATGACTCCCACCATCGACGTGACGACGGTCGAGTCGCTCACGGAGAACATCGAAGAGCGCCGCGCGTTCGTACTGACCGCGCACCCCGACGACAGCGAGTTCATGTGCGGCGGCACCGTCGCGCTGCTGACGGCTGCCGGCTGGACCGTCGACATGCTCATCGCCACGAACGGGAACAAAGGCACGAAGGACCCGCGCCGCACCCCGCAGATGCTGGCCGCCGAGCGCGAGGAGGAGCAGCGCGAGGCCGCGCGCATCCTCGGCGCCAACGAGCCGATCTTCCTCGGCTTCGGTGACGGCGCGCTCAGGGCCGACCACGAGCTGCGCGGCCTGGTGGTGCGCCAGCTGCGGCGGCTGCGCCCCATGCTGGTGATCACGTGGGACGGCTTCCGGCCCGGCTTCAACCACCGCGACCATCGCTATATCGGCCAAGCCACCTACGACGCGATCTGGCCGGACACCGACGACCGACTCTTCTTCCCCGCGCAGATCGAGGAGGAGGGGCTGGAGCCGCATCGCCCGCAGATGATGCTGCTGGCCGGAGCGACCGAGCCGGACATCTACGTGGACATCGAACCCGTGCTGGAGACGAAGGTGCGGGCGGTCTCCGCGCACGTTTCGCAGGTGGGCCGCACGGCCGAGCAACTGATGCAGGCCTGGCGCGAGCGCGCCAAGACGGAGGCCGCGTCACGGGGCGAGGACGCCACCGATCTGCCCCGCTACCGCGAGGCGTTCCGGCGCATCGAATGGCCTCGCCAGCCGCGTCGCCGGCCCCCGCTGCGCACGCGCCGCGCGCGTTGACACTGTTCTAGGCACTACGTAACCTTCTTTGTTGCGCGCTCGGCAGCGCATACCCTGCGTACGGTCGGTCGGCCGAGGCGGGTGAGGACCGGCGGCACCGCACCAGAGGGTGCACGCGCCGCAAGGCTCACACCGCAGCCTGCTGGCCGTTCTTTGTGCCTCGGAACAGCCGCCGGGACGTGTGGATAACAGAACTCGCAGTGCGAGTCAGAAGACGTAACGGACGAGGAAGCCACGTTGCCAACCATCAATCAGCTGGTTCGCAAGGGTCGTAAGCCGGTCTCGAAGAAGACCAAGGCGCCCGCGTTGCGCTTCCGCTACAACTCGCTCACCAACCGCATGACGCGCGGCAAGAAGGGCTCGCCCCAGAAGCGCGGCGTCTGCACCCAGGTCCGCACCGTCACCCCCAAGAAGCCGAACTCCGCGCTGCGCAAGGTCTGCCGCGTGCGCCTCACCAACGGCATCGAGGTCACCGCCTACATCCCGGGCGAGGGCCACACGCTGCAGGAGCACTCGGTCGTGCTCGTGCGCGGCGGCCGCGTCAAGGACCTGCCGGGCGTGCGCTACCACGTGGTGCGCGGCGCGCTGGACGCCACGGGCGTCGAAGGCCGGCGTCGCAGCCGCAGCAAGTACGGAACGCGCAAGGAGTAGCCGGACGTGCGTCGCAACCGAGCCGAGCGCCGCCCTGTCGAGCCCGACCCGCGATTCCAGTCGCGGCTGGTCACCGCGTTCACCAACAAGGTGCTGATGAACGGCAAGAAGAGCACCGCCGAGCGCATCGTCTACCGCGCGCTGGACCGCGTGGAAGGGACGACCGGACGGCCGGGCATCGACGTCTTCGAGCAGGCCGTGCGCAACGTCACCCCGGTGATCGAGGTCAAGCCGCGCCGCGTAGGCGGCGCCACGTACCAGGTCCCGGTGGACATCCGAGCCGAGCGCCGTCAGGCGCTCGCTCTGCGCTGGCTGCTGAACGCCGCGCGCGGACGCAGCGGGCGCTCCATGGAGGAGCGGCTCGCGGCCGAGGTCCTCGACGCCGCGAACAACACAGGCGTCGCTGTACGTCGCAAGGAGGAGACGCACCGGATGGCGGAGGCCAACCGTGCGTTCGTCCACTATCGCTGGTAAGCGCCGGAATGCCGGCAAGCACGCCCCCGGCCTGTGCCGGGGGCGAAATCATGCAGGAGACCATCGGACGGCCAGGCGGGCCCGTCACGTGTCGAGGGAGCAATCAACGACATGACTCGTGAGACCCCGCTGGAACGCGTCCGCAATATCGGCATCATCGCCCATATCGATGCCGGCAAGACCACCGTGTCCGAGCGCATCCTCTACTACACCGGCCGCACCTACCGCCTCGGAGAGACGCACGAGGGCACTGCGGTGATGGACTGGATGGAGCAGGAGCGCGAGCGCGGCATCACCATCACATCGGCCGCCACGACGGCCGAGTGGCAAGACCACCAGATCAACATCATCGATACCCCCGGCCACGTCGACTTCACCGTCGAGGTCGAGCGCTCACTGCGCGTGCTTGACGGCGGCGTGGTGGTGTTCGACGGCGTTGCGGGCGTCGAGCCGCAGTCCGAGACGGTGTGGCGTCAGGCCAACAAGTACCAGGTGCCCCGCATCTGCTTCGTCAACAAGATGGACCGCACCGGCGCGGACTTCGACCGCACGCTGCGGATGATTGAGGAGCGCCTGGGCGCCGTGGCCGTGCCGCTCCAACTCCCGCTCGGCGTCGAGGACGCCTTCGGCGGTGTCATCGACCTCGTCACCATGCGCGCGCTGCGCTTCGGCGGCGACCGCGGCGAGACCGTCGCCGAGGACGTCATCCCCGTGCAGTTCCAGGACGCCGCGCGCGAGGCGCGCGAGGCCATGGTCGAGCGCCTGGCCGAGCACGACGACCAGCTGCTGGTCTCGTTCCTCGAGGGCCACGAGATCGGCGTCACCGAGCTGCAGAAGGCGATCCGCCGCGCGACGATCAGCAACGCCGTCACCCCGGTGCTCGCCGGCTCGGCGCTGCGCAACAAGGGCGTGCAGCCGCTGCTGGACGCCGTGGTGACGTACCTGCCCTCGCCGCTCGAGGTGCCGCCGATCGTCGCCCACGACGTGAGCGACACCGAGGTGACGTACGAGCGCGCGGCCTCCGACGACGAGCCGCTGACCGCGCTCGCCTTCAAGGTCGTCTCCGACCCGTTCGTCGGGCGGCTCGTGTTCTTCCGCGTCTACTCGGGCGTCGTGCGCTCGGGCGAGCGCGTGCTCAACACCGGCCGTAACCGCCGCGAGCGCTTCGGCCGGCTGCTGCGCATGCACGCCGACTCGCGCGAGGACATCGAGGAGGTCTACGCGGGCGAAATCGCCGCGGGGATCGGCCTCAAGGACACCTTCACCGGCGACACGCTGAGTTCGCCCGACGAGCCAGTGGTGCTGGAGGCGATCAGCTTCCCCGCGCCGGTCATCTCCGTGGCCATCGAGCCGCGCACCCGCGACGACCAGGACCGCCTGGGCGAGTCGCTGCAGCGGCTGGCCGAGGAGGACCCGACCTTCAAGGTGCGCTACGACGAGGAGACCGGCCAGACGGTCATCTCCGGCATGGGCGAGCTGCACCTCGAGGTCATCGTCGACCGCATGCGGCGTGAGCACCGCGTGGAGGCCAACGTCGGCCGCCCGCAGGTCGCCTACCGCGAGACGATGCGGCGTGAGGTCCGCACCGAGGGCCGGTTCGTGCGCCAGACGGGCGGCCGCGGCCAGTACGGGCACTGCGTGCTCGAGGTCGCGCCGCGCGAGCCGGGCGCCGGATTCAGCTTCGAGGACCGCACGGTCGGCGGGTCGATCCCGCGCGAGTACGTCGGGGCCGTCAGGCAGGGCGTCGAGCGCGCGCTGACCGCCGGAGCCCGTGCGGGCTTCCCGGTGGTGGACGTCGCGGTCGCCGTCGTCGATGGCTCGTTCCACGCGGTGGACTCCTCGGAGATGGCGTTCCAGACCGCCGGGACGATGGGCATGCGCGAGGCGCTCGAGAAGGGCGCCTCGGTGCTGCTGGAGCCGGTGATGAAGATCGAGGTCGTGACGCCGGACGACCACTTCGGCGACATCCTTGGCGACATCAGCCAGCGTCGCGGGACGGTGCTGGGTTCGGAGCCGCGCGGCAACGCGCAGGTCATCTCGGCGCTGGTGCCACTGGCGGAGACCTTCGGGTACGCCACGGACGTGCGCTCGCTGACGCAGGGCCGCGCGACCTACTCGATGGAGTTCGACCACTACGAAGCGGCGCCGGACGACGTCGCCCGCGAAGTTGCGGGTGAGCGCGCCGGCGCGCGGGTATAGCAGGCAGACCGAAGGCCCGGAGGGCCCTCGGGGAGACAGGAGAGCGGAGATGGCGCGAGGGAAGTTCGAGCGGACGAAGCCGCACGCCAACGTGGGAACG
>VXTU01000117.1 GCA_009837285.1 Chloroflexota bacterium | reverse complement strand
GCGCCCACACCGACCGCCAGCCCGCCGCCCGCCGTGACGCCCGCCACACCCACCTCGACGCCCGAGCCAGAGCCGACGCCGACTCCGACGCCCACCGAGGCCGATCTCGCGACATTGGCCGACGAACTCGCCTCGATGGTGCTCGCGGAGATCACCGCCGAGTTCGAGGACAACGACCTTGAGGTCCGGGCGATCGACCTTGGCATCGAGGACACCGAGGGCAGCTACTGGGCGGTCATCACCGACGGCCCCCAGCCCCTCTATCTCGACGACGATGGCGACCCCGTGAACTTCTTCCACATCGTCGCGCTCTACCGGCTCAACCCCGACGGCTCGTGGTCGCGCGAGATCGCGCGCCTCGAGATCGACACGGCGCCACAGCGCACCGGCGACACCGACCTCGCACGCGCGCCCGACGGTGCCGCGTGGATCATGATCCGCGCGGGCACGGGCGCCCACGCGGGCACGCTCGACGTGATCCGGTTCGACCCGGCCAGCGGCAGCCTCGCCACTGTGCTCTCCCACATCAGCTCGCGCCCCAACGCGGGCGAGATCACTGACCTCGACGGCGACGGCGTACCCGAGTTCGTGCTCAATACCTCAAATCCGTACGTCTTCTGCTACGCCTGCGCCGTCGAGGAGCACTCGGTCGCCATCTACCGCTGGGACGGCTCGGCGCTGGTCGAGGTTCCCCTACGAGTCACGCCCGGCCTCTCGGGCGACATCGGGACCGCCGCCTCGCGCGTCGTCGCTCTCGCCGAGGCGGACCTGTGGCGTCAGGCGGCCGCGCTCGCCGTTGCGACGGCGCGCCGTGCGCCCCGCAACGACGACATGCGCTGGCTCTCGATCCTCGTGAACCAGACGGCGGCGCAGCGCCTCGCGCACGCGGGCTCGCCCGGACAACCGCTGCTCACCAACGTCCTGGCCGGCGAGTACACGGCTGCACTCGACCTCATGCGAGCGCACGCTCCCGCGGCAGTGTTCGCGCTCGACGGACCGCTCGTCGATGGCACGGCCGCGGTAGCCGACCTCGCGACGATGGCCGTGACGATCCTCGACTACACGGAGCGCGCGCTGGCCCAGCGCCCCGACGAGGCCGCGATCCACGCGGTGCGCGCGCTGGGGCTCGCGCTCGCCTCACCCGACGACCTGGAGGGCGCGAGCGCAGCGGCCGCCCGCGCGGCCGAGTTCGCGCCCGGCGATGCGTTCCTGCAGCAGGCGGCGTCGTACCTCGACTCGATCGAGCGGGCCCCCGGCCTCGAGTCAGGTGCGCCCGCCGCCGAGGAGCTGCTGCCCGGCCCGTCTGCCGAGTGGTTCGCCAAGGGCTACACGCTCGGCTCGGGCGACCGCGGGCGGCATGTTCGCGCGCTCCAGCAGCGACTCGCGCAGGTGCGCGGTCTCGGCTTCCTCAATCCCGGCCGCTACTACGACCTGTACGACGCGGCGACGCGCGAAGCCGTGATCCACATCCAGCAGCAGGCCGACCTCGAACCAACGGGTGCCGTGGACGAGGCGACGTGGGCAGCAGTCGACGCTGCCCGGCAGCGGCCCGAGCCTGAGCCCCCGCTGATGACCGTCGAGCCGTCGCAGCCCGCGGCCCACGACCGGGCGGGCGCGCCGGTCGTCTACCTCACCTTCGACGACGGGCCACACCCCACATGGACGCCGCAGGTGCTCGACATCCTCGAGCGCTACGACGCGCCCGCCACCTTCTTCGTGCTTGGCCAGAGCGCGAGCCGGTATCCCGAGATCGTCGAGCGCATCGTCGAGGCCGGGCACGAGGCCGAGAACCACACCTTCGACCACATCTGGCTCGACAAGGCGCCCCGCGAGCTCTTCATCTCGCAGGTCAACGCCGCCGACGACGCACTGCACGCGGCGGCGGGCGCGCGCGTCGACCCCATCGCCTGCCTGCGCCCGCCGTACGCCGCGATGAACGAGCACACGAGGGACCTCGCGGCCGAACTCGGGAAGTCGATCGTGCTGTGGAGCGTGGACACGCAGGACTGGCGACGGCCCGGCGCCGACCAGATCGCCGCGCACGTCCTCGCCAACGCGCGGCCCGGCGCGATCGTCCTCATGCACGACGGCGGAGGTGAGCGCTCGCAGACCGTCGAGGCCCTCCCGACCGTCATCGAGGGACTGACCGGCCGCGGCTACGAGTTCGACGTACTCTGCCGGTGAGGTCCGAGCGCGGGGAGTCAACATGTCGAGACGACACTGGATCCGACGCGTCGCGTCACGCATGGCGGCCGTGGGCGCACTGCTCCTCGCAGCTACGCTGCTGGCGTCCTGCGACGGGATAGCCGACAACGATCTGGCAGCGCCGGACAGAGTGTCCCTTGAGCGGGCCACCATCCTGACCGAGCACGCCGACGCGGGCACGGTCACGCTCGAGGACGGCGAGTTCCGGGCGCCGGTCGCGCCCGGCTCGGCCAGCGAACTCGAGATCCGCCTCTCCCAGTCGGCCGTCGGCGACCTCGACGGCAACGGCATCACGGACGCCGCCGCAATCACGGTCGAGAACGCGGGCGGCAGCGGGAACTTCCGCTACCTGCACGCGCTGCTCAAGGAGGAAGGTGAGATCCACGACGCCGACGCCGTCTTCCTGGGCGACCGCATCCGCGTCCTGGGCCTCTCCATCCACGATGGCGTCATCGCGGTCGCGCTGCTCGACCGGCCGCCGGACGCGCCCTTCGCGGAGGCACCGTCGGTGCCCGTCATCCGCACGTTCCGGCTCGCGGGCGAGTCGCTCGAGGAGCTGAAGTTCGTCACCGCCCAAGTTGATGCAGACGCCACGCTCACCTGCGACGACAGCTTGCCCGACGCCGCGATGGTGATCGTGACCTCGCCCGCGGCAGGCGATGAGGTCGCAAGCGGCTTCGAGGTGAGCGGCTGCTCGCGCACCCACGAGTCGAACGTGGTGTGGCGGCTGCTCGATCGCGCCGGCGAGGTATTGGCGACCGGCTTCACGAGCGGTGGCGGCTTCGACGGCCCCGCGCCCTTCTCCTTCACCGTGGAGTACGACGCGGCCGAACGGCAGCTCGCGTACCTCGAGGTGTTCGAGGAGGAGGTGTCGGAGGGTGAGGGCTACCCGCCACCGCGCGTTATCGTGCCGCTGATTATCGCCGCCGGCCGGTAGCGCACGCCTCACCGGGCGAGCGCGCACAGCGGATCCGGCGGGTACACTCACTGCCATGACTACGACACAGATCGAGGCCGTCGAGCGAGCCGCGCGCGTGCGCAAGGCGGCGCGACAGCTCGGCACCGCCTCCACCGACCTCAAGGACACCGCGCTGCTGCGCGTTGCCGACGCCATCGAGGCCGAGACCGACGCCCTCCTCGCCGTCAACGGCCCGGAGCTTGAGCGCGCCCGGGTCAACGGCCTGACCGACGCCTTCCTCGACCGCATGACGCTCACGCCGGACCGCATCGCCGGCATCGCGCGCGACGTGCGCGCGATCGCCGCGCTCCCCGACCCGGTCGGTGAGGTCGAGGACATGTCGACGCGGCCGAACGGCCTGCAGATCGGCCGCATGCGCGTGCCGCTCGGCGTCATCGGCGCGGTCTACGAGTCACGCCCGAACGTGACGGTGGACATCGCGGCGGTGTGCCTGAAGTCAGGGAACGGCGTGCTGCTGCGCTCCGGCACCGACGCGCACGCCACCTCGGCCGCCCTCGCCGCCATCCTCCAGCGTGAGACCGCCGCGGCCGGGCTGCCCGATCACTGCATCGAGTTCGTCCAGTCCACTGACCGCGCCGAGGTGGGCGCGATGCTGCGCGCCCACGAGTACATCGACCTGATGGTGCCGCGCGGCGGGGCAGACCTCATCCGCCGCATCCGCGACGAGGCGACCATGCCCGTCGTCGCCGGCGGTATCGGCGTGTGCCACACCTACATCGACGACGAAGCCGAACTGGACATGGCCGAGCGCATCGTGGTGAACGCGAAGACGCAGCGCCCGTCGGTCTGCAACGCCATGGACACCCTGCTCGTCCACGCCGACGTCGCAGCTTCCTTCCTGCCGCGCGTGGCCCGCGCGCTCGGCGATCGCGGCGTCACGCTCCACGTCGACGACCGCGCCGCGGGACTCGTGGGCGACACCGCGCCGGCGTTCCCCGTCGAGCCCGAGGACTACGACCGCGAGTGGCTCTCGCTCGACTGCTCGGTGCACATCGTGGACTCGCTCGACGACGCGCTCGACCACATCGAGGTGCACGGGAGCGGGCACTCCGAGGCGATCGTGACGGACTCGTACGCCGCCGCGCAGCGCTTCCAGCGCGAAGCGGACGCCGCGGCGGTGTTCGTGAACGCCTCGACGTACTTCAACGACGGCGCGCAGTTCGGGCTGGGCTGCGAGGTGGGCATCTCCACGCAGAAGATGCACGCCCGCGGCCCCATGGGCCTGCGCGAGCTGACCTCCTACAAGTGGGTGGTGCTCGGCACCGGCCAGGTGCGCACCTAGCAGCCGCACCTAGCAGCCGCACCAAGCAGCCGCACCAAGCAGCCGCACTGGGCGGTCGCGGCGAACGAGGGGATCCGATGGCCGACTACCGCTTCAACCGCGAGGCGCGCACGCCGTACTCCGAGGTCTACACCATCGATGACGGCGAGCACGCCCTCGGCCGCGTCGACGTGCACTACACAGGCTCGGCCGCCCACGCGACGCTCGTGGTCCACGCCGCGCTCAGCGACGACCAGGTGCAGGACCTGCTCGAGGCGATCGACGACCAGAT
The DNA here is from genome assembly GCA_009837285.1 of Chloroflexota bacterium. GTDB lineage: Bacteria > Chloroflexota > Dehalococcoidia > UBA2979 > UBA2979 > VXMT01. The sequence continues at coordinate 3,119 of VXTU01000117.1, read as the reverse complement.
CGTGACCTCGGCCGACCCGTACCGCGAGGACCTGGTCGTGACGGTGTGGCGCGGCGAGGAGATGGGCGTCTTCGCCGACGACAACGGCTCGGAGGAGGACGGCAACGGCGATACCGATGGTGATGGCGATGGCGGCGAGGAGCCCGCGTAAGGCGCTCCGCACGCCCGCAGCGACCATGAGCAACGGCCTCCCCGCCCCCGACCAGCTCCAGGCCGTGCTGTTCGACCTCGACGACACGCTCATCGACGCCCGTGGCTCGTGGCGCGCTGGGTTCGCCGAGTCGATCGAGGAGCTGCACGCCGCCGAGCCGGGGTTACGCGCGCTCGGCACGCCCGAGGAGATCTACGACGGCTACTTCCGCCACTACACCGAGGACGCCTTCCGCGCGGCCGGCCGCGGCGAGTGGGACGAACGGTTCACCCTGGAGGCATACGAGCGGCTGATCGCCACGCACCTGCGGCCCGACCCCACGCTCGCAGAACGGCTCGCGGACCACTACCGCGCGATCCACGTCAACCACGTCGCCATCTACCCCGACGCCCTCGAGACGCTCGTCGCGGCGGGAGCGCGCTACCCGCTGGCGCTCATCACCAACGGCCTCTCCCGCATCCAGCGCCCGAAGATCGAGCGCTTCGACCTCGAACGCTACTTCGAGGTGGTCGTGGTCTCGGGCGAGGCCGGGCTCCAGAAGCCGGACCCAGCGATCTTCGCGCTCGCCCTCGAACCCCTCGGTGTCGCCCCCGAGGCGACCGTGTACATCGGCGACAACCCGTACCACGACGTGGTGGGCGCGCACGCCGCGGGTGTCGGCGCCATCTGGGTGAACCGCGGCGACTGGCACGTCGAGAGCGGCGACCTCGTCCCAGACGTCGAGGTACGTGAGTTGCGCGAGGCGTGGCCGTACCTGGGGTTGGAGTAGCGAGCCGGGGCGGGCCTACTTGCGGGCGCCCGCGCGGGCCTACCCGCGCTTCCGAGTAACCGCGCGGCGGGCGGCGGCGGCGATGTTCTCGGCCGTGAGGCCGACCGCGTCGAGGACCTCGTGCCAGAGCCCGGACTCGCCGTAGCGGTCCTGTACGCCGACGAACTCCATCGGCACCGGACGGCGCGATGCGAGCGCCTGCGCAGCCATCGCGCCCAGGCCGGAGTGCACGAGGTGCTCCTCGGCCACGACGATCGCGCCGGTGTCGGCCGCCGCGCGCTCCAGCGCGTCGACGTCGAGCGGGCGGAGCGTGGCCATGTTGAGCACGCGCGCCGAGATGCCGTCGGCCGCGAGCTCCTCGGCGGCGTCGAGCGTGCGCTCCACCATCAGGCCGTAGGAGACGAGCGTGACGTCCGAACCGTCACGCAGGGTGTCCGCGCGGCCGAGCTCGAAGCGCGCGCCGTCGGTGTAGAGCACGCGGTGCTTGGGGCGGTCCGTGCGGATGTAGAACGGGCCCGGCGTGCGGGCGGCCACCTCGACGGCCACAGCGGCCTCGACCACGTCGGCGGGGACGATCACGCGGAAGTTCACGAGCGAGCTCATCACCGCAATGTCCTCGACCGACTGCGCCGACGCGCCGTCCTCGCCGACGGACAGCCCGCCGTGCGAGGCGACGAGCTTCACGTCGAGGTTCGGCTGCGAGACCGACATGCGGAGCTGGTCGTAGGCGTGCTCGGCGAAGACGGCGAAGGTGGACGCGAACGCCACCTTGCCGATCGCGGCCATGCCGGCGGCGACCGAGATCATGTTCTGCTCGGCCGCGCCGAGCGTGAAGAACCGCTCCGGGTACGCCGCCTGGAACTTGCGCGCCGAGGTCGAGTTGCCGAGGTCGGCGTCGACGACGACGAGGTCCATGCCCTCCTCGCGCAAGCGGATCAGCGTCGGCCCCAGAGCCTCGCGCGTCGCGGCGGGGGCGGGCGCCTCGGTGGTCGTCACGAGGCGGCTCCGTTCACGTCGTCGGGGTCGGCGAGCTCGCGCATCGCCTCCTCGAACTGATCGGGGCTCGGCGGCGCTCCGTGGAAGCCAGGGTTGTGCTCCATGAACGAGACGCCGTGCCCCTTCACCGTGTCGAAGATCACGCAGGCCGGCTTCCCGCGCACGTCGCGCGCGTGCAGCAGCGCCTCCTCGACGGCGTCGATGTCGTGGCCGTCGACGCCGGAGATGACGTCCCAGCCGAAGGCCGCGTACTTCTCGTCGAGCGGCTCGGTGATCATCGTCGTGCGGGTGAAGTCGTCGTTCTGGATGCCGTTGCGGTCGATCAGCGCGATCAAGCCCTCGGCGTCGTGGTGGGCGGCGGCCATAGCCGCCTCCCAGACCTGGCCCTCGTTTTGCTCGCCGTCGCCCATCAGCACCCACGCGCGCGCGTCGGCGGGCACGTCGCCCTCGCCGAGCCGCGCCGCCAGCCGCATGCCGAGGCCGAACGAGAGCCCCATGCCGAGCGAGCCCGCGGAGTTCTCGACGCCGAGCGGGCGGTTGCGCACCGAGTGCCCCTGCAGGCGCGAGCCGAGCTGGCGGAACGTCGAGAGCTCCTCGACGGGGAAGTAGCCGAGCTCGGCGAGGAGGGCGTACTGCACCGGCGTGCAGTGGCCCTTGCTCATGATGAAGCGGTCGCGCGCGGGCCAGTCGGGCCGCTCGGGGTCGTGCTGCATGACGCGGCAGTAGAGCACGCTCATGATCTCGACGGCGGAGAGCGAGCCGCCGATGTGGCCTGACTTGGCGTCGTAGACCATGCGCACGACATGACGACGGATGCGCCTGCCCAGCGCGGTCAGATCGGTGTCACGTGCCGCGCCGATGACCATGTCGCCTCTGCGCCTTGGGGATTTTGGCGAGTATACGAACGGTCACGCACAAGGGCTACGCGCGAAGTGCCAGAAACCGGCCTCCACGCGGGCGATTCAGGGACCTCGACGCGCCGGGGTGCAGCTCGAGTAGCCGCAGACGGGACAGAGCGAGCAGCCCTCGCCGAAGGCGAGCGGCCCGGCACAGTCCGGGCAGCGCGGCCCGAACGCGACCATGCGACGCAGCCTGCGCGGCTCCCGCACGTGCGTGACCGCCTCGGCGGCTGCGGACCGGGCAGCCTCGGCGCCCCCGCGAGCGCGTCGAGGGCGTGCCGGGCGGTCGACGGTGGGTGAGGAG
>VXTU01000115.1 GCA_009837285.1 Chloroflexota bacterium | reverse complement strand
CTCTCCCGCACTGCGGGAGAGGGTTGGGGTGAGGGTCCGAAAGGCCCCGCAGGCTCCTCGAAGCCTCCTCGCACCCCGCGGATCCCCTGCACCCTCACCCTCTCCCCCAATGGGGGCGAGGGGATCAGAAGGCGGGGCGAGAGATCGGAAGGGCAGGGCGTTTGGTCAGAAGCGGGGCGGCTGATACAACAGTTGACGATGACCATGGGACAATCCCCGAGCACGCACGCACGCGAAGTAGACTGGGGTCCGCCCGGCGGCCCCGGCCGCAACGAGCCCCAATAAGGAGAGACTGAACATGGACACAATGAACCGACCCGCGCGGCTGGGCTTCGCCGCGGCGCTCCTCGCGCTCCTGCTCGCCCCCCTCGTGTTCGGCGCGCAGACCGCACTCGCCCACCCGACCGAAGCCACCTACTACGGCGGTGGCCAGGAGGCCGGTACAACCATCAGCGCGTCCATCGACGGCGAGGCGTGCGGCTCCTTCGATGTCGGCGATGACGGCATCTGGGTCATCCGTGTCGACGAGGGCGACTGCGACGGCAATGCGGTTGAGGGCGCCACGGTCAACTTCCACATCGGCGACGCCAAGGCCGAGCAGAGCGTGACGTGGGCTCCCGGCGACGTCCAGAGCCTCGCGCTGACCCCGGCCCCGGCCATGGAAGACGGCATGGACGACGGCGACGGCATGGACGGTATGGACGACGCCGGCGATGGCATGGACGACGGGATGGACGACGGCGACGGCATGGACGGCATGGACGACGCCGACGGCATGGACGGTATGGACGATGGCGATGACGGCATGGAGGGGATGACCCCGGGCGACAAGGGCGACACCGGCAACACCGGCCTCGCCACCGGGTCCGGCGCCTCCTCGATGCTCCTGGTCCTCGCGCTCGGCGTGCTGGCAGCAACCGGCGTCGCCGGCGCGCGCACGGTCACCCGCCGCATCGACTAGCCTTCGGCATCGCGCGGGGGTGAGTAGCCCCCCTCGGAGCTGACTGATGGAGGGCCCCAATTGGGGCCCTCCCCTTTTGAGGGGAGGCGCGAGGGGGGAGTTGCAGGCACGCGCGGTTTCGTGAACGATATGTGAGGAGTGGTGGGAGTCGGTTCGGCGGCGCATCCGTGCGTGGCCGGCCCGCGACCGAAGGACTCCCCAGATGACCTCGAACCGCCACGGCATCCTCGACACCCTGTTCTCATCGGGCGGCTCTCCGCTGCTGCGCTGGGCCGCGCTTGGCATCCTCGCCGGCGTGGCCATCGGCATCGTCGTCGCCCTGTTCGCGCTCGTTTCCGGCGGGGGCGACGACGGCCCGGGCGTGGTGATCACGCCCATCTCGACATCGGCCGACGCGGAGCCCGCCGCCGCCGACCCGGCGCCCTCGACGCCCACACAGTCGGTGACGGCCCCCAAGCCCGACGACGACACCGCGACTACGTCGACGACGACCGAGCCGGCCGGCGAGGACACGACGACCGCGACGACCACGACCGCACCAGACGATGAGGACACGACGACCGCCGCAACCACGACCGCACCAGACGACGGCACGTCGACGACCGCGCCCGCGAGCGCGCCGACCGTGTCGGACCTGGACGAGCTGCATCGGCGGTATGGCGAGGCGCCGGACGCGACGCTCGGGCGGCTGCGCATCCCCGTGCTCGGGGTCGACGCGGCAGTGGGGCGGCGCTATGTGGACGCGAAGATGCCGAACCCGACAGGCCCCGGCGACGTGGTGTGGTACGACTTCTCCGAGTGGGACGGCCTCGGCGGCGTGCCCGGCGGCGGCGGCAACGCCGTGTTCTCAGGCCACGTCGACTACAACCTCCAGATCCCGTGGGCCGAGGCGCACTACCGCGGCGAGGGCGTGTTCTACGCCCTGAACCTGCTCTCCCCCGGCGACGTCATCGAGGTCGAGGTCGGCGGCAAGGTCATGCAATACACCGTGAAGTGGACGCGCCAAGTCGAGGCCAATGGCCCCGACAACGTGTGGCTGCCGATCCTCAGCGGCGACGTGTCGGTTGACTCGATCACGCTCATCACCTGCGGCGGCGAGTTCGACGTGGCCACGAAGACCTACCGCGACCGCTTCATCGTGCGGGCGGAGCGCGCCTAGGCGCCTCGGACGTCCCGGGACGCCCTCGACGTGGAGTTGCTGCGCCGGCTCGTCTACCGCTTCTACGAGGGGCGGCTGGAGGCGGAGGTGCGCCGCGGCGACATCCCGCGGCACGTCGGCGTGCTGCCGGACGGCAACCGCCGCTTCGCACGCACCTCGGGCCTCGCGAACGTCGGCGCGGGCCACCGCGACGGCGCGGACAACATCGAGCGCCTCATCGACTGGTGCGACGAGCTCGGCATCCCCGTCATCACGGTGTGGGTGCTCTCGACGGACAACATGCACCGCCCCGCCGATGAGCTCGACGCCATCTACGAGATCGTCGAGACGCGTGTGGAAGCGCTCGCCGAGCAGCAGCGCCACGCCACGCTCCCGCGCCGCATCCGCGCCGTGGGCCGCCGCGACCTGCTCCCCGCCTCGACCGTCGCGGCCATCGAGCGCGTCGAGTCGGCGACCGCGGAGCACGAAGCCGGCGACCTCGTCGTGGCGGTCGGCTACGGCGGCCGCGACGAGATCGTCGACGCGGTGCGCCAGCTGATCGAGGACCACGACGGGCGCGGTGACTCCCTCGAGGCCCTCGCGCGCGGCCTCGACGCGGACGAGCTGGGCCGCTACCTGTACGCACCGGACATCCCGGACCCGGACCTGGTGATCCGCACGTCGGGCGAGCTGCGACTGTCGGGGTTCATGCTGTGGCAGAGCGCGTTCAGCGAGTATTACTTCTGCGAGGCGTACTGGCCGGCGTTCCGCCGGATCGACTTCCTGCGCGCGATCCGCTCATACGGCCAGCGCCAGCGCCGACGCGGTCGCTGAGCGCTCGACGCGCTCGCCCGTCCGCCGCGAGAACGAGTCGAGGAGCCCTCGAGCCCACTCAGGGTTGAGTGCTGCCCTTGCTGCTGTCGGGGCCCTTGTCGCCGTCGAGGTCCTTGTCGGCGCTCGTATCGGCCGCGGGCGGCCCGTCGCTTGTCGCGAGCAGCGGAGCATTGATGGGGACGCCGTCCGGGTAGAGCTCTATGAAGGCGCGGTTCACGAAGTCCGGCGCACCGACAATGTAGGAAACCCAGAAGCCGCCCTGCGTGGCGTGGAGAGCCTTGACGTGCAGGCGCGCCGCGCACGACGCCAGGTCCCTGACAGACCCCCCTTCGTAGCTGACGAGGCTGACGCCAACGTGGATCGAGCCTCGCAGACAGGACGCCTCGGCGCTGGAGGCGACTGACACGCGGTAGACGCGCTTCCGGCTCCCGTCCGTTGAGGTCACGGTCACCGTGACCTCAACGCCGTCCGCGATCGCCACCTGATGCCCGCTGCGACGGGCATCCGCGTCGCGAGGCGTGATCGCGACTGTTGCCCCGGGTTGCTCGGTGTGGGGGTCGACGGTCGTCTGCGTGACGCGTGCTGGGGCGACAGCTGTGTACTCGCGCCTGGTGGAGGAGAACTCGCCGATGTCGATGCCGCTCAGCGTGAGCGAGGCTAGGCGTGCGTCGATCGCGTCCGGCATGTTGTAGCTGTAGACGCGGCCGTCGCTCGCGTCCGCGACATACATCACGCCGCCGTCGGACCAGATGCCACGCGGGCTGTTGTTACTTGCCTGCGACAGGCTGAGTTCCCCGAAGTCCTCGTCCTCGACACGCTCGAGCCTGCTCGTGCCGGCTCGCCGCGGTGAGGGCAAGCGGTAGGCGACGAGCCCCTTGCTGTCATCGTCGGAGACCCAGACCGTCACGCCGTCGGACCACACTCCCCGCGGGGCCTCGTTCACGAAACCCAGTCTGTAGTCGGCCAGGAAATCGCCGCTCCCGAGATCGTAGGCGAAGAGTTTCGCCTCCTCGCCGTCCACGACCCACAGCGTCTCGCTGTCGGACCAGAGACCGTGCGCGTCGCTGTTCCGCGCGTCGAGGACGATATCGTGGTGCTCAGCGCGCTCGCCGCTCGCGAGATCGTAGGCATAGAGCCGGTTCCGGTCGGCGTCCGAGATCCAGACCGTCTCGCGGTCGGACCAGAGGCCGCGCGGCGCGCGGTTGCGCTCATCGAGATCGAACTCCGTTCGTTCCCTGCGCTCGCCGCTCTCGAGGTCGTAGGCGTAGACGCCGGCGTCGGAGCCCGGACCGGCCTCGGTGATCCAGAGGGTCGTGCCGTCAGACCACAGGCCAGTGGGCCACTCGTTGTGGGCCTCGAGCTCGTCGAGGTCGTACTCGACGGTCCACTCGAAGTCGACGCTGCTGGCGGGCCGGGACGGCCCGCGCGATCGGGATGCCTCAGTGACCGTGATCGTCAGGTCGACGGTCGCGGTCGCACCCGAGGGGTCGGTTGCGGTCACCGTGCCTCGGTAGAAGCGTTGCGCGGCAGGATCGAGCACCGTTCCCGATCTGAGTCGGAGTTGGCCGGTGTGCTCGTCGATGTCGAACGACCGAGCGGTGCGCTCGGACAGTCCGTACGTCACCGGGTCACCGTCTTGATCGGTCGCGGTGACCGGCGGGCCGACCTTGGTGCGGGCGGCCGCGCGGCGGGCGACGAATCGGACGGTCGACGCGGTGGGGAAGGCGGGCGCATGGTTTGCGGCGGCCGTGGCTGCCGATCCGTCAATCACGGAGACGGTCACGCGACGCCTCCCGGGGAAGTCGCTTCCGTCCTCCGCAAGGACGGTGACTTCGTAGCGGTTGTTTCCGTTCGCATCGGCCGGGCTCGAGAAGTCGGGCGCCTCTCTGAAGCGCAACTCACCGTTCGTGATGGTGAAGAGCTGGTGGTCGCTCCCCGCAAGCGACCACCTCGCGAGACCGGCTTCAGGGTCGTCGTAGGTGTAGGTGCCCACGAATGTGCCCGAGCCCTCCTCGACGCGGACGCCGACCGGGCCGAAGACATCGGGCGGCTCGTTCACGTCGACGATGGTGACGCTCACGTCGAGGAAGCCCGCCGCAACTCCGTGGGATGCACGCACGCCCACCTGGTACACGTTGTCGGCGTTGTCGTCCGCCGGGTGTTCGTAGTCGGGAGGCGAGGCGAACGAGAGGTCGCCGCCCCGGCTGATAGAGAAGTGCTCGCTGTCGGCGCCGGACAGTGACCAGGTCACGCCCGACGCCCACGGGGCGGCATACGTCGCGACCGTTGTCGTGGCGTTCTCGGTGTACTCGGGCGCGTTATTTCCCGACACACGCAGCAGCTCGTCCTCGTCGTCCACGATCACGCGCACCAGGCCCGCAGCCCTCCCGAGACTGGCGTCGCTCCGCGTGTGGAGGATCACCGTCCAGATGTCCTGGGCGTCGTCGTCGTCGTCGGTGACGACGGTCGCGAGCTGGGGAGCGTTCCAGTTACTGGTCGTGAAGGTCATCTGGCGCGGCTCCACTCGGATCGCCCCGAGCCGCCAGACGAACAGCTCGACGGTGACGTCACTCGATGGCCGCGACGGGAGCCTCACCGTGTAGCGCTCACTCTGCCCTTCGGTTATCCGCAGGGAGCTGGGGCTTACTACCACCCCGGGAGCGGCGCGCGACCCGCTGGGGACGACGGACAGGTTCTCCACGCTCTGTGAAGGGAAGAGCGGAAGCGGGTTCCCCGCGGCATCGACGAAGAGGGATCCGAGGCTGCGGGCGAACGTCGTATTGGAAGCAACGCTCACGGCCTGACCAGCCTCAATGGGGGGCGCCGTGATCCGGATCGTGAGTTCGCTGTCCGACAGTGCCGCGCCCGACAGGAGATCCTCGCGGCCATCGATCGTCACGCTCAGGACTCCCCGAATGAGGTCCAGCAGGGGGATGTTGTGCTGTTCGCTCATCAGCGTCACCGCGGGATTGATGGTGACGGCCTCACTGAACGTGACGACGATGTGCTCGCCCGTGGTGTCGGTTCGTGCGCTCACGAAGGCGGGAGGGGTGTCGTCCACCTCCTGGGCGCGCGCCAGCTGAGCCGCGAACGCGAGAACGCCCAGCGCAACGAGCGTACCGACCACCGCGCGGGATCCAGGCACCGCTGCCCCTTAGCTGGCCACGCCGCGCCGCGCCGCAAGAAGCCACTCGGCAGAGGTCAGGCAGCGATATAGGTACGGGAATCGTCGGCGCACACCCCAGCGAGCCTCGATCCGGACTGGCTGAGGGTGTCCGTTGTCCGTGCTGGGGTTGAGTGACGGCACCTCGATCGTACCGGCTCGCGATGGGTAGCGAGCCCTGAGTTCACTGTGTCTCGACGTCATGACGACGATGCTCCCCACGCTCTGGCCGAACTCTATACCGGGCGATGGCACGACCCGAATGTTCGTACCAATTGGTTGCGTCGCATCGGTCCGGCGTTCCATTCAGCCTTCCGGATTCTATGCGTCGCGTGAACCGAGCATGAGCGACAGCCCAAGTGCTGTCGAAGATTAGCCCACTGCGCGAGAACGTGCGCTCTGAGGCGAGGGGTGGGACGATCTACTACGAGGGATGAAGGGGCCGACGAGCGCCGTGCCCGGCGCTCTGCCGGCATCCCGTTGGGACCTTCGCTTCGTACCCCATACGGAGGTCGCCCCGATGTATGCCTGGATCGTCGTCGCCCTCACCGCCGCCATTACCGCACTGCTCGCCGCGCTCGCCGCCGCCTGCACGAGCGACCCGGCGCCGGCCGGCGAGCTCGAGGTCACCTCGGGGCGCAGCCCGAACGCCTCCGTCACCGGCACCGTCACCTACCGGGAGCGCATCGCACTGACCGAGGAGGCGAGGCTCGTCGTCGAGCTGCGAGACGTGTCCTACCAGGACGCCGAAGCCCCGCTCATCGCGCGCCAGACCATCGCGAACCCCGGCCAGGTGCCGATCCGGTTTGAGGTCGGCTATCACCGCGACGACATCGACGACCGCAACGTCTACTCCGTCAGCGCGCGCATCATCGAGGCCGATGGTCGCCTCGCGTTCACCAACGACACGGCCTACGACGTGATCACGCGCGGCAGTCCGCGCAGCGTCGACATGCTGCTCGTGCTGGTCGAGCCGCCGCCGGGCCTCGTGCCCGAGGGGACGGACTGGCGCACGTGGGTGGAGACGCCCGCGCGCATCGTGCAAGCGACCCTGCTGCCCTTCGAGTCCGACCACCCGCTGCGCATCGTCTTCTACCAGTCGGGGGTCGAGAACTGCGCGCGGCCCGGCAACGAGGGCTGGGAGATCGACGGCGCAGAGATCAAGGCGTGGGTGACGCTGATGCAGCCGCCGCCCACACCGTGGGGTATCGAGTGCGACGCCGAGCTCCTGGAGCTCGACACCTACGTGGTCCTCGGCCAGTCGCTGGTGAGTGGCCTGACGTACACGGTCGTGGTGAACGACGTCGTGGCCGCCACCTTCACCCTCGCCGACCCGGAGCTGGGCCACGCGGCCATCGCCGAGTCACCCGTCGAACGCGCCGAGGTGGTGAAGCGCGACGGCTCGCCCGCGGCGTACGACCTGCTCGTGGTCTCCGGGCTGCCGAAGGGCAGCGGCTGCTCGCAGGTCAACGGCTACGAGATCGTGCGGCGGGAGGCGTACCGCATCGAGATCACGATGACGCACCACGAGAACGTCGAGCCCGACGTCGTCTGCACGGCCGACTTCCCCATCATTGAGACGACGATCCCGCTCGGCTCCAGCTTCGAGGTGGGCGAGGAGTACACGGTCACCGTGAACTCCGACGTGATCGTCTCGTTCGTGGCCGGCGAGTAGCGAGTCCCCCGCGACCGGCACATCGCGCCCGGCGCGGCGCTATGCTGCGCCCCGTCGCCGCGCGACGGCGCGCGGCGGCCCGCACACGCCGGAGGGGGACCCCATGCCCGTACCCGACAACGTCGAAGCGACCGTCCGCGCGCTCCTCGACGCGGCGGGACTGCCCGTCAGCGACGAGGAGTTCCAGTCGCTCGTCGACGG